>JAYRHW010000271.1:0-17390 GCA_041907145.1 Bdellovibrionota bacterium
GCAGCGATTCGTTCCGATAGCGGTGGAAAAAGGGGCGGTCGCAATTGATAACTCACGATTTTTCCGGCTCGATAAGAATGTGCCTTTGGTAGTCCCTGAGGTGAATCCTCAAGCGGTAACCGCCGCGACCCGTATCATTGCCAACCCGAATTGTTCGACGATTCAGCTCGTCGTGGTGCTGCATGTGATACATGAACTTGCGGGACTTAAGCGGGTCGTCGTTTCGACGTATCAATCTGTTTCCGGCGCAGGAAAGGCTGCCCTCGATGAGCTCTTGGCGCAAACGATAGCGATTTGCAACCAGAAGGATGTTGAGGTCGAGGAATTCCCTCATCAGATAGCCTTTAACATCATCCCTCACATTGATGTAATCCAGGATGATGGCTATACCCGGGAGGAATTCAAAATAATCCACGAGAGTCGCAAAATTTTGGGAATTCCGAATCTTCCGATTACAGCGACTGCGGTGCGCGTGCCGGTATTCCTTTCTCACTCGGAATCGGTAAACGTCGAGACTGAACGAGCTTTGACCCCCGATGCCTTGATAAAGGGATTGGAAGGTCGTTCGGGTGTCGAAGTTTTTGCGAACAATTCAGACTACCCGATGCCGCTTTCGACGGCATCGACGGATTCTATACAGGTGGGACGCATACGCCGCGACGAGTCGGTGCCGCACGGACTTAATCTCTGGATCGTCGCCGACAATCTCCGCAAAGGGGCGGCATTGAATGCCGTGCAGATCGCTGAGCTGGTGTTACAGCGGCGAGGTTAGCGCCCGTGGTTAATGTACGCCTGGTCGTCGAGTACAATGGCGCGAGGTTTCATGGCTGGCAGATGCAGCCGGGGCAACGCACTATCGAGGGAGAACTAGAACGGGTCTTGTCGACCATTCTGCGTGAGCCCATACATCCCATTTACGCTTCGGGACGTACTGATGCCGGCGTTCACGCCAGGGGGCAAGTCGTCAATTTTCATATGAGCTCCACGCCTGATTTGCTGCGCATCGGGCATTCCATAAGCAATATCCTGCGCGGAGAGCTTACGGTCCTTAAGGCCGATATCGTTCCGGATGACTTCCATTCGCGACATTCCGCCGTCTGCAAGCAGTACTCTTATACGATCTTAAATCGGCTTGGACCGGCGGTGCTCGACCGTGGCAGGGTCTGGTACATAGGCACACCGCTGGATGTCGAGATGATGAATCGAGAGGCCGGCAGTTTTATCGGTCGACATGACTTTAAAAGTTTCCAGGGTGCCGGCTGTGCCGCCAAGACTAGCATCAAGGTAATTCATGAGTGCGAGGTCGTCCGCGAAGGTTACTATGTTATCTTTCGCGTTGTCGGCGAGGGCTTTCTCAAGCATATGGTGCGAATCATGGTTGGGACCCTCGTGAGTCTTTCACGCAAGCGCATCGAGAGAAGCTCGATCGCGGATATCCTCGCAGCCTGCGATCGGGGCGCCGCCGGGGTCACAGCGCCATCGCATGGACTTTGTTTGGATTGGGTGCGTTACGATCGATGAGCTAGCCTCGTGCTTCCCTACCTCAACTGAAATTTGCCTCACAGGTGCCCGTAGCGATAAGAGCTGCCGCAATAATAAAATCATCTGCTCCGTTCCTGCGCGTAAGTTCGAGAACTCGGACTTCCTCGGACTATTTGTTGCTAGATCTCTGATATCTTTAGGGACGCGGTTCCGGGAATTCCGTACATCTGAATTCCTCTTCCTTAGCGCGTATCTTGGGCGCAATCTTGCGGTAACTGGGATTGAATGACTGCGTAGTCGCCCAGCCGGAGTGGTATGGAAGCTGGTTTAAGTCCTGCTGCGGGTCCTAATCCGCAGCCGTTCGTGGATCTAGGAGTAACTCACCGGGAAACTCTAGGAACTGGTGTCGAATTACTAATAGCTCCGCGACACGTCATTTCCTGGTCAGAATTTCTTCAGGCTGCGCCCGGATTCTCCATAGCGCTCGACGGGTATGTAGTCGGGCCGCCGCACTACAGCCCGGATGGACCACACCTCAATCTTAACCATCATGAACAGGTCGATCGTCTTGGCACCCGCAGCACCACGGGGCAGGTGCATGTGAATCTCAAGCAGGGACTCATGAGCGCCTTTGAGCTTGCGGGATTTCCCTGCATGCATATCTTTGCCAACGATCCTGATCAGGATGTGAGCACTGCCGTGTGGTTGCTCAAACATCACGAGCGAGTGACGCGCAATGGGGAGCCGCTCATTAATCGCCTGGTGCAAGCAGAAGATCTACTGGATACGACCGCCGGAGCATATCCTTTCGATCCTCGCTCCGACCTTGCCCGTGAATTGAATTGGATTTACGACCCCTACACTCAAAGTAGATTGTCGGGAAAGTTGATTGCCGCTACTGGAGCTGAGATGGCGGCTGTCATCGCGGCAGTTGGTTCTCGCATTTCAGAATACGTGGTAGGGAGAGGGCAGCAACTCCCCCTGGACCTGCGTCTGGAGCGTTTGGGTGGCGGCCCCGGTTGGGCGCTGATCCGTGAAGTTGGCGCGGCGGCCCGCACCGAGCTGTATCAAGCAGGCGAGCGTGCGTTCGTGGCTGCAGCTGAAGCGGGAGAGGGAAAATTTAAGTATTCAATCGGCAAGATGTCACCCTTTATCCCGTTTCCGATTGCCGAGCTCTATGAGGTGCTCAATAAGGCTGAAGGCATTCCCGATGGCGAAAAGGATTGCTGGGGTGGGGGAGATATTATCGGCGGCTCGCCGCGACGCTCACACAGCAGGCTGTCGCCGCCGGAGATAGAAAAGATTATCAATGGGTACCTGGAGTTCTTGCGGCACCAGACGCTGCCAGTTATGCACTAACAGCTATCGCACGGTGCCAAGATTTAATTGCAGAGTTAGTGTTAATGCCGCTCTGCGGACAATACAGATGGCATGCGAAAAACTTCCAGAAAGCGGCTCTAGATGGCGCTTGGCGCGTTGTGATAGTAGGCCACGAGGTGCAGCACTACCTGCCAAAGTCCGTACGCTAAGTAGCGAATACCGAACCAGCCCTGGAGCACCCAAGCCATCAAAATGCTGGCAATCGTGAGATTCATGGCAGTGATGTAGAGCAGCGCCACTCTGTATCCTCCGCGAATCATGGTGAGATCAGTTTGACGCCGGGAGATGTCTCGCACATTCAGTATGATGTCGATGCCATAACCAATCCCGACGACGGCCACCATCAACTCGTGAGAGTACCTCCATACGCCGTACGCCAGGAGGAGAGCCGGAAAAGTGAAGAGCGGTATGATATAGGGCGCCAAGGATATGAATGCGTTGTACTCCGCCGTGCGCGAAGTGTACTCGTACTCAAAATAACCCGAATCCTTCTTCACTTTTAGCCCGCGGGCGCGATTACCGGCTAAACCAGAAACAAGGGAATGTTTGAATTCATGAATAAGCACCGAGGGGTGCCCTTGAATGAAATACATGGCAATGAACCCGCCCGGTATCATGCCGATGCCGAAACTGACGAGATATGGAAAGTTTTCTACGTTCCAGAGATCGGGCAGTAGGGAAATGTTCAGGACTGATAGCAGGCAGAGGAAAAATAGGGAGCTGAAAAAGGCAAATCCCCCGACACTAAGCTGCTTCTTTGCCTGCTCCGCCTTGCCCATGTTCCACAATGCACTATGGACTATTGGGATAATTGTAGCACGGGTGGTCGAATAAGACGGGCGAACTCAGACCTCCAGGCGACTAGCGGGCCATGAATAGTGCTTTGGCTAGGCTCAGGTTGTCGACCTTATACTTGCCGGAAACAATCTTGTTTTTGAGCTTCTCAATTTTCTTGCGACGAACGGTTGAAAGCTGGCGCATGATCTTTTCGGCGGACTTGGAACTCATACAGACTCCCTACAACAGTACCTACAGTTTTGTACGGGTTGGAGAATCCTTCTCGCCTTGGGAGCTAAGCTTTTGAAAGGCTTAGCTGTTTTTCCCTAATATCCTTATTACGTACCTGGCTTCAATCGAGTTGGTGTTCAAACTTGAACGCTCTAACTCAGCCACAGATAGTATCGTGCACAAAAGTGAACAACTTGAGGTTTTGGCACTAAAAATCACAATTTTCCTCAAATAATTGCCTAATAGTCTGAAATGAATGACTTTCTAAGCAGAGCGGGGAGGGCCATTGTGCCCGTTGCCTCGGTGGTCCTCGTGGGTAATTCAGCGGCGCGCGGTGTTCAATGCCGCTGCCGAAGTACTTAGTCCACGAAGACCGCCAAGGACGGGTTTCCAGAAATGCGAGCTACTTCATTTCGGATACGAGCAACTTGACCTCGGTCTTTCCCGTGTTCTGCGCCCAATGGGTTTCGGCCGGCAGCCATACTACCTGGTCAGTGTGAAGTTCATTGACCGCGGCTGTTCCGTCGGCGTGATGAATGGTCAGGGTTCCGGGCTTCAGTACCGTTACGAAATGTTCATGCGGATGTGAGTGCTCGGCAATCTTTTGGCCGGGTTTGAAGGTTACCTCCATTACGCGCACTTTTTCATTTTCGAACAGGAGCTTGTACATGTCCGGTGCCGCGGCGAGAGGATCCGGGGCGGCCAGAGCCAGCGATGGCGCGAGCAGAGTGATGCTAAGCAAGGTTCCAAGAAACTGTTTCATGAATCTATCCTCCAGGTAAGATATGTCGTAAGGAAAACGCGTACGCGCCCAATGCTACAAGGAGTGCTCCTGAACTGAAACAAAAATCGTGACAAAGACGAGATCAGGATTCAAGCGCCGCGAATCCCGGCAGCCCCTTGCCCTCGAGGAGGGCAAGGAATGCTCCTCCGCCGGTCGAGATATAGTCAAACTTATGCCCAAGCTCCATTTTATGTATGGCGGCATCAGTGTCTCCGCCGCCGACGACCGTCATTCCATGGGCGCTGGCCAAAGCTTCAATCATGTCGGTGGTGCCCTTGGCGAATTCCTCGTTCTCGAAGGCGCCCATCGGGCCATTCCATACGATTGTCTCGGCGTTCTGCAAAGCTTCACGGAACAGCAGTGATGACGCCGGGCCGATGTCCAGGGCCATCATATCTGCAGGTACTTCCGGGGCTGGCACGGGGCGTCCAAGCCCCTTTGCCGTTGGTGAAGGCGCAACGAGAAAATCGACCGGCAAGTAGAGCTTGCAATCACGACGTGCCAACGTGCCTAAAATTTCCAGAGCTTTGGGAAACAGCTCGCGCTCGACGAGTGAGCGGCCCATCTGCAGCCCCTGTGCGGCCAAAAATGTATTTGCCATTGCCCCGCCGATAATGAGTTTATCGGCTCGAGTTGCTATGTGGAGCAGGGCATTGAGCTTGGTTGAAACTTTTGAGCCGCCAAGCACCACGCAGAGAGGGGCTTTGGGCTTTACGAGCGATTTTTCGTAATAATCCATTTCCTTTTGCATTAACAATCCAGGAGCCTTCTCCTTGAGGAGCCTCGGCACGCCAACCATTGAGGCATGTTTTCGATGGGCAGTGGCGAAGGCATCTTGGACGAAGACATCCCCGAGCTTGGCAAGCTGGGCTGCAAATTGCGGGTCGTTGTCCTTTTCCCCTGCGTGATATCGCAGATTCTCGAGCAGGAGTACTCGACCGGGCTCCAAGCTCTTTGCAAGTTCCTCGACTGCAGCTCCAACGCAATCAGGAGCTAAAAGGACCTCGGCGTTAAGCAGTGTACGAAGGTGCTCCGCTACGGGTTTGAGCGAAGTTCTGGGATCTGCCTTGCCGCTCCCGTCCCCAAGATGGGACATCACGATCGGACGACCGCCATGCTCCAGCACGAACTTTAGAGTAGGGAGGAATTGTTGCACCCGATTATCATCGGTAATGTGCAGCTCGTCATCGAGGGGCACGTTTAGATCCGCCCGGATGAGAACTCTTTTATTGGTGAGAGAAAGCGAGGTTAAACTCTTCATACGACCGGGCACAGCTTCAAAATTAATCGGTCAGCAATCTAAATCACTGCATTAAATTCCGCTAGTCTCATCGAGAAAAACTACGTTAAGCCCGAACTCGCCCTGAAGCTTTCTCCCCACAGCGCGCACGCCGAAGGTCTCGGTTGCATAGTGTCCGGCAAATACGCAGCTGATCTTGAGCTCTTTACTCAAATGATAGACTTCGTGCTTGGGTTCCCCCGAAACGTAGCAGTCTAGTCCGGCTTGGGCGGCCGCTGACACGCCGAATGCGCCAGAGCCCGTAACGATGCCTACCGACTGAACCTTAGATTTACCGTGTTCGAGGACAAGCGGGGCTCGGGCACCGGGAAGCTTTGCGAGCAGGGCGGCGACCTCCAATACCGTGCGCGGGGCAGGGAGCCGGCCTTGGGCACCGATAAGACTCCCGCTGTACTCGCAGAAACCTTGCAAATCGCTCAGCCCGAGGTGACGAGCCAATTCGAATCCATTGCCGACTTCGGCATGCGCATCAAGGGGAAGGTGGGAGGCGTACAGAGAGCATCCCCCGCGAATTAGATTTGCAACCTTACGCGCCAGCGCCCCGGTTATCGAAGTCGGGGAGCCCCAGAAGAGTCCGTGGTGAACAATGAGTAGCTGCGCTTTTTCTCCCACGGCGCGCTCTATAATGCTTTCTCCCGCATCAACTGCGACGGCAACCTTCTCGATGCTCGTCTGCCCGCTTTCGACCTGGATACCGTTCATTGCCACGTCCTTGAACGCCTTGGGGTTCAAGAGCGTGTCGAGGTAGTGGGAGACTTCGAGTAGTGAAGGCATGGCGAGGTAGTTGAAATAGTCCTGGCCGAAGTTACCACAGATCCATACAGGGGAGAAAATTCACCCGCCCGGTGATGCGGCACGTCAGTGGGCATGGTCGATGCGGCCGGGCCTACGACTCCCTCGGCTGACTTGCCGGTGATTCGTCGGCGGTCGATGGTATAGCCCCGGTTGGCTCCGACCTTCGGGAAGTGCTATGGTTGACCCCCAACGGATATAAGTACCGGAGATCAGTCAGTTATGGGTTGGTTCTCGAGAGCGAAAGCGCCTAAGCCTTCAATAGACGAAGCTGAACGCTCCCAGATGCCGGATGATATTTGGACCAAGTGTCCAGAATGCTCTGCTATCCTCTATACCAAAGAGCTGCGTCGCACTTTTGGGGTCTGCCTCAAATGCAGCTATCACTTTAGACTCAGCGCCAAGCAACGTATCCCACTTCTTGTTGATCGCCATTCCTTCGTGGAACTCGACGCGAACTTGCGCCCCGGCGATCCGCTGAACTTTAGAGATTCGAAGAAGTATAAGGAGCGAATAAAGAAGGCCGAGAAAACCAGCGGCTCTTCCGAGGCGGTCGTCACGGGTCGTGCGCGCTTGGATAATATCGCCGTGGCTCTTGGGGTTTTTGAATTCTCCTACATGGGCGGTAGCATGGGAGCTGTCGTCGGCGAAAAACTTGCTCGCATGATCGAGGTGGGCACCGAGGAAAAGCGTCCCGTCATTATCGTATCAGCTTCGGGAGGCGCCCGTATGCAGGAGGGGATCTTCTCTCTTATGCAGATGGCCAAGGTTAGTGCAGCTCTGGCGAGGCTCGGGCAAGCCCATATCCCCTATATTTCCATTCTAACCGATCCTACGACAGGTGGCGTGGCGGCATCCTTTGCGATGCTCGGGGATATCATTTTAGCTGAGCCGCGAGCCCTGATTGGATTTGCTGGGCCTAGGGTCATTGAGCAAACCATTCGTCAGCGGCTGCCGGAGGGGTTCCAGCGTTCGGAATTCTTGCTGGAGCACGGCATGGTTGATCGAATTGTCGAGCGAGCAGCTATGCGGGATGAAATCGCGGTTATCTTGCGCAATTTTGGCTTCTAGGACGGCCTTTGCCTAGAGCTAAAAATCCCCATAGCGCATCCGCCCGCGAGCGGTAATAGTATTGTGAGTTGACCACCTTATTGGCCCATGCGCTCGAAGATCCCTACACTATCCCGAACCCTACTCGTCGCGATTGCTGCGACTCAAGTCTTCGTTGCAAGTCCGCTTAGCGCCGAGGTACCCACGAAAGTCACCATCGAGGCTCCAAATCGCAAGCATCTCTACGCCGAGGACATCAAGCTCGTAAAGCGTCAGAAGAAGAAGACAAAGAAGGCGGTGCGGGCTGCAGATAAGCCTGCATCACAGAACGTCGACGTTAAGGCTGGGAAAGCGGAGTTTCTCAAGGACACCAATCAGATTCGCGGGACCGAAGGCGTCGTTATATCGCGCGAGGGTATTCAAGTTCAGTCCAGCGAAGCCCTAGTCAACATGACAACCAAGGACAGCGACTTGAAGGGTAATGTTGTTCTTAGTGACAACGAGGGGGGCCTGGTAGCTGATAGCGGAACGTTTAATATCGACTCTGAGCGGGGCAAATTTCAGAATTCTCAGTTTTCGCTCGAAGAGGGGGACTATGACGTTCACGCGGAGGAGGCGGAGAAGCTCACGGACGTGGAGTATCTGCTGTCGAATTCTACGCTCTCCACCTGCCAATGCAGCGAGAATGACAAGCCTTGGAGGTTACACTCCCGACGCAGTCATATAACCGAGGAAGGGTACGCGCATACTTACGATACGTGGATGGACTTCCACGGAGTGCCGATATTTTACACTCCGTACCTGGCGTTTCCGGTTAAGCGCGAGCGAGCATCCGGGCTTCTTGCCGGAGATTACGGATATAGCAGGCAAGATGGCGTCACGCTCAAGCTGCCTGTATTTCTGGTTCTGGATGAGAGCACGGATATCACCGTATCTCCGTTCCTTCAGAGCAAGACTCGAGTCGGCAGTGTGTTCGATTATCGACAGGTTTTTTCCAAGCAGAATCGCGCGCGTGGGCGGCTGCTCTACTCGAACGATTCTGCCCGCGACAACAGTCTTCGGGGCACCGTCACCTCGGATATTTATAATCCTGACTTCAATACGAACCGCGTGGGCGGCTATTACTCCCAGCGCTGGACGAGTGCTCCTGATGCCGATCAGAGCTGGGCGTTCTTGGCTAATATTCATCTGGTGAATGATAATCTATTCTTGCGTGAATTTGATGATGACCTAATTGGGGCCTATAATTCCCGCTACACAACGTCAACGCTTATCGGGCGTGCTGGCCTCGGTGATTTTGGAGTTGCCGAATTATCCGGCGAATATAATCAGGCCCTTGTTTCCAATCCTGATTTGACGTTTCAGCGATTGCCGGAGGGGTCGGTTTCCCTATTGAAGAGCTTCCGTCCATTCGGCTCCAATCCGTACGGATTGAAGCTGGTAGCTCAGGGCGACGTGGATGTGACGAGATTCTCCCGATCGACGGGCTATGATGGCTGGCGCAGTGAAATTACGCCGCATCTTGGGATCCCTTTTCATGTAAAAAACTACGTAAACGGCCAACTTGATTTGGTAGCTGACCAGACGAATTACAATCTGAACGATACGTCGGTTCCAGGCTCGGCCCGGGAATTGGACTCGACCAACGATCGACAGTTGCACGCCTTCAGCTATCGCATGGGGACCGGGGTAGAGCGGGTCTTTGAACTGGATAGGGGGAATTGGCTGACCTCGCTGACAAGTCTCGGGCAGCAGAATCAAGATCTCGAACTCTTGCGGTTAAAACATACGATCGAGCCTCTGGTCAGCTACACCTATATCCCAGACGTTAATCAGGACGACTTGCCGGTTTTTGATAGCCGCGATCGGGTCCGAGCTCGGAAGCTTGTGACTTATGGGTTTCGATCGAATCTGCTGGGCAGATTCCTGCCGCGGCATCCTGGCCAGGACTCGATCCCGGAGCTTACTCCACGGGTCGAGGATCTGCCGCAAATTCCGCTCGATAAGCCTATGCAGGACCTGGACAGCCTCGAGGACTCCGATGTTTTCGGCGGTAACGTCGCCATACGTACTGGCGAGATTCGCCCGCTGATTAGTTTCGGCATGAAGCAGAGCTATGATTTCGACCAGCGCAATAATGAGGACCCGGCGGACACTGCACGTCCATTGTCCGATTTAAACTCAGATTTGACCCTCTACCCATCCAGAAATTTTGCGCTGCGATTTGAGAACAACTTTAGTACCCAGGACCAAACGTTTACATCCTGGGGCTTGTCGATGCACTTCAGGGATGATCGAGGAGACGCACTGCGCGCCCGTTATTCTTTTATCGGGTCGCCATCAGCTGATGCAAATGCGGGGGTCAGTCAGCTCGAGGGTAACGCAGAGATCGCGCTCACCCAACAGCTCAAGTTTGGCTACTATTCCCGCTATGATAATCGTGCTCGGGAGTTTATCGAGCAGAACATGGGCATGCGCCTTTACAGCCAGTGCAACTGCTGGCATATGGACCTTGGGGTGAGCGACAAGATTAATCCTGATCGGCAGTATTTCAACCTTAGCGTGACATTCTCCGGTCTTGGAGATGTCGTGCAGCGAGTCGGCATGGGGAAGAATTCCTGAGCTTATTATGGGCCGCCCTGCTTCCCTAGGGGCTGTTTAAGGTCCTCAATACGCGGTATTTTTCCTCACTCGGCTTTTGTTTTCTCATAAATTTCGGTACGTTGAAGGGCCCCAAGTTCGGGGGATTTTTGGAGTTGGGTCTTTGATGCGAGTCCTTATCACAGGCGCTGCGGGGTTCATTGGCAGCAATCTCGTGCATTATTTGTCAGAGCAGCGCCCGGACTGGAAGCTCGTCGCTCTGGACTCCTTAACCTATGCCGGAAACCTAGAGAATCTCTCCGGCTTGCTCTCATCCAAGAAGGTCGAATTCGTAAAGGCCGATATTTGCGACGATGCTGCGATAGGTTCGCTGCTCGGCGGCGGGATTGATGTCATTTTCCACCTCGCGGCCGAGAGCCACGTTGACCGCTCAATACATGGAGCGATGGCCTTCGTTCGAACAAATGTGCTTGGCACACAGAACTTGCTCGATCATGCGATCGCAAGGCAGGTCAAGCGCTTCGTGCATATATCGACGGATGAGGTTTACGGTTCCCTTGGCCCGACAGGCCGATTTGTCGAAACCACACCTCTCGATCCGAGCAGTCCGTACTCGGCATCGAAAGCCGCGTCCGACTTGATGGTTCTAGCTGCTCATAAGACGCACGGCTATAACGCGATTGTTACGCGATGCACGAACAACTACGGACCGTATCAATTTCCTGAGAAGCTCATACCACTGTTCATCACCAACGCGCTTGAGGACAAGAAGCTTCCCCTCTACGGGGATGGCATGAATGTGCGGAGTTGGCTGCACGTACGCGATCATTGCGAGGCGCTGCTTAAGGTAGCGGAAGGGGGAAGGTCCGGACAGATTTACAATATTGGCGGAGCCGCCGAGGCTGAAATTCCGAACCGGGAGGTGACCTACTCCATCCTCCGACTCCTGAAGAAGCCGGAGAGCTTGATTCAGGCCGTGGCTGATAGGCCAGGGCACGATCGCAGGTATGCCATCGATCACGGTAAGATCACAGGGGAGCTGGGATGGAAGCCAAAAATCTCTTTCCAGGCTGGATTGGCGGAAACGGTTGAATGGTATTTAGCAAATCGAAACTGGTGGGAGCGCGTCAAGACCGGCGAGTACCAGAAGTTTTACGAGAAGAATTATTTGCGACGTTGAAGAAACTATGAAGATTCTGCTGTTTGGAGGATCGGGTCAGCTCGGATTCGAGGTGCAAAAGCGCGCATTCGATCTCGACTTCGAAGTCATTTCCCCGGTGCTCTCTGAAGTGGATATCACGAATGCACAGCAAGTGCGATTTCTTGCCAAGCAGGTCGGCCCGGATTTAATTCTGAATGCGGCTGCCTACACCGCCGTTGACAAAGCTGAAACCGATCGGGAAGAAGCGTATCGAATCAATCGCGACGGAGCCGCTGTGGTTGCCCTTGCGGCGCGCGATCTCAATTGCCGCATGATTCATGTTTCTACTGATTATGTTTTCGACGGCGCCGGCAATTCTCCGCTTACTGAAACGAGTCCCACCAACCCGATTAATGTTTATGGAGCCTCGAAGCTTGAGGGCGAACGGGAGGTTCTGAAGCTCCTGGGCGACCAGGGGCTCGTGGTGCGGACTTCGTCGCTTCACGGGCAGCGTGGAGAAAACTTCGTACACACCATGATTAAACTTTTTAGCGAGCGCGAGGTTGTGAAGGTCGTCGACGATCAGTGGATGACTGCGACGTGGGCCGGTTGGCTTGCCGAGGTGCTGCTTGATCTCGGGCGCATGAAGTGTGGAGGCATAGTTCACGCCGCGTGCTCCGGTGCCCTGACCTGGTTCGACTTTGCGACCGCTATTCACAACCAGGTGAAGGCAAAGAATGAAGCTATTGGGCGCTGCCGAGTCGAGCGCACCAGCGTCAAGGAGTTCGTCCGGCCAGCGAAACGCCCCTTGTACTCAGTATTGGATTGCAGCCGATTGGCGACATTACTCGGGCGCAAACCGATCACTTGGCAGGAAGGACTTAGGAATCATTTGAGTGAGATTGGCTATGGCGCATAAGACGAGCCCAGATAACCGTGTGCGAAGCGTGATTTTGGCTGGAGGGCAGGGAGCTCGATTTTGGCCGATTAGTCGCCGCAGTCGTCCTAAGCAATTTCTTTCTATCAATGCTTCCGGCGAAAGTCTTATCCAGGCGACCGCGCGGAGAATTCAGCCGCTGGCCGGCGCTGAGAATCTCTTGATTGTAACCGGCGCTTCGATGATCCCTCTCGTGCAGGAGCATTTGCCCGGAGTTCGCACCATCGGCGAGCCGGTGGCGCGGAACACTGCGGCCTCGCTCGGGTTGGCCGCGGCTGCCGTCGCTAAGCAGGATCCAGAACTTGTGCTGGCATGCTTTCCTGCTGATCACGCAGTGAGTGATGAACCCAAGCTCCTCGCCGTATTGCGTGAGGCCGTCGAGCTGGCGCGTGCCAACGAAGTTCTCGTTACCATCGGAATTCGACCCAGTTTCCCGCACACCGGGTACGGTTATATGAAGCGCGGAGCCCCCATCAGCGGCAACGGCTACACCGTTAGCCGCTTTTACGAAAAGCCCAATCTCGAACGGGCGAAGCGATATTTCGAATCGGGGGAATTCTTTTGGAACAGTGGAATGTTCGTGTGGCGGGCAAAAGTAATTTTGGAAGCCATTAGGGAGTTTATGCCGCCGCTGTACGAGGGCTTAATGGCGATTCAGCCTGCCTTGGGCACTGAAAAGGAGCAGAAAGTTTTGGAGCAGGTGTTTGCGGGGCTGGAGTCGACTTCCATCGATTTTGGCGTGCTCGAGCACGCCAGAAATTGCGCGTTGCTGGCCGCAGAGCCTTTTGGCTGGAACGATGTCGGCTCCTGGGATGCTTGGGCCGAAAACTTTGACACCGATGATCAGAAGAACTTGCTGCACGGTGATGCGCTCGTAATCGACTGTAAGAACTGCGTCGTTCACTCCCAGCAGCGCCTGACTGCTGTCATTGGTGCGCACGATTTAGTCATTATAGACTCAGGCGATGCGCTGCTTGTTTGTCCGCGCAGCCATGTGCAAGATGTGCGCAAGATCGTCGATGAGCTCAAGCGCCGCGGCAGAACTAATTTAGTGTAAAGACCGAAAAGGATACGTTATGACAAAGAAAGTAGCCCTTATAACAGGAATAACCGGCCAGGATGGATCCTATTTGGCCGAATTTCTTCTCGAGCAGGGATATAAGGTATACGGCATGGTGCGCCGCGCTTCGGTGGAGAAATTCGAGCGTATCAATCACTTGATCGGCAAGATTGATCTCGTTCAGGGGGATTTGCTCGATCAATTTTCCCTGATTTCTGTGCTTAAAGAGACCAAGCCGGTCGAGGTTTATAACCTTGCGGCGCAGAGCTTCGTGCCGACCAGCTGGGCACAGCCTGTTCTCACCTCCGAATTCACTGCCATTGGCGTGACGAAGCTCTTGGAGTCCATTCGTCTTGTCGACCGCAGTATTCGGTTCTATCAGGCATCCAGCTCCGAGATGTTCGGGAAAGTTCGCGAGACTCCTCAGACCGAGCTGACTCCGTTCTATCCCCGTTCTCCTTACGGAGTATCGAAGGTATATGGTCATTACATCACCGTGAATTATCGCGAGAGCTACGGCCTCTTCGCCGTTTCCGGAATTCTGTTTAACCACGAGTCCCCGCGACGCGGTCTCGAGTTTGTGACACGCAAGGTCACGGATGGAGTGGCGAGAATTAAGCTAGGCATGGCTACGGAAATCCGTCTTGGGAACCTGGACGCCAAGCGCGACTGGGGCTTCGCCGGAGATTATGTGAAGGCCATGTGGCGGATGCTGCAACAGGCCCGTCCAGATGATTACGTAATATCCACCGGCAAGACTCAATCTGTTCGTGACTTAGTCAAAGTCGCCTTTGAGCGGGTGGGATTGGATTGGGAAAAATTCGTAAAGATCGATCGCGCCTTTTTGCGCCCTGCCGAAGTGGACCTGCTGGTAGGCGATGCTTCGAAGGCTCGCAAGGAGTTAGGCTGGGAGCCTGAGGTTTCGTTCGAGCAGATGATCCACATGATGGTGGACGCCGATCTCGAGCGGCTGCAAAAGGAAAAGCGCGGGTAATCGCCTACTCGCGCATCGCTCCTAGGGACTCTTCCGTTAGGCGCACCTTGTTTCGTACCAGGTACGAGGGGATAACCACTGTATCTCCAATGTTCAGGCGACGATCGGGCTTGAACTGGTTGATTCTGGCAATCTTTGCAGCATTGTCGGGGTCAAGCGTGTACCAGCGCGCGAGGATGGGGAGCGTCTCGAAAGCGGAGGTAACATAGTGCACTACGTCACCTCGGGGCGAAAGTTCGGCTAAATCCTTTCGATGTCCCTCTACTAGTTTGGCTATCAGCTGACTGTCATCGAGCTCGCCAACCGGCGCAAGTTTCGGACGGCTTGGAGACTGAAAGGCGCCTAACTGCGGAGTTGAAGTTGGCGCGCGAATGGGAGCGGTTGCACGGGGAGTCGGAACGGCTGTCGGCCTGATCGGCTGTGGTACTGGCGGAGACACCGCTCCTGCAGCATAGCGAAACGCCGCGATGTTTTGCACCTCGCTCAATTTTTGACTGCTAAACGCTTCGGGACCGCGAATAAGCCAGAGCCCTTCCGATTCCTCTAGTATGTACACCTGACGTTCGGACAAATAGTAGAGCTGCATGCCGAGCGGTCCAAACGATTCGTGCTGTACCTCCAGCGCTGACGGGAGACCGCGCTTCTCGATAAAGCCCTTCAACTCGGGACTGCCCTCCATCTCCTTATTGAGGAGGACGTTGGCAGCCAAATAGGGGTTGTCCGCACTCACCGCGACAGGGCCGCGGTTCTTTAATCTGGCGATGATGCCGCTATTGGCCTTGAAAGATGTGGAGCAGGCAGCCAGCCCGAGGCAGAGCAGTGATAGCAACAATAGTGACCGCGAAAAGTTCGAAGCCATGAGGGCTAAAGTATCGCTCTTTCGGGGGGCTCTGGGGAAGGGGGTTTAGCCAGGCGTTTTCTCATACCTGGCAGTCCGTTTGTATGATACGAGTCTAAAGCCACTGTATTGAGGATATGCACATGAAGCGTACATTACTTTTATTGGTACTTTCTCTTGGTTTGATGGCCGGTTGTAATTCCTCTGCGGTAAAGGATGCACTGGATTCCCTGGACGAGGTGCCGCGTAAGGATATAGATACGACCCGTCTCGGCGTAAATGCCTTTGTAAACGATTCCCGCTTTGGTACCGCACGGCAGCAGTTCAACGAAGTGCACGACACTCTCCGACTAAACTTTGTTCGCATTCTCCTCAATTGGGACGACAATGTGCAGCCAACGCCTTCGGCAACGCCGAATTTCAACTTCTATGATGATGTAATCGCCGCCCTTCCGCCGGGAGTTGACGCTCTGGTGGTAGTCACCGGTCTTCCGTCTTGGATGGCGAACAGCGGAAACTGGACTGACGGTAATCCGAGAACTACTTTTGTCGAGCGCTGGGTCAGGCGCGTCGTGTCCCGCTACGGCAGGCGCGGGGCCGTGATAGGATTCGAGATTTGGAATGAGCCGAATATGAGAGATAATTCGGAAAATGTGACGCTTGGAATTGCCGAGAGCGCCGACAATTATGTCGAAATGCTGGCGCGAGCCTTCAATGTGGTGCGGGAGCTGGCGCCAGGAAAGCTGGTCCTGAATGCTGCGACGACCGCGATTAATCAGAATTTCTCCGAGACACTGGACTACAACCGCGCCATGCGTGACGCTGGAGCTCAGAACTTTCTCGACAAGTGGGCGATTCACTATTACGGGAAGCAGTTCGAGAACGTCCGTCGAAGTGGCGGGGTATCGGATTTTCTGAATGGGTTGTCGAAGGGGGTTTGGGTCACTGAATCAGGCGCGCAGGGCGTAAATCACCAGCTGGCCTATGGTGAACAGGTATGGCCGTTCTTGCGCGAGGAGATTCCAGGTATCGAGCGAATCTATGCGTATCAGTTTACGGAGGCCTCGCCCTCGGATGTTACTTACGGCATGAGGACGCTCGATCCAGCCTTCCCGGTATCGGATTTGTATATAGCGCTTAGGGATCGTTCTTAACGAATTCCGTAAAACGAACGATTGCCGCAGGGTGCTCCGCCCGAAGCCTTTCGTAGGGCGGAGGCCAGGTCATAGAGGGCCGTGTCAGCGGGGGTCGTCTGCGAGGTGACCGAATCGAGGGCAGTCTTGATTTCAGCCTTTTTCTGCGAATCCTGGATAGTGAAGTAGGCCTGACCAGGGTCGGCAAGGCTACTGTTGTCGCCCGGTGAATCGAAATCATGATCGAGGAATTGGGCTACCGACCAAGCACCTTCATTGAGGCGCTGCAGTTCTGCATCGCTCAGCGGGAAAACGTCCTGAGCTTCAGGAACAAATCGCCCGCGGCGAATCTTTCCGCATTCTACGAAAAGCTTGTTGCCCTGTGTTTTGAACTGCTCGAATTCGGCTTCAACAAGATTCGCACGGCTGAGATACAGCTCGATGGAGTTGGTGCGATAGTCCGTGGGAGCCGGAGCACTGGGGGCGGTTGAGCAACTCGCTAGCGCTAGGAATCCTACTATTAGAAATGGCTGCAGAATTCGTCTTTGAACCATAAGGGAGAAAATATGCCGGAGGAGGGAATCGAACCCACACACAGTTGCCCGTACCGGATTTTGAATCCGGCGCGTCTACCAGTTCCGCCACTCCGGCGAATTGAATTCCGAAGGTAACAAGGCGGATGAAAATTAGCAACTCTAGGACCTTATATGCGGTCGCAGCTGGCTTTCAATTAGGGGCACGAGGTCATTGGCAGGCACGCTCCTAGGATCAAGAGGGGGGAGCACTTCTACATTGACCATAGTGCCCCACGGAATGGGCAGAAAATCGTGCTGCACGAGCCTCCACGATCCGCTAATCGCCACTGGAACGACGAGGCAATGAGGGGAGGA
>JAYRHW010000272.1:0-15606 GCA_041907145.1 Bdellovibrionota bacterium
GCTGCGTCGGCTGCGTCGGCTGCGCTCCAGGCTGCGTCGGCTGCGTCGGCTGCGCTCCTGGCTGCGCTCCAGGCTGCGTTCCAGGCTGCGTCGGCTGCGTCGGCTGCGCTACAGGCTGCGTCGGCTGCGTCGGCTGCGCTCCAGGCTGCGTCGGCTGCGTCGGCTGCGCTCCTGGCTGCGCTCCAGGCTGCGTTCCAGGCTGCGTCGGCTGCGCTACAGGCTGCGTCGGCTGCGTCGGCTGCGCTCCAGGCGGCGCTCCAGGCGGCGCTTTTTGTCTGCTCGTTTGGGTTCGCCAGCCAATCTTCCGCCGCTTGAATAGCTAAAGCTGGACGTTGGTCGTTCGGGCATACCGCTTGGAACTGAGGCAATGCCTGTTTTGCGAACTCGATCGCCAAGCGAACCGACTGCTCTTTCGTCAGTGGTCGAATTCGCTCCAGCAACCAGAGCAGCCAGTCACCACGTGGACACGTTTCCCACGCTGTTGCTGCATCGGTTTGTTTTTCGGCCCACTCCAGCGCTTCTGTGCATGGGTCGAGTTTCCTCAGATCGTCAATCGTGAATTTTTTCATGGGTAGATAAGAAAGGCTATTCGGACAAAATGATTGAACTAGCACTTAAACAAAATCCTCCGGGGTCTCATCGAATGTTGAAAACGGTATTCCAAGGTTGGCCAGTTTTGATTTAACCGAAAGTTGAACAAAGCGTTGCTTCTTATGCTGAAACAGCAGCTTATAACGGATGACATCGAAGGAATGACCGCGGCCTTGGCGGTTCAGAACCTTCGCGAGTCCGTTGGCGCATTCCGTGTAGGCGTTGGTAATGCGCTGGTCGAAGTAGTTGAAGATTTCCGTCTCCCAGTTCTGCACCATGTTGGTCAGTTCCTGAAACTGGCCGTGGCATGTCAGCGGCAGATCGACACGCCACCGTTTAAACGCCTCCCTGGCCGCTTCTGGGGTCTTCTCGTCATAGATGCGGAAGAACTGCTCTTTAAGCTGCCAGGCGTCAATCAGGGCAGGATAAACGCGCTTCCAGACCTTAATGCGCTTCAGCTCCTTTGGCTCCAAATCCGCCTCACGGCGAAGAAGAATATGTCGGCTGCGCATCAGGTCCAGCTTCTGGCCGGCTGGCAGCTTCCGCTGTGTCTCCTTACGGATGTCCTCCATCACGTGGTTGGCTTGTTTCAGCACGTGGAACTTGTCCACGGTGACCGGCACATCGGGCAGAACGATCCTCACCGCCTCGCGATACGGCCGCCACATGTCCATGCAGACACGTTCGACGTTGTTGATGCCGTCCAGGTTCTTGAGGTAGCGAACCACTCGCCGTTGATCTCGCTCTGCCAGGAGGTCTATAACGGTTCGGTCGGTGAGGTTGGTGATAATGCAACGGAACTTACTCAGCAGGTAAAGCTCGTCGATCCCGAGCACCTTTCCAGCGGTTGGTTCGACTTCCTTCTCTCTGTGGTGCGCGTAGCGCCAGAATACGTTTCGTATCGCCTTTTCAACGATGCCGAGTTCCTGGGCCAAAGCGGTGAACTGACGCCTGGTTGCTTGTTCCTCGATCCACGCGACCGCTCGTTTTGTGAGTCTCCATTGTGGGTCGAAGGCTTCGAGTTCCGGCATGAAGGTGTGTTCGCATTTCTTGCACCGATAACGCTGGCGGCTCAAATCTATGAGCGTGTGCTCCCCGTGCATTGGCAGGTCGATATAGCGAATCTTCCGTGTGCCGAAGGCGTAGAGTTCGGGGAACTGACACCGCTTACGCGGACAGCACTTTGGCTGCTCGGTCACAGTGGCGTGAAAGACTTTAGTGCCGTGACACAGCCCGTTAACGGAGTCGGTTCGAACTCCGGGCAGGTTCAGGTGGTCCATTGCTTAGACCTCCTCTGCATAGATGGTGGCGGGGACTTGCTGACCCGTCGTAAGCAACCCCTGGTCCAGGAAAATCGAGGATGGAGCGGCACCGGTGCCTCTCTCCGCTTGGTCGAGGTATTTCGCCCAGGTCTGTCCGTCAATTTCGCCGCGCCAGATTTCTTCGCCAGTCTTGTAGTCGGAGATGGCAATCCGCCCACCTTCCAGGCTCATCTCCATCCCCGTCGTATCCGGCCCGAGGTGCCTGCCGCCACGATACCAATCCATGACATTGAGGCCGTCAAGATACTGCTGCAATTCAGCCTCGCTGGCGGTGCCGCACTGCTCGTGGACCCACTTCGGATGGATTGTGCATACATCGCGGAAAATGAGGGCTTTTTCGCCGGTCGTTTGGTTCGTGATTGTGATTTTGTAGTTCATATCGTTATTCGTTGTTTCAACCATTACGTCCGACATTAACACAGTATCAAATCGAACGCAAGAATTATTTTCAACTATTTTGTCCTAATTACGAACAACTTACAAAAGTGAATGGAAAATGTTTTCAACCATTGCGTCCGAAAAGCCGAAATATCGGTGAGGAGTATGTTGAACCTGCGCATCCTTGGCCTCGTGGACCCGAACGATCATCGGCCCAGGATGGATCGAAACGGTATTGGCACAGGAGAGAACTTGCTGGCAATCGCGCGGCGTGAAGGTCATTTTCATATCCCCCTACTCTAATGCCGCCTAACCGACTATTGTCAAGCCTCGTCTCTTTTGCTACCCTCCAAGGCCCATGCTCAATCTCATATTCTCTCTCATCTGCTGGTGCCTGGGCCACCCAACCGTCCCCACCGGACGCTCCTCCTGGGCCATGGCCGAATACCGCTGCTCCAGATGCTCCGCCATCCTCGTCTCGCACCGCGACCACGGCCGACGCCTCATCCCTCTCACGCCCGAGCTTGATATCCTTTTCTCCTCGATCGCCAAACTCGAATCCCTCGCTCTCGCCGCCCGCGACGCCGGCGTCCCACTCATCCCTGACCCTGCCCCCGATTCTCCACCTCCCAACCAGGGCGCCCCCGATCTCTCCCCCCGGCGATCCATAAAAACGCTCTAAAATGCCCTAGGACGCATTTTGATTGCCCTCCCGCATAGACATGAACCTCCCAGCGTCAAAACATCGCCTGCGCCAAGCAGCGCCTCAAAACGGACCACTCCCATCCTGCTCCATATCACCTAAAATCAGGCAATTTCTGCCGGGTCATTGGGGAGGACGGGCAGTAATTTCACCTATGTGCATTCGTAGCAACGACTTAGCTTAATAGGATGCACATTGGGGCGTCGAACAGGGAGATTGCCCGGCTGGTCGGAGTCACCGACGTTGCGATCAATCACATTCGAGCGGGTCGAGCGCCAGGCTATCGGATCAAGCGGCGATACGGTTCAATCGCGAAACTGGGGGCTCGGCAGATGCGTCGAGCGGTCCTGAACCCGTATGCATGGCGCAAGTGGTTGGAGCACAGAGACATGCCGAGAAAAAAGTGAGTTACTTAGGATTGAGCGTTGTCCTACACGTTTGTCGGTGTTTGTCCTACGACCGTTGATTATCAAGGACTTAGCTTGTAGGACTGTAGCGGATAATCGATAATGTGCGGCGGCGAACTTCGCGGGAGGGCAGACCGACCGGCGAGAGGTCGATGACCTTGACGGTTGGCTGGTGGCAGGCGACGGCCCGAGCGACCGACCGACCAGACGCGCACGATCACGCCGCCAGATCGCGAACCCCCCGGGGGGAGAGCGGGGGTGGCCGGCATGTGCCCGTGAACTCATGTATGCCCCTCTGCGCGACGCGAGGGTGTGAGTTTGGGTTAAGGGTTGAAGGTAAAAAATCTCCCCAGACCCCTCTGCTTCTTCTTCTTCTTCTGTGTGTCTTGACACCTGTGGTAGAAATTGACATGACGATTGACGCGTATTGACAGCTATGAAGAACAAGACATGGAAGGTGTTGAAATGGTCCCGGGCGGAGGAGTGGAAGGGGGAGGAGATTCCGTTGCAGTGTGAGCATTGCGGGAGGGACGCGATGTGTCCTGTGTTGGGGAGTATCCACAAGGGGAGGCCGATATTTGGGGGAGGGATGGGAGTGGTTTTTGATACAGATCCGAGCGTGATAGGGAAGGCGTGTTTTCCGGAGGAGATACAGTGTCGCGGGTGTCGGAGAGCGTATTCGAATTGGGGTCGGACAGGGGAAGAGAATTTGGAGAAAGAGGTGAGTGCTGAGAAAGGGGTGGATCATGTTCGGTAAATTCTTTGCGTCGGCGTTTGAGGGGTCGATGTATGGTGCTGGTGCGGACGTATTTGCGGTGTGGTCGTATGTGATATCGCACACGGTTAATTCGAGGGTTGAGATTAACCCTGTGGCGGTGGCTCCGAAGATAGGTATGACGGTTGATAGGGTGGAGAAGGCGCTGGAATACCTTTGCGCGCCGGATCTTAAAAGTCGGAGCAAGGAGTATGATGGTAGTAGGATGGTAAAGGAGGGGGAGTATGCGTATCTGATTCCGAACCATCGGGCTTATTTGTTAATAAAGAGCAGCCAGGATTTGAGAGAGTATAACGCTAGGAAGCAACGGGAGCATAGGGAGAGGAAGAAGAAGGGTGAGTGTGGAGATTTGCGATCGATGAATGGGAAGCCGTTGCCCGGTGAGATGGCGTATGTGAAGGCTGTGGAGGAAGGGGATGATGAGATGGCGGAGAGGATGTTGAGGACTGCAGGGGAGATGGCGGAGAGGCGAGTGGAGGATATGGCGGAGCAGATGAGGAGGGAGTTGGGGGAAGCGCCGCCGAGTTTGGATGGGTGAGTTAGTAGCCGCAGCCTTTGAAGAGGCCGAGGAGGAACATGAGGAAGAGGAAGGTGAGGAAACCTGGGCCGGCCGGTTTGTGTTTTTCGATGAGGGCTTCGATTTGTTTCAGATCCTCGGGTGACATAGGGGATAAAATAACAGGACTTCTTGACTAAACTTGTCCTTTGCATGCTTGCGCGTGCAAATACCAGGCATGCTGCATAGACCTGAGATGATCGATATTTTGGTTACTGTCGATGCGGACGCGGCAGACTTCTACCTTATGCTCAGAGCACACCAGCCGATAATGCAAAATGAAGAAACAATCCGGACTCTGAGATCTGAAAACCTGAGCTTCGCAGGTATGGGTTGAAGGAAACAAGTATTTTAATTTCATCGAATCGCCTAATGTTTTCGGCGGATCGCGCGTGCTGCGATTCCAGAACATGACTTGACCAGTGATTGGATCCTGGGCCATAGCCATCTCTACCCACTCGGGGGGCTGATTCGGATAGGTGAACTTGATCCCGTAAGGGGCTTTGGGCCCGTATCCTACCGCATCGGATTCACCACAGGATCGAGCGACAATGTCTGACATCATCCGCTTCCAGGGCGCATCGGGCGCCGGGGTGTCGGGAGAGTAGGCCTCGTCGATCAACGCTTGGATCTGTGAGGCGTGGGAGCTTAAGGAGCAGTTCTTCGACATTTACCTCCAACCCGACGTGAAAGCCGCTGAGAAGGAGTATACGCGATGGTTCAACCATCTGCCGATTACCAGTCACAGCCAGTTCCGTGAGTTGGTTCACACCATCGACAACTGGCGACCGGAAATCTTCAACTTCTTCGACCATCGAATAACGAACGCCTACACCGAATGGGCCAACGGCATGGCGAAGATCGTCAACCGAACTGGCCGGGGCCATTCGTTCGCCGTCATTCGCTTTAAGGTGCTTTACGCTCATAAAACCAAACTGTTCCACCGTCAATCAATCCGCGCTCGCCGGGTCAACCTCGGCATTCCGTTTTCAACCTTTGATGACCGCTGGGATGAACTTGAATGAATCATGTCTTTCAACCACTTGTGCCGGTTAGCCTAAGTTTAAAACGCCTCGATACGCTCCATCAGCACGTCCGAGTATGCGGCCATGTGTGCGGCCTGCCTCATTAGTCGCTTCCGCTCTGCGAGCGATAGGCTGTTGTAAGTTTCTCCGGCAATAAACATTCGGAGCTTGGCAAGCTTCACGTCTAGCTCGAGCTTCTCCTGGTGGACTCTCAGCTCGTGCGGTTTTAGTTCTTCCATTGGTTTCATGGTTAATTTTTTGTAATTGGCGCACTCCGCGGCGCAAAGGTTCTATGCGCATGAAGATGACTTGTCGGTCAGTTTCCGCAAGGATTGCATCGACGTCTATTGCGACGATGGAATAGCCGCAGAGGCTCAGCCGATCCAGTTCGGACGCTCTGAACCAGCGATACAGCTGATCGAGCGACCGGAATGCGAAACCGATGCGAGCGGAGAACTTTGAGCCGGCCAGCTCCGCCAGTTCACGGATTTGGCTCGGCGTGAATTCGGATGGCGTGTTGCTCCCATCGTTGTCGGGATCGATCCAGGTATCCGAGAACCCCGGGCGATACGGACCGCGTCCTTCGTGATCCTGCAGGCGATAGAGGGTGATCTTATCCACGGTCAGCTGGCGTAGGCCTTGTCGATGGCGCGATAGATTTCCGATTTGGTATTCCGGAACAATTCCGATTCGTGGCTTTCTGCGGTCGTTACCCAAGTGTAATCCCGATGAGAAAAATTCTCGATCGCCGATCGCATCCAGCAAATTGTGGCCGGGTTAACGTCGATTTCGCTGCCGTCGCTGTCTCGTGTCAGGGTGATGAATCTTGGTTTCATAGAGTTACTCTTTCCATTTCTCGGGCGCTAGCGTCTTTATGAAGGCTTCGGCAATCGTTCGGTTCGGTGTGAGGCAGCAGTAAGTCCAGATCGCTCCCGCGCTCATAACAGGCTTAGGGTGTGACAGCTTCATTAAGATATGGCCGAAATCAAACTCTTCCAGATAGGTTCCTTGAACTCCTGATAGACCTAGGCGTCGCGCTCAAGCTCTTTGATCCGGCTCTCCAAGCGCTGCTTCTCGGCGAATGGGATGTAAACCGCGCCCTGCCGATGCTCGTTCGAAGAGCTCGTAGCGACGACGTGCATACTGATATCTCCGCACTCGATAGCTTGCTTGAATACTTGGCAGACCTGTTCCTCGGTCAGAGCGTCGATAGCGATGTTGCGCGCCTTGACCGCTTTGGCAATCGCATCGTCCATTGATTTCCGAAGTTCTTCAAAATCTTTCATACCTTACCAGTCGATCCTATCGGCATCAGGGTGAACGCTCATTCGAGTTTTTTGATGTCTCGTCCTACTGCGATGTAATAATCCATCACGGTCGCCAGCGCGACGAGGACGAGCGCTGTCGCGAGATAGACGGCGGTCATCCCATAGAAGAAGGCCCGTTTAAGGATCCACAGAATGACCGCCGAACAGAACTTCATGGCGCCTCAGGTTTGATTGCCGGGGGGTTTGTATATCCGTGTGAAGCCTCGCCCGGTTGCGTTGCTGCAGGAGCAGGCGCGTTTGTCGAAATCGCGTGCAGCAGGATCGAGTTTGTCGCGGTCACTACGGGCTGATTGACCAGGATCACGAGGCCCGTGGGCGAATTGTAGCCAAGGCGAATGACGTAGCCAGACAGCTCGGCCTGCGAATAGAGCGACTCCTTTACGTGGACCGGCTCGCCGACAGCTTGCTTGAAGTCTTGGCGATCGACGACGAAAACGCGCGGACGCTGGTCGCATGCGGCCATAGCCAAGCACAAGAGTAAGAGATGGATGATTTTTACAATTTTCATTTAGGTAAGGTTTGACGTTGGTTTTTAAGAGATACGATGCGTGATGACGTGAAAGAGGTTTTCCTTTTCGAGCAGCTTCTTCTGCACGATCTCAAGCACTTCGATCTTGCCCTTGAGCTCGTTGATTTCATCCAAAAGGGTTTTCTCTGACTTCTTCGGCTGCTGGGCGCCGCAGCATTCTTCCGGAGCTCCCTGGTTGTCCGGCGTGATCTGATTGACTTGGTTTTGCTTCGGTCCATCGAGCGCTTCCTCGATGTAGGTTAGAACCAGGAGAACAATCGGATACGCGTGATACTCAGCGCGCTTGATGTAGATTGCATCCCGGATGTGCGTCAAGGTCGATTGAAACTCAAGATACTGCATGTCCCTCTTCTGGCACAAATCCATGACCTGTTTATTTTTGCGCTCTAAGTTCTCCCTGACAACCTTCTCTGCCGCTATGCAACCCGCGATTCTGTCGAGTTGATTTCCTACATCGCATCTCACCTGATTGATAAGATTGGAGCTATTCATCTCGGTTCTGTCGGTTGGACTCATTTCCGGTTGTTCTGTGTTCATGTTCATTTGCATACTCTTCCTTCTCTTTTCTAATCGTATCCAGGTCACTTCATGGCTTTTCCGATACCCTTCCCGTCCTTTCGACTCCGCATCTTCTCTTTACGTTACAATTCCTTTTCAATTCAGACCATCGCACCTCCGCTTCGAATCTCGACCACTCCATGACAATTCAAATCGTTTCCTTTCCCGCTCCAAACCTTTCTTGTCCCTGTCTCATCAGTTCTCTTCCGAATCGCTTCTTATCTTTTCCGTTCCTGCTCTATCGAGCTCCCTTCCGAATCGGTTCTTGTCAAGCCCGTTCTTTTCCGGCTCGCATCGAATCGTCACCGCTCTTTTCCGTATCTGCTCATCCCCTCTCCTGCTCGTATCTCGTCCATTCCAGTTCGAGTCCGCACAGAGCAATTCCATCTCAGCTGCTTTCGTTTCAATTCCGTCTCCACTTATCTCATTTCCTCATCTGCTCAGCTGATTTCCGTTACGATTCGGATTCTCGTCAACTCCCAGCCGCCTCATCGCTTTTCTTATCCGTCTCTCCTCCTGTCGTATCCGATTCTTCTGTTGTCTTGTCCGTTTCTGCTCTTTTCACTTCCTTCGCCGGCGTCAAAATCGTCGATTCCGCGCGACCCCAACCACCGCCTCGCCATTGGCCAAAACCGTGGAAAGGCGTCAGTTCAAGGCATTTTTCGATGAGCTCGCGATCGATGATCGCCAGCTTTGTTTTTGTGTTCGTTCCAGTTAAAAGCGTTACCTCAAATGTCCAATTTGTCCCAGCATCCAGCTGCTCGCTCGATGCGAGCGCGATCCGATCACCCTGCATCGTTGTCGCGCGCAAAGGTCGCTCGTTTTTGGTAACGTCGCCAGGCTGGCAATACTGCCCGTCAGCACGCTGCAAATAAATCTTACGCGGAGTGATGTAGAGGAAGTTATCGACCGCCTTTTTGTAGCTCCACTTCGAAATTTTGCAGTCTCCGAGCTCGATGAGAATCTCGATCAATCCTTTGAATGCGCCTCGCATCTGATAATCCCAGAAGAAAAGGCCTTTTTCGTCCCTCGGGAACACGGTCATTGCCTTCTCGATCTGCTCCTGCACCGGAATCGATGCAACTTCCTGGACGGCGTCATCAGCTTTTGGCGCCTTGCTGCTGATAAACTCCTCGTGAATGGCTTTATTGCCGCTGGCGAGGCCTAAGATTGGGACGATGGCCCGGCATTGGATGACTAATTTTTCAATATTCATGGGTTTTCGGTTATAGAGGCACCGGTGTCAGTGCCGATTTCAGGTATAGGGGGTGTCTTGGGTGCCCAAGGTTGGTTAATGGGCCAAGACGGCTTAATTTGATCTGCGGTTTGCGGCGGAGCATCTGCACTACGTAGGCACTGCGGCTTAGGTGGGCTCCGTCGTTGCCCCAAGCGCAGATAACCAGCTGAGCGGACTCAGCGACTTTCAAAAGATAGTGATCGTTCAGCTCTCCGATAGGATCGCGATGCTTGAGCATCACAGTCGGGTCCGTCGAACGGAACGCGAATAGGTTCGTCATGACCATTGCTCCAAATCCCCACCGCTTAGCATAGTCGATGCAGCGCCGGACGGTGCGATCGTCTTTCACTTCGTCAGCGGTCGAAGGGTTTAACGCCAAAAACTGAACTAATTCTTCCTTGTTACCAAACATCCGGCCATTTTCTTCTGATGAATAAAACAGATCCTTTTCGGGCAATTTCCATTCTCTCCACAAAGTGTATCTGTAGATTCGATCCACGGAGAAAACAGTTGGGATCTTTTTCATAATAGATCCAAAGTCAATTGACCCTTGATCCATCTTGTTCTATTTGATTGAGCAATCTTTGCCTTACTCTCTGCGGTGTGCCTTCGTTTTCGAGATGATTCCGCAATCTTAGATCGTGTTTCGTCTGAGATGTTTCTGGCAGCAAAACCAATTTTTGCTTTGTGCTCTGCTGTCAGTTTCTTTCCGGTGCAAACAGCCACAGTCGCAGCAATTGTTTGCGGGGAAGGCTTCCGTCCTTTGAGGGCGATAGATCGCTTTATCCTTGATTCAATGCTATGCTTGCGACCTTTCTGAACCACTTCCGAAATCGCAGCTAGCTTCCTCCTAGTCTCCGCCGAGTGCTTGAAACCAATCGAAGAGCCAGCCTTTTTGCAGACATTGAACTCCGGCTTTAGCTCATCAATGAAGCTTTGTTCCGAAGAAATAAGCTGATCCTTCTCGCAGACTAAAAGAATTTTGAACTTGAAAAAATGCTCTCCATATTTGTTCCAGCAGCGTTGAAGAATCACAGAATGATGATTCCCTCTGCGGAGACTCATTTTATGTCTATTCCACCTAACTCGAAAGCAGATCGCGCTTCCGACGTATCTTCTTCCGTCTTGAGCTTCAATCGCGTAAATACCGGACAAGTTATCGATTTTCTCGTTCATTCTTACTCCTCAGTCTTGCTTCGGAATATCGGTATATCGGAACACTCGATCCGGTGAAAATGTGGTCTCGAACCTCACTTCTTCTTAGCCTTTTTCTGCCGCTTCTCGGGATAATACTTGTAGGCTAACTTTTTCACCGGAAACGGCTCGCGCGCGGCGATCAGATCCTTGAGCTTCTTCCGGTTCTCGAAGTTCGGGCGTCCGATTGTGACGATGAACGTCTGTTGTTTGCTCCGACTATCCATCTTGAACTGGCGCGCGACCACAAGCGTCAGGATGGGTGAAAGAAACGCTGTCGCTTTTTTGACGCGCGTGTTTATCAGCATTTCACCAACGATTTTTTCGAGTGGCTTCATTTATTTCAATCTTGGTTGACTGCGTTTACCGTCCCAGTTTTCTCCCAGCCTTGGCGTCCGCGCGCAGACGTGATAGCAAATCGCCGTTGGCAATAGCCTTCGGTGCTGGCAAGACCACTGTTCTGCGAACATCACGTCATCATGCTGCGCAGTCCCAAGAGAATACGGATAGGACTTCTGAGCCGATGCGTGCCAGAGCTGAAAGTATCCAATCGGGACGTATCCCCGGAGCGGGTCCGCGTAGCGGGCAGACAGTCGATGATCGTGGCGGCAGTTGATAAACGCCGATGAGTGCGACTGCGGTCCCTTCAAAAGTAGATCCTGGAGCGCCCTTCGTCCTACGACATCCACGCGATCGGCTCCGTAGATACAGTTCCGGTCCAATGTCGTGTGATTGAAAAGCAGCCGTCTGAAATTGTCCGGCAGCACGATGTCCGCATCCAGGTGCATGCGCCAGCCGTGGTATTGGAATCGTCCAAAACCGGCATTGATAGCAGCGCCCTTGTTAAAATTCCGGCCGTTTTTGGTGAAGAGATCAGTCTCAACCACAATACAGCCATTGTTACGAGCAATCGCTTGAGTGCGTTTGTCATGGTGGTTAGTGACGACAATGAGCGTGTCGAAATGAGCATTGTTCTCGTTAATGGTCATCTCCAGCAAGTCGTCAAATCCGACGCAAACAATCACTCCTTCCAGGCGCAGGGCATCTTTCATGTAAGTCTTTCCGCAGGGTTCAGTGTATTCGTTCATAATGTTGGGACAGTTCGTTTTGGATAAAAGACAGGACCGCATCCGACTTGATGCCATGGAACATTCGAGCGCCTTGCTTGATGGCGGCAGCCAGTTGCTCACGGTGCTCCGGGAATAAAATCGTGTTGCGCGAAAATCCGTGCGCCTGGAATGGCAGAATCGGAACACCGGCGATCATCGCCAGGGCAGAAAGATATCGGTCAGCAAATCCTTCCTCGTAAATCTCAGGGTAATCATGAGCCGCTTTCGACATTCTTACCGCCGATTGATGATCGATCAGCCAGGGAGGAGTGACATACCGCGGCGCCATGAACCTCTGGGGTTCCGTGTTGGCCATGACAATGCCGGTCAATCCTTGAGACTCTTGCACTACAGTGCCGATAGGGATCGCGTCATACTCGCAAACGAAATGATGCGTCTTAGCCGGGTCGCACGCGAAAATATGCAGCATAAAACGCAAGCGCGAGATCGATCCTGGGCAGGCATGCCCGGCTTTCCCTAACGCCACGCAGGCGAAATCCTTTGCGGATATAGTCTGCCGACTCGGGACTATTACCATATAGGATTCAGCTTTAACCGCGCGCCAAAAAGGATAGTGCCGGTGGAAGACATCTTGCGCTTCCTGGTGCGCAAGGACCGTGACGTTCATGCTCATTTATCACACTCCTTGCAATCGTAGAATTTCCGAAGCATATGGCGCCGTCCATGATGGCTCTTTTTCTGAATTATAGTGTGTCCGCACTTGAGCTTGATCCGGGTCTCGCCGGGTATTCGGAAAATCGCAAAGTCTTTTTTTTGCATCATAAGCTTTCAAGGTTTCACTTCGAATAATCGGCACGCCGGCGATTTCAATCGGATGTCTGTCCCGTAGCTTGACGTCCAGCGTTTTCGCAACAACCAGCATTTCCAAAAGTATCGCTTACCGCCAGTGGTTTGCTTTGCGTGCTTGCAGTCTTTGCAGGTAAATCCGCTTGGACCACTTCCAGGACGATCCGCATACCCTTTCGGGCTCTCGTCGCGCTTTTTCTTCACCGCGGGCGCAGTCGGCAAGGAAGCCTCTTCGAGGCTTCGTTTCCAAACAAGTCTTTCATCGCCTCTTCGAAAGAATCGCGTTGTGCTTATTAACTCGGTCCGGAATGACTTCGGTATCGTGCCTGGAAGAGCTCCCGGACGTGGCGCCGGATGGCGGGCGGCAATGCGTGTGCCCGTGGTAGCCTTCGCAGTGCGAACAAAATTCGATCGCGTCAACCGTTATCGCAGGCATTGTGTCCGCCCACTCGCTGACCGCCTTTGAATCTGCAAACGCTGGCAAGTAAGTCTTGTTGCAGATCATCGGCCCGCCAGGGTAATTCGGTTTATTTAGGTTCTTCACGCGATCTTCTCAATGCGGATCAGTGCTCCCTGTTCTCCCTCCGGAACTTTCATAAAGCGCCAGGAGCACCCTATCAGGTAACGACATGAGTCGTTCACGGGCACGGACGATGCAATCCAAGAGCGTAGCTTCTCCGCCGTCACCGTCTCGTTCTCGGTTGTCGGACACTGCGAAAGTAATTGAGATGTAAAACTGTCGATCGCGTCCTTCATCCACTCTTGGACTTTCGGCGACGTGATTAGCTGGTTTCCAACTATCCTCTTTTTGTTCTTGAACGATGGGACGTAGCTTCCCCTTAGCCGCAAGTATACGACGTTCATGAGCTTGCACCATTTCTTGTGTCCAGCCACTCACATCTATTCTTTCTTCACGATTCGATCAGGCGGAAAGCAATCCGATGCTTCCCGCCTATCATTGGTAGAATCCCGTGATTCACTTCGGGATAGAGCTTTCCGCGTGCAACGGTTGCTCAGTTGTTTCACTCTTAGACTTTCGGCTCTTGCGCGTCGCTCCGTTGACCTTGCGCCGCTTCGGACGGCTGTTTTCGTCCGTCGTCAAAAGATCCAAGATAACGTTTTTTTGCGCAACGATGGTCGCAGCGGCCTCTTCGGCGCCGATTTTTCCGTGTTGGTCGGCGTCTTTGCTTAGCAGCAGAGCAATCTCCGACGCCTGCGCCAAATCAACTGTTGCATGGAGTCTATTCTTCGAGTCTTTGAATCCGAAAAATGGTTCAATCATAGTTTTTGAAAAGGCCAGAGGAGGTTGGATTCCTCTGGCTTTTGTTACGGTCGTTTTAGGAAGGAGGGTTTCCGTACCAGACAGGAAGCTGAACGGATTGCTTAATGTTGGCTGCGATCTTATCGACCGCTTCCCGTTCGATTCGATCAATATGGCGAATCTCGTAGAAAAACGTCATCTTAGGCGGGTCGATCTTGAATCGCAACCTGCACTCGATCGTCATCGGAACGCCGTCTTCGTAAGGGCTCAGAGCAAGCATGAAGCTCCCAGGCAATTCGACATCCATCTTCGCTCCAGCTGAGTTTCTCGCCTTAATTTCGAACATCTGGCTGGAGAGCTCACCGCGCTCGTTTACCTCGCCGCCAATCTCAAGAGACTGGGTCATTTTGATCGTGCGGATAAGATCCAGCAACGCCGCTCCGACCGGATTGACAATCTCCGCCAGATTGTCCTCGATGAACTGCGCAAAATCGCGCTGGTTCATGTTTTTCTTGTTCTCGCCCTTCCAAGTCAGCCAAGCAGGAGTCTGCTTAAGCTGGAGCTCGGCAGTGTGGTTATTCCATTGCGGATCCCCGTGCGATGCGTGATTAAGCACCGCCAGGAATAAGGAGATGCTTGGCACATATACGCGAGTGCCGGCTGTCTTGTGCTCATTCACGTAGTCGATGAATGAGCTTTGCCGGGTGAACGAGTACTTTCCGCGGATTGCCGTCGGCGCATTCAGCAGGTACTCGAGGTCTTTCGCCTGCTGATCGTTTTTGAGTATCACGAGCGGCTTCCCGCCCTTGATATAATTCACTTCTTGAGCTTGGCTGAATAAATCATTCAGCTCTTGGAGCTCTGTTTTTTCTGCGTCCATAGCGAGATCTTCAATACGGTGTGCTTAGGCGTTCACCGCTTTAGCGACTTCCGGAAATTCCCGTTGCTTCGGGTCATCCCGTAAAAGTGCGCCATCGTCAGTGTAATAGAAGGTTGTCGGCGCTTTCTCAGGCGTCGGCAATTTGTTGGAGACATCGTCCTTGATCACCATCTCGCCGTCATTCGCCAGAGGAACGACATTGAGCTTGATTGTGACACTGGCCTTCTTGCCGGTAAGAGCGGCCCTCTTGACCGCTTCTTGTAGTTTCTCCTGCGCTTCGAGCAGGCACTTGCCGTTTCGTTGGGCAGAGATTACTTCGAGGATGTTCATCGTCGTTTCCTTACGACGCGGTAATTGCGGCGAAACACCTTTTGGCCAGCTTTTCCAATCTCCGACATGTAAGCGCGATCTTTAGAGATCGTCTTACCGCCTTTGCGTTGGATCGCTAGAGCTTTCTCAGGTGTCATCGCAGCAAACCCGCGTGGTTTTCCGGTTTTAGATTTAGTGGTTTGCTTCACGCAACAAGACTATAGTCGCTGTCGATGCAAGCGGCAATATTTTTTTCAAAAAATTAAACAGAGTGATCGCGAGGTGTCCGGAATTGCTGAATGGACATGTCCGCTTCGAGCCGGATCAACCCTGTTTCTCCATCGCGTTGCTTCACCAGATACAGCTCGGCTTCGTGGATACCTTTAGCTCCTCGAACACGGTGCAGCAGCGCTATCAAGTCGGCATCCTTCTCGATCTGGGATGAATCCGCGAGGTCACTGATCGCAGGCGGGCGTCCATCCTTCTCTGGGTCGCGCGACAACTGCGCCAACACAATCATCACTGCTTTCAAGTCGCGCGCGGATTTTTGAAGCGCCGTGCTGACTTCCGCGACTTCGTAGGTCCTCTTTTCGTGCCTCGTGCCTGGCGCGATCTTTTGTAGGAAATCGACGACAAA
>JAYRHW010000273.1:0-2702 GCA_041907145.1 Bdellovibrionota bacterium
AGCGATGTCGGAACATTATGTGTCCGCTCATCTCGCCACCCAGCTCCCCGGAGAGCTCCTTGAGTTTTCCTTTGATAAGAGAGTGTCCAGTCCTCCACATGACGGCGTTGCCGCCGCGCTTGCGGATATCATCAAACAATAGGGACGAGCAGTTGACGTCCCCGATAATTGTAGCGCCGGGCTTGGCTTGCAAAATTGCGCGAGCGTAAATGAGCAGCAGCATATCGCCGAAGATTACCGCGCCGTTTTCGTCTACTACTCCGATGCGATCGGCGTCACCGTCCCAGCCGATTCCGAAGTCGGCCTTGTGCTCTTTCACCTTCGCAATGAGATCGTGCAGATTTTCGAGCACGGTCGGGTCAGGGTGATGGTTCGGGAAGCTGCCATCGGGCTCGCAGAAGAGTTCAATCACCTCGACACCGAGCTGGCGCAGGACCTCCGGCCCCACCATGCCACCTACACCGTTTCCGGCATCCACGACCACTTTGAGCTTTCGCTTGCCTATATGCGGCTTGGAGTTATTCACTAAATCTTGAATGTACTCGGCCCGAATATCGTGTTCGCTGATTTTTCCCTTCCCTGGTGCGGCGGGCAGACTCTCCTGAAGCTTCAGAGCGCGAATTTTGAGATCCTGAATTTCTTCGCTGGAAATGGTGGACTTTCCGAGGCAGAGCTTGAAGCCGTTCATGTCCGAAGGATTGTGACTGCCTGTGACCTGAATGCCTCCGCCAAAATCCTGTGCATAGACGGCGAAGTAAAGCTGCGGCGTCGGGCCCATGCCGGTAAGACAGCTATCGATGCCTTCATCGGACATCCCGCGCGCTAAGGCTTGGGCGTACCCCGGCGAAGTTAGGCGACAGTCAAAACCAATGGCGATATTGTTCTTTCCCTTGTCTTTGGCGAGCGTGGCAAACGAGCGCCCCAGCAAATAGGCAAAGTCCTCCGATAGATCATGGTCGACAAAGCCGCGGATATCGTACTCGCGAAATATATGGGGATTAATATTCATGATTAATTGCTAAAGGTACACCTCAGATTTTTCTATCGACGCTGTGAGCTTTCATCAGCTCGGCAGTAAAATAGCTGCCCATTTTCTCGTCGAGTTTTTGCCGCTGTAAGCGCTTGCGAATCTCCTCCCGCAGCTTGTCGTTTTCCTCGTTAGTAGAGCTAGAGGCTCCGTAGGACTCGACAACGTGAAAGATCTGGTAGCCCTGGGAGCTGTGAACAGGAGGGCTGGTCTCGCCGGTTCCTAAGTTCGAAACAGCTTCGAAAATGTCGCTGCTCAAATCCTTCGCCGCAAGGATGCCCAATACGCCGCCTTCGGCGCCATCGGGTGCGTCGGAGTAATCTCGAGCCAATGTGGTAAAGTCGGCGCCGGCATGCAGCTTCTCTGCAATCTCAGCCAAGCGCTTTTGCGTGCCGTCCTGTCCATGTGCGGTTTCACTGATGAGTATGCGCGCGAGTTTTATCTTCGCTCCTTCCTGGCTGAGATCGCGATGTTCTTTGAGGTACGCATCGACTTCTTGATCGGAAACGGCTGCCTTGGTTTGCATGACGTTGGAAGCAAGTCGCGATTTCAAAATGTCGATACGGACAAACTCCTTATACGACTCCAAGGTCTTACCTTCCTGCACAAGTGCCTTCTCGAATCCTTCGCGCGAAAGATTGTTGCGCTTGGCAACCTCCTCTATGTACTGCTCGATCTCCGGGTTACTAACGGATATTTTCCTGGATTCGGCCTCAGCGCTCACGAGTGCATCCATGATGAGGGTATCAAGCACCGCATTTGCCTCCGGATCGAGCGAAGCCTCCTTGAGGGTCAGCAAGCGGCCTGAGCCGAGTCGCTGGCTCAAGTCGCGCAAGGTGATCGGCTTGCCATCGACGCTTGCCACAACGGCGTTGACCAACAGTTGTGGGCCTGCCTTCACCGCCTTCTTATCGGCGGCTCGGGCCGGAGAGACGCCGAGGGTTGCTGCAGCAATAACGGCCAGGGTGCTTTTGTATAGTTGGTGCATACAATAATGCCTCTAAACTGCCAGAATCTTATTGAGATCCAACCTGAATCGCAAGGGAAGGGTGCAGTACGGAACGTCCCACAGTTACGAGGAAGAGTGTCACCGAGGATTCGACGAAGCTAGCGCAATTGTTGTGCTTTTGGGTGATACGGAAAGCCTGACGGGCCGACTTGGAATACTCAGACTGAGATTTTCGACAGTACCTGTTCGGTGATGCGATGGAGATCGTGCGGGCTGGAGATACTTTCCTTATCTAGTGCCACGCTTAAGGCCTGACTACGATTAAATCTGTAGCGTTCCGGTGCTTGTTGCACCAGTCCCACCACTCTTTGCGGACTTATAGTGGCGCGAGGGCTAAAGGTAAGCAGCAGCCGGCCTTTAATAACCTCGGCTTTCGTTATGCCCACCTTCTTCAGCAGTGCTCGGTACCGCATCAGTTCAATCAGGTGTCCGACCTCCAAGGGAAGCGGCCCGAAGCGATCCTCGATTTCAGCGGAAAGCTCGGCCGCATCCGAATCCGAAAGAATTGATGCAAGTCGCTGATAGAGTACCAAGCGCTCAGAAACGTCGGGTATGTAGTCGTCAGGGATGAAAGCGTGCATGCCGAGCTTTACCTCGGGGTCGATGCTTTCTTCGAGAGACAATTCCTCGCCCTTAAGATTGAGCACCGCTTCCTTGAGAATTCTC
>JAYRHW010000274.1:0-3622 GCA_041907145.1 Bdellovibrionota bacterium
AGTGCCCGAATTCGCTCTAGGAACGGGTGCTCGTACGGCGAACACAGCGTCATTTCAAATGCCTTCCTATCGTAGTATTTAAAAATCGCGAGCAAATAGCGGGTGTTCCCGTAGATGTTGAAGATGTACGGCTCATAAAGCAGGACCGATATCTTTCCCTTGACGGAGAATCGTCCGTGAACATCACCGGCACGGTCACGCCCCGATTTTATCGATTGAGAGGACTTCACGCTGCTCGACTCCCTTCGAACTAAACTACCCTCACTCCCCCGAAAGATTTACCTTTCTCCTACAATCAAGCAACGATAGAATTGAGTTATGAATGGGAGTTTGTCATGGCCAACGCCTTAGTTCGTTCTGTTCCCTTCTTCAATTACCCCCACGCCTTCACCGAAGACGAAGCTGGCGTCATGAAGGTCATCCTCGACGTCGGGCGCCGCGGGGCCTTTATTCTACAGAAAGATCTCGAGGAATTTGAGAAGAATTTTGCCTCGTTCACCGGAGCCCGGCACGCCCTGGGGGTTGCAAACGGCACCGATGCTCTGATTATCGCCTTGAAAGCAGCAGGGGTCGGTTCCGGCGACGAGGTGATATTCTCCTCGCATACCTTCGTTGCTACTGCCGCTGCTATTCATTTCGCTGGGGCTACCCCAGTGCCGGTGGAGTGCGGATCCGACCACATGATCGATCCCTCGGCAGTCGCAAAAGCTGTTACCAAGCGGACCCGCGCAATTATGCCCACGCAGCTCAATGGCAGAACCTGCAACATGGACAGTCTCATGACGATCGCTGAAAAGCATGGGCTGATGATTGTAGAAGATGCCGCACAGGGATTGGGCTCGAAATATAAGGGACGAGCAGCGGGCACTTTCGGTATTGCTGGTACGTTTAGCTTCTATCCGGCGAAGACCCTGGGTTGTTACGGTGATGGAGGGGCAATAATCACTAATAACTCCGGACTCTACGAAACCATGCGTACCTTGCGCGACCATGGCCGCGATCGTCATGGTGAAGTCGTAATGTGGGGATACAACTCCAGACTAGATAATATCCAGGCCGCGCTTCTTGATTATAAACTCAAGACCTTTCCTCAGGTTGTTGCCCGTCGCCGCGCGATCGCTGCTCGTTACGATAGCAAGCTCCGGGGCCTTAAACAGCTGCTCCTTCCTCCCGGCCCAGTTGAAGAAGGCGAGCATTTCGATGCTTATCAGAACTACGAAATTGAAGCTGAAAATCGCGATGAGCTGAAGGAATTCCTGAAGACCAACGGGATCGGGACACTCCTGCAATGGGCGGGAAAGGCCGTACACCAATTTAGGAATCTCCACTTGAATGCCAGCTTGCCGTTTACCGACCGTGTAATCTCGCGCTATCTGATGCTGCCGCTGAATATGGCTATGAGCAATGAGGATGTCGATTACGTAGCGAGCAAGATTGCTGAATTCTATTCCCGAAAATCTTAACCTGCCATGCTGAAGCGGATTTTGGATATCACCATCTCGTTAGTCGGGCTGCTCCTGACCTCACCCGTTCTGATTCCGGTGATGGCACTAGTATGGTGGCAGGACAAGCACTCACCGTTCTATATCGCCAATCGAGTCGGCAGAGACGGTCAGGACTTTCGCATGATTAAGCTTCGCTCGATGGTGATCAACGCAGATAAGTCCGGAGTTGACTCTACCGCCGGTGACGATCGGCGAATTACCCCAGTTGGGCAATTTATTCGGCGATACAAGTTGGACGAACTATCCCAGCTTTTCAACGTTCTCACTGGAGATATGAGCCTTGTCGGCCCCCGGCCAAACGTGCGCCGAGATACCGACTTGTACACCACTGAGGAGCGGCGACTACTGTCCGTTCGCCCCGGCATCACCGACTTTGCTTCAATCGTCTTTGCTGACGAAGGCGAAATCCTCAGAGGTAGCGAGGATCCGGATCTACGCTATAATCAAATTATTCGTCCGTGGAAGAGCCGTCTGGGATTGCTGTATGTGGATCGACGCAGCTCCTGGATTGACCTCCAGCTCATTGCCCTCACCGCATTGGCTATAGTCTCTCGAACTACGGCGCTAGCCGGGGTGCATCGAATCGTCTCAAGTTTAACCCAAGATCACCGCCTACAGATGGTTTGCCTACGTCAGGAGGCTCTACAGCCCTTTCCACCCCCTGGCAGCACTGAGATCGTCACCAGCCGCAAAACTGTTAACGTCTAGCCGCATCAGTACCGGCCCTCCCGTCATCCCTATGTGGAGCGTGGAGCAAGCGAAAAGAACAGCGTTATTATGTCTTGCATCTTATACCAATCTAGGGAAATGCTAGAGAATCTAGGCGCTTTGGGGAGGGAAGTTGCTTAATCGTCTTGGGTCGTTTTTGGACCGATTTCGACTAGGTCTCGTGCTGGCGCTCAATCTGAGTGTATCGGCGGCCTCATATTTTCTGGCCTTAACCCTACGCTTCGAATTCGACTGGGACGAGGTCTGGCCTTATCACCGTTTCATACTTCCAATTTCGCTCCTATTGCTGTTCCGCCATGCAGCATACATGCAGTGGCGTCTAAACCGAGGATATTGGCGATACGTCTCAACACAGGATGCGGAGCGAATTCTAAAGGCTCACGTGGCCTCCTCTCTGTGTTTCACCGCCTCAATTCTACTTCTTAGAATTGACGAATTTCCCCGCTCGGTAGTCTTTATCGAGCTGTGCCTCTCAATTCTCCTGAGCGCCGGTAGCCGTCTCTTTACTCGATTATTGAGCGAGCGTTTTTTGGTTGCTAAGGGTTCCGCCGATTTCAATGAAACCCGCGAAACGATCGTCATCGGCGCCGGTGACTCAGGTCACCTGCTCGTAAAGAATATGCTTGCTCAAAAGCGATTGCCGTACCGTCCCATCGCGGTTCTTGACGACAATGAGCGCTACCAGGGAAGTACTGTCTTCGGAGTGCCGGTCGTTGGGCCTCTTAGCGCGCTCGAGCAAGTCCTGGCATCCAATCCCCACGTATCGGCTGTAATCGTTGCCATCCCCTCCCTGTCAAAGCAGCGCGCAACACAGATCGAAGACACCTGCAAAGCAATTGGCATTCCACTCAAGAAGCTGCAGTCCTTCGAGGACCTCGCCTTCATGGACGCGCTATCGCGCCCTGATGGCATATCCATCGAATCTGTGCTCGAGAAGGAAATTCGAGTCGAGCACGAGGACGAGATTCGTCACGCTTTGTGTGGCCGCCGCGTTTTGGTCACCGGAGCAGGCGGCTCGATTGGATCGGAACTGGTACGTCAGATTATCGCATTCAACCCCAAGGAGATAATTTTGCTCGACAATAGCGAGTACAATCTTTTCCGCCTCAATCGGGAACTGGGCGATATCACCAAAGATGTTCGCCGGCATGCCGTGCTCGCCAGCATTACGGATCGGGCGCGCCTTCATCGAGTATTTACTGATCACCGCCCAGAGTTCGTGTTTCACGCGGCCGCGTACAAGCATGTTCCCCTGATGGAAGAGAACTGTTACGAAGCCTTCCGCAACAACGTAGTTGGTACAAAGCTTCTACTCGACACCGCAGTGCAGCATGGCGTAACCCGCTTCGTGATGATTTCTTCGGACAAGGCCGTGGCCCCTTCGAGCA
>JAYRHW010000275.1:0-17783 GCA_041907145.1 Bdellovibrionota bacterium
TGCAACGGACTATCTCGATCAAATTCGCTTGGTTCACCAGACAGCCGAGCTCTTCCTCGGAGACACTGGACTCAAGCCATTTGCACTCGTGGCAGAGCCAGGGTCCTCTGAACCAGAGCTGCGGTTGAAGAACGCCGAGCTCGACCACTTTATCGAATCGGTGGTGGATGGGGCCGCAGATAGCTTGGACGCTCGAGCTTTTCTCATTGAGGCCAAATATGTAACCGCAGACATCGATCCAGTGAGCGGAGGGTTTATGGGCTTCGCCCCCGAGGCTACCTCGACGCGGTCGCAGGGCGATCTGCAACTAAGCTCCGCGGTAAGAACATTTGCCGATCTTGATCTGCGGTTTTCCGCAATGGCATCGACAACCCAAGCCGAGTCGGAAGGGGCCTCGTTGATTGCGATTCCGGTTGCGGCGCAGAATCTGCCGGGGATTGCCACTCGGTATTTAACCCGCTCTTTGCTGGTCGGACTTAGAATCGCAGTTTCCCTCGAAGGAACTTTTACGGGCCGAGCGCTGCAGATGATTGGCCAGGAGCCTATTGTCTATGGATACAAAGTCATTCAGCTTCGAGGAGTAGTACAATGAGCCAATTTTTGCGTAACTTTTTCGCAAAGCAGAGAAAAGATTCGGTCAACATTGCGCGCTCACTGAGGCGCATCTTGACGGCAGAGCAATATGTGGAAATTCAAGGCCTATTTGCAGATCCTTTGGTACTCTCCAAAGCTGCCTCGGTACTCGACCTGGATGAGCGCGTACTGGTAAGCCAGGTCGCAGGCGAAATAGGTCTTGGCTTTACTCACCGAGTCTTCCCCTATACTGAGGGGCTGCCGGCCGGTTTATCGTGGAGCGCCCTGCGCCAAGCTCACTCGATTCCTGCTATGCTGGCCAATCGATCGATCGCGCTTATCACCATTGACCTAAGTGCAGCCGACGAACTTCGCTGCGCCTTTAACTTCGCACAAACGACTCTTGCCACCCTACAGGATATCGAAGCGGCTTTAGACGAGTCCGAGAAGCTTGCTCAAAATACCCATTCCCGAGCCACCTATAGCAGAGAGCGCCTCAGTAGTTTGGCGCAGGCAGTTCTCGCGGCAGTTATTGAGCAAGTCGGCAATTCCGAGCTTCGCTTCGAACGAAGCGCGGACTCTTTGATGTATTCATTTCAGCTGCCTGGGGGCAGATCAGCGCGCGGAAGCATTCAACCGATCATGTTCGAGCCCCTGTGGCGACTGCTTCGCGAGAAGGCGGCGCTTGGGCCCTGCACTTTGACAAACTCCTCGGGCGCAAATTGCGGACAATATTCCGTTCTTGTAGTTGGCGAAAACTCTGCGATTTTGCGCCCTGTACCCCTGTCACTGCCTCGTCCGCCATCAGACTCTAACGTTATTCCATTTCCCACTCCCGTATCTCCGCCAATTCCAAGGCCGGCCCCTACTGCAGCGGAAGGGCGCCTCGATCAAAGCCTGGCTTCGCCGGCGCAGGTGTGGGTGGTCGACGACAATGTTACTTTTGTACGGGTGCTCGAGCGCTTTTTCGAGCGGCACTCGCTCAGCGTAACTCATGCATCGGACGGAACGCAGGCGCTTGCGAAGCTGGAGTCCGCCATGCCCGAACTCATCGTTTGCGACGTGCATATGCCCGGCATGAATGGCACTGACTTATTGAAGGCGCTGCGCTCTAATCCACGATTCGACGAGCTTCCCATCATTATGCTGACCTCAGACGATGATATAGAGCTCAAGATCAAACTGCTCGACTTTGGTGCGGACGCTTACCTCAGCAAGAACGAAGATCCTCGTTTGCTGTGTGTTCAAGCACATCGTCTCATCTCGCGGGCCCGAAGGAGGCGCGCAGCATGACCTCCGTCACTATATTCTGGGTCCTAGTGACAATTGGAATTGGGGGGATTATCACCCACAATCTCTTTGCCGCGGCAACTGGAGTTATCCTCGCGGCAGGCTATATCGCATACCTCGCCTTCCGTGAGCATCGGCTCAAGCTAGATCTTGCGCGTTTACTCTCTCTCCCCGCTGAGCTTGGAAGCGAGTCGCTTGAGGAACTGATCGACGCAGTGCGTTATCGCATGCATACTCGGGAGGAGCCGGCCGCCCCCTCAATTAAAAGTCTCGGCAGATCGATAGAAGTGAAGTTGGCGACGCTTGGGGGCAGCGCCTGTGCGCTCATAAGCAATTCAGCTGAGCATGGCATCACCATACAGGCGGTGGGGAGCGTTGATGTACTGTCGAAGAGAAGGCTTCAGCACTTTGTAACCCCATTCCTCGAATCGGGCGCGGACATTGGATTTGGTTTACGGGATGAGACCGCACAAAGTGGCATTCTCTCCAGTTGGCAGCCCTGCGGATTCGCATACACGCTCACGCTTCCGGTTACCAGCTTAGAGGATCGTGAAGTGCCGCGAGCAGTGCTCTGGATTGGATACCGTGATAGCCCACCCTCCACCGTTCAGACAGAGGCCGCATACGAGTTTGTTAAGGTGTACGCTTCCGAGTTTGAATCGGGACGGCGCATCGCTGAGCTCAACGCGGCGGCCCAAACCGCGCAGCATGAGAATTCTGAAAAGTCCCAATTCATCGCCCAAATGTCGCATGACTTGCGCTCACCACTATCCAATGTTCGCTCGATTCTTACCTTGCTGAAGGTCGAGCCAAGAGAATCGGAGCGAGAGGAGCTGATTGAAATTGCCCTCGCGAACTGCGCGACTCTTGGGGAAATCACAGAGTCGGTTCTCGACTTAACCCGGCATAGTGCCGGCAAGCTTTTCGCCAAGCCTGAGCCCTTCGATGTCCGGGAATTGTTGCAGGAGATCCTGGCCTCCTTCGCCATCGCTGCAAAGTTAAAGGGGCTTGATCTAAATTTTGAAAGCCAGGAGCAGGGTACCATTGCCTACTGCGACCGAGCACAACTAAAACGAGTGCTCGCGAATGTAATGAGCAACGCGATCAAGTACACTCGCAGTGGTTCCGTTGCCCTTATTCTCCGAAAATTCAATCATCAGATTGCCGTCGAGATTCGCGACACCGGATGCGGCATGACAAAGGAGGAACTGGACAAGCTCTTTACGCCATTCTCGAGATTTCAGGGCGATTCAGTTGAGGGAGTTGGTCTCGGCATGGCAGTGAGCAAGCTTTTAATCGAGCTCAATGGCGGACGAATAGTCGCCACCTCGACGCCTCGGGCAGGCAGTAAGTTTACCCTCTATATACCCCAGGCCTCGCTAGCCCAAGTGCCAAACTGTCAAACCTCAGACAGCTCGAATTCTATTTCGGGGCAGTGCGTATTGCTGGTAGATGACGATGTTGACTTCGTCGCTACCATTGGCAAGCTCTTGGAACAACGCGGAGTAAGGATACTCCGCGCCCATTCCTCGTCAGATGCTCTAAGCATATTAAACTTCGAACTCCCCACCTGTATAATTACCGACGCCACCATGCCAGGCGGTGGCGCAAGGGAGTTGCTCAAAGGAATGATTGAGCGGGGCTGGCAACTGCCCTGTCTGGTGCTATCGGGAAGCAAAGACGCCGATCTAGAATCCGAGCTGCGCTCGCTTGGGTGTTCCAAGTTTCTAACCAAGCCCTCAAGCACGGAGGAAATTGTACATTGGTTGTGCTCAGTACCACAGAATCGAGAGCACTCGCAGAGTGTGGCTTAAGCAGCTGCCTTCTTGCCCTTTGACTTTCGCGCGGCCGGCTTTTTCTTCTTGGTCGGCTGGCCCTCTTCCGCAGCTAGTTTTGCCACGCGCTGCTCGAGCAGATTAACCGCATCGGCAACGGTCAATGACTGGGGATCGAGGCCTTTCGGCAACGAAGCGTTCACCTTTCCGTCAGTAACGTAAGGTCCATAGCGGCCACTCTTGATAACCATCATCAATTCAGAAACAGGATGCTTGCCGACTTCCTTCAACGTCGAGGGCTGCGCGCTCGCACGGCCGCGTCGGCGCGGCTGCTTGAGAAGCTCCAGTGCCTGCTCAAGCGTCATAGTCAGGGGTGACATCTGATCCATTGGAATCGAGCGGGTCTCAGCGCCAGCTTTGACGTACGGGCCATAGCGCCCGGCCGAAGCAAAGACGTCCTCGCCCGCTTCGGTCTTCCCGAGCAAACGGGGCAGCGCGAGAATCTGCACGGCCAGGTCCAGCGTAACGGTTTCCGGCGTCATTCCGGGCAGAAGAGAAGCCATCTTAGGACGCTCTTCGCCCTCACCTTGATCGCCAAGCTGAATATAAGGACCAAAGCGCCCCTTCTTCAGATAAATAGGCAAATTGAACTCAGGATGACTGCCCAAAGAAGCCGGGCCCTTTGCCGCTTCAACCAGCAGCGTGAGCGCACGCTCAACATTCATTTCATCCGGCGCCACCATATCAGGGACGCTCGCCCGCGTTTCACCGTTGGTAATGAAGGGACCGAAGCGTCCTATACGCACCTCGACGACCTTTCCATTGTCCTCGCCCAGCTTGATGCCGTTTACTTCACGAGGGTCAATCTTAGCCTCGCCGTTTAGCACCAGATCCTTCAGGCCAGGATGCCCGTTGCCGTTATAGAACTTTTTCAGATAAGCCAGATTGTCGGCCTCCCCGCGAGAAATAGCGTCAAGATCGTCTTCCAAACGCGCGGTAAAGTCATAGTCAACGAGATTGGTAAAGTAGCGCTCCATAAGAGAGGTGAGCACGGTCGCCAAAAATGTCGGCACAAGCGCCGTCCCCTTCTTGAACGCGTAGGAACGCGAAAGTACGACATCAACAATCGTTGCCCAGGTACTCGGGCGCCCGATTCCTCGGCGCTCAAGTTCCTTAATGAGCGTGCCTTCGGTAAATCGGGCCGGAGGCTGCGTCTCGTGCGAAAGTGCGTCCAGTGAGCGCACATCCACACCTTCGCCTTGCGTCAGCTTGGGGAGCACCTTCTCGCGATCTGCTAACTCCTGATCCGGATCGTCGGTGCCCTCGACGTAGACCCGCAAAAATCCGGGGAACTCGATGGTCTTTCCCGCTGCCCGGAAGGTGGAGTCATCGCAAGCCACTTGCACAGCGACGCGAGTTCCATTGGCGTCCTTCATCTGTGAAGCAATCGTGCGCTGCCAGATAAGCTCGTATAGTCGAAACGCCTCGGGGCCGAACTTCTCCTTCACCACCGAGGGCGCAGTGAACTGGGCGCCAGCGGGACGAATAGCCTCGTGGGCTTCCTGGGCATTTTTGACCTTGGTCTTATACAGCCGCGGCTCGGGCGATAAATACTGGGCGCCGAAATCACGCTCAATCAGGGTACGAGCGGCATTGAGAGCCTCGTCTGACAGCGTCGTGGAGTCCGTACGCATATAGGTAATGAAGCCGTTCTCATACAAGGTCTGAGCGACTTGCATGGTGCGGCGTGCAGCAAAGCTAAGTTTTCTGCTCGCTTCTTGCTGCAAGGTGCTGGTGGTGAACGGCGCGTAGGGTCGCTGGCTGTAGGGCTTCTCTTCGATGGAAACAACTTTGGCGTTGCTCGTGAGAAGTTTTTCGCGCAGTTGATTTGCCTTCTTCTCGTCGAGAAAAACCACATCGGCGTTGGGCAGAAGTTTGCCGGTGTTGGAATCGAAGTCCTTGCCGAGCGCGACGCGCTTCCCGTTAACATGGGTCAGCTCAGCTTCGAAAAGATCGGAAGGCTCCTTGCTTCCAGTCTTTGAGAAGACGGCTTTGATGTCCCAATAGACAGACTTACGGAACGCAATGCGCTCGCGCTCACGCTCGACGAGTAGGCGCATGGCAACACTTTGCACGCGTCCGGCACTCAGACGAGGGGCGACCTTTTTCCACAGCAGGGGACTTACAGAATAACCGAAAAGACGATCAATGATGCGGCGAGTTTCTTGCGCCTTGACGAGGTTCTCATCGACATCACGCGCCGACTTAAGCGATGCCTCGATGGCTTCCTTGGTGATCTCGTGGAACACGAGGCGCTTTACCGGAATTTTGGGATTTAAGACCTGCAGCAGATGCCAGCTAATTGATTCTCCCTCGCGGTCCTCGTCGGTTGCGAGCAAAAGTTCATCTGCTTCCTTGAGCGCGACTTTTAATTCCTTGACCCGCTTCTTCTTCTCTTCCGGAATGATGTACAGCGGCTCAAAGCCCTTCTCGATATTCACCCCCAAACGAGACCACTTTTCTTTCTTTATCTCAGCCGGGATTTCGGCGGCATTATTCGGCAGGTCGCGCACATGGCCATAGGAAGCCAATACCTCGAAGTCCTTGCCCAGGAACTTTCCAATGGTTTTAGCCTTGGTAGGCGACTCAACTATGACCAGGGTTCTGCTCATGCACTCTATTATATAGCGACGGCTCAGGGGCCCTCGTCGCAATCACAATACCGATCTTTCAGTAACTTGCAAGATTAGGCCTTTAAAAAGCTTCTTAGTGCCTATCGACTTCGGGGTTATCACTGCTGGGCGATTCAGTCCTAGTTGTTCGAAATTTCACAGCAAAAGGTTGTCGGCCCCGCGTGAATTCCGACCTCCTGGCAATCTTCTCGAATCACGATATATCGTCGCGGTGGAGCAAAATGGAAGCGACAATCTCCCAAGACAAGGGTCAGCGCAAGCTCGGGGCTCTGCTCATCGCCGCCTCGGCGATCGTATGGCCGATTTCCTCCAGCCTGTCCGTTCTTATCGAATGGAATTCCTGGGCCGAGGCGATAGTACGAAACATGCTGGTCGGGGTCTTTCTCCTGATAGGCATTGCCTGGCGACGCTGGCCAAAATTTCGCTTCACGGTACAGGCTGTCTTTGTCGCCTGCATGGTGGGGCTGTCAAATATCCTCTTTTTGGCGGGGGTGGAGTACTCCTCGGTCAGTAACGGCGTGCTTCTTTACTCGACGTTTCCAGCCATCTCCCTGTCGCTAGACTGCTTGCTTGGGCGGCGCTGGCCCCAGAGGCTGGAAATGCTGCTCACGATCCTTGCTCTTGAAGGGGCTTACCTGGTGATGGGATGGAACTCCGGCGCTGCGCATTGGCTTGGCGGTTTGTTTTCGGTCGGCGCGGCGCTGTCCTGGGCGCTGGCGCTGCACTTTGGCGGCAAAACTATGTCGATTCAGGAGATGTTATCCTGCACGGCGCATGGCAATTTATGGGTTGGGGTGGCAGCGCTGCCGGTGCTTTTCTGGGCTGCGCCTCCGCCGCTCCCGCTCAGCGATGTCGACGGACTGCTGTCTGTGGGGCTCATAACCAGCATCGCGTTTGTTCCGTTATGCTTGGGCGTGGGAAAGATCGAGCCGCATCTCGGAGCGCTGATTCAATTGATAGAGATTCCCGAAGCGCTGCTGCTGGGTCACTTGGCAAACGGTGAGATAATTACCAGTTCAAAAATTGCTGGGGCTATGCTCATTCTCTGCGCGGCAGCACTAGCGGCTTTTATGCCCATGAAAGAGAAGACCACGAGGAGCTAGCTGACCATCCGCGCGGCGGAATCGCCTCTATGGCGCTTAAGTGATACCGCGAGCATAGACAGGCAGCTCGGGGTAATGCCCGGGATGCGCATTGCCTGGCCAATCGAGTAGGGGCGGAAACGCTTCAGTTTTTCGCGCGCTTCGATGCGCAGACTTGGAACTCTGTCGTAATCGAAATCAACAGGAATGAGTTCGGCCTCCATACGCTTGAGCTTTCGCACTTCTTCGTCTTGGCGTTCGAGATACCCCTTGAACTTAAGCTCGATCTCCAAGGCGCACTGTAGATCGAATGAGAGAGGGTGCGGGCAGGGGTGCTTGGCAACGATAGCTTCGAGCGTCATTTCGGGGCGACGAGCCAGCGCTGCAACCGTGATGCTGTCGCGAAGCTCGGCGCTGCCGAAACCCATGAGCCAGCTGTTGGAATCCTCGGTAGGTTTGATCCTATATTCAGAAGCCCAGCGCTCGGCCAAATTAAACAGGGCAGCGCGATCTTCGAAGCGCGCCACTTGTTCTGGCGACAAGAGCCCGCGCTCGCGCGCCAGCGGCGAGAGCCTAAACGGAGCATTATCCTCGCGCAAAACAAGCCGGTACTCCGCCCGAGATGTGAACATACGATAGGGCTCATCGACACCGAGCGTTACGAGATCGTCAATCATGACTCCGATGTATGCCTGGCCACGGCTTATGATCAGCGGCTCCTCGTTCCTCAAAGCGAAGGCGGCATTTGCCCCAGCAATGATTCCTTGAGCCGCCGCCTCCTCGTAACCGGAGGTACCGTTAATCTGCCCAGCCAGAAACAGGCCCTGAAGATCCTTGGCTTCTAGCGAGGGCTTCAGGTTTCTAGGGTCTACAAAATCGTATTCAACGGCGTAGCCGTATTGCACGATTTCGCAGTTCTCCAGTCCCGGAATTCTTCTAACGAAAGCATCCTGCACGTCAGCAGGCAAGCTCGTGGATATGCCGTTCGGATACACCAAGTCAGACGTGTAACCTTCGGGCTCGAGGAAGATATGGTGGCTGTCCTTATCGGCGAAACGAAAAACCTTGTCCTCGATGGACGGGCAGTAACGTGGCCCGCCGGACTTAATTTGCCCATTGAACATCGGGCTGCGTTCTTTGTTGCTGCGAATAATCTCGTGAATGCTTTCGTCGGTTTTCGTTATCCAGCAGGGAATCTGCGGCTGCGAAATGCGGTCGGTCATCATCGAGAACGGGCGAGCGGGATGTTCTCCCGGCTGCTCCTCGAGTCCCGAGAAATTTATGCTGCTCTTCCTGATGCGCGGGGGAGTTCCGGTTTTGAGCCGCCCCAGTTGAAATCCAAGCTTTTTGAGCGACTCGCTCAATGCATTGGCGGGGCCATCGCCATTTCTGCCGCCTTGCGTCTGCTCGGCACCAGTGTGCATCAGGCCTCTGAGGAATGTGCCGGTGGTAAGCACGACGGCACCGCACTCGAGGCGCGCTCCACTCTTCAGTACAACGGCATTGACTTGCCCGTGGTCGGCGCAAATCTCGGTTATTTCCGCTTCGATAATATCGAGATTGGGCTGAGCCTCCACAACCTTGCGGGCGTACCGGCGATAGAGCTCGCGATCGGCTTGCGCGCGGGAGGCGCGCACAGCGGGGCCCTTGCTGGAGTTGAGCGTGCGAAACTGTATGCCGGTTGCATCAGTGATGCGGCCCATGGCTCCTCCGAGCGCGTCGACTTCCTTGACCAACTGTCCCTTGCCGAGCCCTCCGATAGCTGGGTTGCATGACATTTGGCCGATGCCTTCGCGGCGAAGCGTCACGAGTGTGGTCGGAACGCCGAGACGCGCGGAAGCCAATGCAGCTTCAATGCCTGCATGCCCGCCGCCTATCACCACAACTCGCTTCATCATCATGTAAAGTCCCTAACCAGAATAAGGCGAGTACAGTATCAGCTAGGTTTCCTAATGCCAATCTGCTCAGCTGTGGATAAGGCCGTGAGCAAGCAGCGTAACCTCCTGAAAAAACCGAGGATTAGCCCTGTGCAAAAGTTGTGAAAAAGGATGTGTCCTGAGCACATCATATTTTGTATGATGACCCCAAGCTGAAAGGATCTCAGCTTCGAGCTAGTAATTTAGGTAGGTTATCAGCGTTGAAGTCAAATCTACCATAGTGTACCGTGCGCACATTATGAGGGCCCTTTCTCGCAAAGCCTTGGCAGTTAGTTTACGACTGATGTTACGTCCAGTCGTACGTTTTTGCCTGCGCCATGCCCTCAAAGTACAGGAATTTGTCGACATAGCCCGTGCCGTCTTCTTTGAAGTCGCGCACGAAGAGATCCTCGCCGAGAATCGTCAGACCAGCGCTAGTCGCTTAAGTGTTCGAACAGGACTTACGCGGCGCGAAGTCACCAGGCTGCTTCAGCAGCAGGGAGCTTCCGAACCCTCGATGAATCTTTTGACCCGAGTGATCGGAAAATGGCAGAGCCATCCTGATTATTCCAGCAAAAAACAGGGACCCAGACCTCTGTCAGCGGAAGGTAAGGCCAGCGAGTTCGCCGCCCTTGTTCAGTCAGTGAGTCAGGATCTTAATCCCTATACCGTACTCTCCGAACTGGAGCGCATTCACGCCGTTAAGCGCGAGAAAAACAAAGTACTGCTCTTGCATGGTGTATATGTTCCCGAGCCTAGCGTTGAAGAAGGTTTTCGCATCGTCTCGCGAGATATCAACGATTTGGTTCAAGCTGTAGAGGGCAACGTCGTCGAGCAGGTTTCCCCTCCGCATCTCCATATCAAAACGCACTACGACAATATCGCACTATCGGCTCTGGCTGAAATCCGACAGTGGCTGCTGGAAGAAGGCACGCGCTTTCATGCGCGCGCCCGCGAGTTTTTGGGCCGTTTTGACAAAGATTTGAATCCCCGACTGGTAAACGAGCGCGGCGGTGGTCGTGTCGCACTGAGCGCATTCTCGTTCACCGAGGTCCCCGAAGAACAAGTTTCAAACTCCGACCAGGAGACTACATCATGAGAGTACGGCGAGTGCCAAAGGATGAGATTTTCTTAATGTGCAGCTTCTGTGTGCAGCTGGCGCTGTTAATCTTTATTCTTACCATGGCCGGTTGCGGCGGCGGCTCTGAAGGGACGGGATCACTGAACACGTTGTCAGGAGTAGTTTCATCCGTGCAAAGCCAGCCGGTTGCAGGAGCATTGATTACAGTTGCCGAGACGGGCCAAACGACGGTTACTGATTCCGAAGGGAAGTTCACGATAGAAACTCCATCGGAAATTTCAGATGTAACGCTGGCCGTTAGTGCTGACTCGGTAGACGGCAATGTGGTGGTGAATAATCTTCCTCAAGATCCTTCGCAGGTGAGCCTCGAGATTCAGGTTGATCCGACTACCAACAGCGTTGAAGCGATTCAGGTTCATGTTCGAGCCGAAGTAATTGGTGACTGCTCTCGCTTCTTCGAAAACAAGAAGGTCATTCGGCAGGGAGTGCGCCTTGACGACGGCTCGATTTGTCTTGTCAAAGTGAACGCACGGGCAAATAGCCGCGCGCTGCGCAACGTGCAGGTCGCGATTCAATACCGCCCCTGTGACGGCTCACTGCCCTGGCAGACTCAGTCGTTGACTCGCACGAACGGGGATATTCATGCTGGAATCACCCAAATCCCATTCACGTTCTACAATACCCCCGAGTTCTGCGAATATCGGATCGTGGCCCCATTTGAGGATCCTCGCTACCAGTCGGTGATTATTTCTATAAGAACATTCCAAAAACAGGCATTTGATTCAGCTAATTAACATGCAACTATCTGATATTGCTTAACATGCCTCTAGGTCTAGTAAATATCAGTTCGAGGCATGCGAGATAACTATCTGAATTTATAGCTAGTTTGAGTTTTGCTCCCGGTTCGGCATATCCTCGCCCAGCATCTGGCAAGGAACTTGAATCATCCAACTCATAGCAATGGGCCTGCGGCGGTCGTTATGAGCTTGTAACCGCTCTTTTGGTTACAAGCCCTCCGGACAGGCGCCCCTAGTTATCGGGGCTAATTGAAAGGGTTGGGGCGAAAGACAACAAAGTCGCCCTGAAGCATAGAGATGATTCGCAGCGAATTCAGTGTAAGAGGCAATTTGAACCCGAGACTCATGCAATATGGGTGCAATCCCGCTGTGAGACTGGCAAACGCCGGTATCCCTCGTGCTGTCTCCGCCTATCACCCATTCTGGCGCCGCGACCTCTCAAGTTCCTTCATGTTAGCGGCAAGCATCATCATGGTGTTCTCCATCGTGGTAGTTGCCGGCACCTTCCGCCAGGCGCTGCTCCCACGGATCGAAAGTATTAGCCCCGATGAGTTTGCGTTTAACGCTTCCAATCCAGTCGGAAAGGACAGCCTCATGTCCCGGCTCAATGCGCAGCAACAGCGCCAGCTTGCCGGGCAGGTGCACTATGTTTCAGAAATTATCCGGACGATTGCTCCAAATCATGAAGAAGCAAATCGAATTGCCTATGTTATCGTTGCGGAAGGCCTCAAGGCAGGCGTAGATCCCATTTTCTTGGCAGCCGTAATCAAGAGCGAGAGCACCTTCAATAAAACCGCGCGCTCGTATGCCGGCGCCATGGGGCTGATGCAGTTGATGCCGGACACCGCACGCTACGTCACCAAGGTACACGACCTGGGCCCCGGAAAGCTCACGGATCCTTCTTACAACATCAGACTAGGCGCAAATTATCTCAAGTATCTGCACAAGATGTTCGGCGGCAATCGCGAACTGATGCTGATCGCTTATAACTGGGGGCCTGCAAATTTGAACGACGCGTTGCGCAGCAGGTCCGCAATCCCGAGCGGCCCGCGAAAATATGCGCGCACCATCATCGGAGACCACGCGCGCTGGAAGCAGGAATACGCTCAGCGCATGCCGGAGTTTCAGTACTTGAGCCTTTCAAGCGTCGGCTAAAAGTCATTCAACTGCCCGTGCTTGTTACCTTTTGCGGCTATAAATTCAGGGCCGCCGGTCAAAGAGCCCTAACAATCCTGCTCCCTGTACCTGGCGGCTAACAGAGCCTAACTATCCCGCCGGTACAGGTAAGGAATTCTTCCTGGCGTAAAGATTCAAGAACCTCTTTGACGAGCGGGAGCTTTACGTTTGTGAGTTGTGCCAGCTTTAGGATCGAAACCTTTTGGTGCACCGTTAAGTGCTTTATAACCTTACCCCTAAGTTGTCGTCGTGAGCCGGCAAAGGGGCTCTGTCGGACATAGTGCCGGCTGCGCTTGCCGATGTCTGGATACCGGCGCTTGAGTGTGCTGCCATAGTCCATAAGTGCGTAATACCAGCGGCGAGGATCGCGGCGGTCGATCGTGACTTCAATAATCGGCCATAGCTCGGCATCAGCGACAGATCTTTTCTCTTTGAAGAACTCATGGAGAAATACAGCGCGGATATTGGTCTCAATAAAAACATCCGGCTCATTCCAAGCGAAGCAGCGAATAGCCGAGGCTGAGTAGGCTCCGAGTCCCGGCAGCGCGCGCAGCGCTTCAGTTGTTCTAGGAAGCCTTCCCTGATGGTGCTCGAGCACGAGCTTAGCTGCTCGATGTAAATTGAGCGCGCGGCGATTATACCCAAGCCCGCTCCAAGCCCGCAGAACAGCGGCTGGAGAAGCTGCCGCCAGGGCTTTCAGCGAGGGAAACTCCCTTAGAAATTGAATGTACTTCTCACGGACTCGATCGGTTTGAGTCTGCTGCAGCATGACTTCCGAGATCCAGATGCGGTAGGGGCTTCTGGTCTTTCGCCACGTAAATGTTCTACCCATCCGGGCATAATGGCCAAGCACCTTTCTGCGGAAGCGGACAATTCGGGCCTTTGAGGGTAGCGGCATGCTCTGGGCTTCTAGCATGAGCAGGGGAGAAATTGAATAACCTAATCGCCGTGATTTATCGCCTGCTGCGCGGCAATTCGCACAAAAGCATTGCTGTCTCGCAGGGCGCGCTGCAATCCCGCTCGGGACGCAGAATCTTGAGTACCTCGCAAGGCATGCACTGCAACAACTCTAAGTTCGGGGTCGCTGGCAGATAGATTTCGCTGCAGCTCAACCAATGTCGTTCGCTCCGAAGTGCCGCGCAGGGCAACCGCAGCTAAATATCGATCCTGGGGATTTCGGCCGAAGGCACGACCAATGAGGTTCTTTAGAGTTTCGAGATCGTTGGTACCCTGCAAAGCCTCCGCTGCTTCATTGCGCACCAACGAATTTTCATCGCCAAAGGCATCCTGCAACGCCCGCAACGCGAGGGGATGGCTGCGCCCCTTAAGGCCGCGGCAGACAGCGCAGCGAATCGACCAGTCGGGCTCTGCTGTAAGGCGTTCGGCGAGCAGCTCGGTTACCGATTCATCAAAGTCGAGCCCCAGTGCCTCAATGGCAACTTTGCGAACCGATGAACTCGCAGCAAAGCTGGACTTTCGAAGCGCCTCTCGGCCCAACCCCACCGGAGCTTTAGTCAAAGCTCTCGCAGCCTCCTCACGTACATACTCTGAACTATCGTTCTCCAGAGCCTCTCCCAAAGCAGTCGCGCCCTCCTGGGTATGACAAGTGCCGAGATACTTTGCGGCGATGCGTCGTACCGCGGCGCTTTCGTCTTGCCAAAACTTTGCCGAAAGCAAGCGCGCGCAAAGCGTGCCAATCCACGCATCGCGAGAGCTCATGAGCGCCTCAAGCCCTGCCTCGCGGACTACCTCATGTGCAGAGGTAGTTACAAGCTTTGTAAGCGCGAGGGATGTGTGCTCGTCGCTGCTGCCGCGCAGCGCCCTGATGATAGCGAGCTGAGCATTTACTTCCGTTTCTTCCAACAATCGACTGACAAGAAGAGTTCGCGTCACGTCATCTCTTACACTTCCAAGCGACTGAGCCGCCGCTTCGCGAACGGCGCAGTCCGGATCTGCCTGCAGCAGCGATCGAAGCACTGTCCAAACTTCAGCATGAATTCGCCCATGAAGCGCCAAAGCAAGCGCTTCACGCACCGCTGGAGTAGCTTCTCGTCGCAAGGAAACTAGGAGCCCCTCGGTCACCGCGCTCTCTTTGCGCTCGCTGAGAGCATGCACGGCTGCCTTGCGCACCGAGGGGGCAGAGTCCGCGAGCGCCCGCAGGAGAGCATCGGTAACGCTAGAGTCCTGTATTGATTCTAACGCCTCCGCGGCCCGAGTTCTTACGCGAGGACTGGGTTCGAAGAGCGCCTTGGTGAGTAGTGGCCAAGCAGATTTGACTGTCGTACCGGTCAGGGCCAAAGCTGCAACCTCCCGCATTTCCGCTTCTTCAGCACGCTCGACCATGAAAGCTAATCGCTGAGTGGTTCTCTCGTCAGTGCAACCGGCCAGAGCGGAGGCCGCGGCAAAGCGCACTCTTGACTGGTTATGGCGCAGATGGTGCACGAGAGATTCAAGAATTCGAAAATCGCGAGCCCCTCGCAACGAGAACGCAGCGCTGCTGCTAACACTGGGGATATCGTCGCAAAGCAGCTCTACCAACTCCAGAAGCGCCTTGATGTTGGGGGTACCTTTGAGAGCCTGCGCCGCTGCCTCACGCACAAACCAGCGCGAATCGCGAAGCTTACTCATGAGCAAGCGAATGATGTAAATATGCTGCGTGCCTTCGAGAGCTTGGGCGGCCGCCAATCGAACCTCCGGCACTGCATCCGCTAGCGTATCGCTGATAACTTCGAGCACTCGGTGATCATGGCAGCCACGCAGAGAATGCAGAGCCAGCTTACGCGCGTACGGGTCTCTATTCCCAAGCGCCTCAAGATAGTTTTTGAGCTGAAATGTCGAAAGATCGGAGCTACTCACGCCCACAGCAGTCACCCCAAAAAAACTGTGCCTGGGCTTCCCAAACTATGCCGCTCCGTTGAAGAGGTCTTACTCTTCGCTCTTAGTGGCAAAGAAAGATAAACTTTCAACGAAACAGGATTATCCCCCCTGATTCCTACATATATACGATCGGTGCGTAGTGAAAAAAGTGAATGGCTCTAGGCGATTTTGGGGGGAACTTTATTTCCAAGGCGATCCCAAACGCACAGCTTCGGGGCTTGCAAGACTATAAGCCTACAACTCGCTACGCATCCAGGCGGTAGACAGAGAATCGGCATACTCATTCCAAAGTGAGCCATCATGGGTATTAATCTATTGGAGCCCTATCCCGAGATCTTCCTTGCTAGGACGAAATGAAGAGCGCTCTAGGTAGTTTCTAAAAATTCACCTGTATGCGGAAGCAGCAGTAGGGGTTCGTATTCTCGCCACCGCCGCCACCAATCTGCAACACGCAATTTCTATCGTCTCCCAGCCAGATATAACCTCCACCAGCTCCACCGTGCCCGCTGGGATCGACCTCTCCCCAGCCGCCATCCGCACCCAAGCACTGCCAGAAACCGCGAGTCGGCGTTTCCACGGAAGGTAGCTCGATGGGAAAGGCGGGATAGGGATGGTCAGATAACGGAACTGATGGAGGATAAACAGGGTCGATGGGGGGCTGAGAATTAGAATTTTGACAGGCGCGATAATCAGACGCGCAGCGTACCTCGCATTCCTCTTGACTATATGGAAATGGGGCTAGGGCGCACCCAGCGTAGCAAGCGGCCCATGAATTCGTGCAGCACGTCTGCAATGCGCTGCCCGTGAGGTTAGCGCACTCTTGTGATGTAGCGAAGGACTCTTGCGGGACTATGCACACAACAAAAGTTGCTGCTGCGACAAGCATAGATCTAAAACCCATATAACCTCAAAAAAAAGGGGGAAGACGGGTCCCCAAAGTCTCTTGAGTGTTATGGCGAATTAGGAAGGAAGTGTGATTTGCACTTTCAAGGAAAAGCTACGGCTTTTCGACTAGTTACAGAGAGAGATCCCTTGCACCTCCGAAGTGTCCGAGGAGGCAGGAGAGGGAACGCTGCGCTACAACTCGCTACGCATCCAGGCGGTAGACAGAGAATCGGCGTACTCATTCCAAAGCGAACCATCATGAGCCTTAATCCATTTAAGCTTTACCTTGGGGCGCTCCAAAGAAAGGTAGTACAGCTCCTTGACCAGCTCGAGGTTCTTAATCGGGCCGCCACTGCGCTTCCATCCGCGCTTTTCCCAGTTCTTCGCCCACTGATTAACAGTATTTACGCAAAGCTCGCTGTCGGTGAAAACGTCAATTTCATCATCCGGCTTCAGAAGCTTCAGCGCTGTGATAAGAGCTGTGAGCTCCATGCGATTATTGGTCGTATTCGCATCATGGCCATGCTTCTGCGCGACAATAGTTCCGTCTCGCACGTAGACTACTCCCCACCCTCCCGGGCCAGGATTAGGACGGGAACTACCATCAGTAAAAACGCCCGTCTGGGGTCCGCCTGAATAGCGCGCCAATACCTCATTGAGCGGGAGACAGTCCTCAATCATATTGCCTGCGAGAAAAATGCCTTGTCAGCCTAAAAATTTAGTCGAATCATGGTATTAGCTAGAAGCTTTTGTCAATCGTCGCGCTACCCTAAGACATCTATATAGGGACGGCCAATAGCAGCGACAGTCAAAATTCAGAGGAGCATGAATTCATGGCAGGTCACGTTCTTATAACAGGTGGTGCGGGATACCTAGGATCAATTCTCTGCGAACATTTGCTGCAAAAGAACTACAAAGTCACGGTGCTCGATAGTTTGCTCTTCGGGCAGCATCCGCATTTTCATTTCTGCGCTAATCCAAACTACGAGTTTCTGTTTGGCGACTGTCGAGACAAGGCCACCATGCAGAAGGTGCTTAAAGGAGTTGACGTAGTCATTCCGCTTGCAGCTATTGTCGGCGCGCCGGCCTGTGATCGCGATCCCTGGATGGCCCGCGGCGTCAACTTTGATGCCATCAAGCTCATCAATCAACTGCGCAGCAAGAATCAGCTCGTTATTTATCCAACGACGAACAGTGGCTACGGAACAAAATCGGGTGACGTTTTCTGCACCGAGGAAACTCCCTTGGAGCCGATTTCACTCTACGGCCAGACGAAGGTCGACGCCGAAGCAGAAGTGCTAAGCACTTCAAATTCCATGACGCTGCGCCTCGCTACAGTGTTCGGACTCTCGCCGCGCCCGCGATTGGACCTCCTCGTCAATCACTTTACCTACATGGCTGTTACCGAGGGATACCTGGTGATCTTTGAGAAAGATTTTAAGCGCAACTTCGTGCATGTTCGCGATGTCGCCGATTGCTTTATTCATTGCATCGAAAACTCCGCAAAAATGTGCGGCAAGGCATACAACGTGGGACTGGACTCAGCGAATGTATCCAAGGAAGGTCTGGCGCTAAAAATTAAGGAACACGTGCCGAATTTCTATATCCACTTCTCGGAATTGGGCACCGATCCTGACA
>JAYRHW010000276.1:0-8778 GCA_041907145.1 Bdellovibrionota bacterium
CCTCCAAGCTTTAGAAAGCCTGCGCGTGGATCTCGATGATTTCAGCGCCCTTCGCGACGCAATATGGACCTCTGGTGCGCAGGATATTCCCTATCTGATTGAAGGGGCCCAACGAATTCTCAATGATGAAGACTCGCAGCCGCCCTCGCCCATCTTGCTGGCAGCCATGAACGAGTTAATCGAGGAACTGGGTGAATATGAACTTCATGCCGACAAACTAATTGTCCTAGCGGAACGGGTGCTCGAGTCGGCACGGCGGCGTGGGGATGAGGGCATTTGGTCCAAAAGCTCACTGCAGTACTCCCGCCTTTGCCTCGCTCAGGACCCGCCGCAAACGGCCGAGGCCATGGAGCATTTGGAAGAGGGATTGGATCGCAACGCCCGGGCATTCGGGCCGCTCGTCGGAAGACGCGGCTACGATTTGCTGGAAGAGCTCTGCACATTGGCTGAATTGCAGCAGGGGGCAGTGAACTTCGACGGCGCTACTCAGACTTGTGACATCATTGAAACCGTCTTAGAACACAGCGGGTCTCGCATCGATGCCAATATTATTTGGGCAGCACGAGTCGTGGCCGACATTCGTGCGTCCACTGGCAACTACCAGCAGGCAGCTGAAGTATTGAGTGATTTACTGCTGCGAGCGGATGGTATGAAGGGTCCGACGCCGAGAAGTTCAGCAGCATTTGAAGAAGGCATTAGGCCGGAAGATCAATACTTGTTGGGAATTGCCCTGCGAGATTATGGCGATATCCTCCTCTCAATTCCTGGACACGCACCTGAAGCTGAGATAGTTTTACGACGTGCGGAGGTGATCCTTGATGAGGGCACGGAGTCGATAGACCCGAACGGCGTCTATCTAAATGTAATGGTGTCACTGGCCGATGCGCTGAGCGCCCAAGGGCGTTTTGAAGAAGCTATGGCATTGAAGCAGCGTTACGGCGAGTCATGAACGAGGAGACTGCCCTGACGGTGCAATTGCCCGACGGCCGACACCTCGCCTACTCCATTTTCGGCGATCGTTCGTTTAAAAATACAATATTTTACTTTCACGGCTTTCCAGGCTCCAGACTCGAGGTAGCTTTTGCCGATCAAGCCGCACGAGATCGCGGTTTGACAGTCGTAGGTATTGATCGTCCGGGGTTCGGGCAATCAACCTTCTCATCGACGCGTCAGATTCTAGAGTGGCCCGCCGACGTCAATCACCTAGCCGATCATCTTGGCGTTGCATACTTCTCGGTCTTCGGAATTTCAGGCGGATGCCCCTACGCCCTAGCTTGCGCCTTGAAGGGCGAAGGACGAGTACGTAAGGTGGCTATCGTCAGCGGATTGGGAAGCACGGATATTCCCGGCGCACTGCGGGCCATGCACTTCTTCAATCGAAGAATGCTCAAACTTGCTGCGACAGCTCCCAGTATCGCAGGAGCCTTGGTAAAGCGCCTTACCCAAGCGCTGCATCAGCATCCCGGCGCCATGCTGCGCTGGCTCATTGCGGTTTCACCTCCGAGCGACAAAGCCATTCTACGCCGCCCCGACGTGCGTCGAATACTCACTGAGAGTTTTCGGGAAGGTCTGCGCGGCAACGGGGACGGCACAGCATACGAACTACGCCTCATCGCCAAGCCCTGGGGATTTGAGCCGCGGGATGTTGCCTGTCCAGTCACCCTGTGGCATGGGACTGCCGATGACTACGTCCCGCTAGCCATGGGGCAGCATCACGCCAAGGTCATTCCTCATTGCCAGGCCCATATCGTCCCCGACCAGGGGCATTTCATGGTGGTAGCCCTCGTCGAACAAATCCTAACGGATCTTTCAGACTGCCCCTAGCTATGGCATCGTAGAATCCGAACGACTTCCGGAGGAAATCCGTGGACGACTCTATTCAAAGTATACGCGACCACATCGTTATTCTCGGGTGGTCTGAACGAGTGCAGCGCATCATCCATGAGCTGCGTAACGAGATCCATCGGGCCTCAGGAGACATGCGGCCCATTTTGGTCATCACCGAGCTCGAAGGCTCGAGTATTCGCCTTGACCTCGAACGAGTATATTTTATGTACGGCCGATTGAACGATATCAATGTGCTCAAGCGCGCCAACCTTGCCCAGGCCCATACACTGCTCATTCCGGCGACATTACATGAAACCGAAGTAGCAGACGGGCAAAGTGTGTTTTCGCTGCTTGCAGCCCTGTCCGTAAATCCGGCGCTGCGTGTATGCGTCGAGCTTTCTCGAGCCGAGAACGGGGAGACCTTGTCTCATATACAACAACACAATATGTCCAAAGGCGACATTGAAGTAGTTTCGTTCGAATCTGTCGCCGATCGGTTGCTTGCCCAGGCGGCAATCAGCAACGGCGTGACTCGCGTCTATGATCACCTGCTGTCATTCGGTGCCGACTCCAATGAACTCTATACAACGCCGCTTGATCAACGCTGGATTGGAAAGACCTTTCGTGCCCTATCCTCGGCCTGCTTCGACAAGGAGGTCATCTTACTCGGATACCAGCACGACGCGGATTTAGTGCTCAACCCCAAGAACCGCGAATACGTTTTCTCGCCGGGCGATTGCGCCTGGTTCATGGCATATAACCGAGCTGCTGGACTGGCCGTTATTAATCCGAGCCTGGCAAAATCATAACGAACATTCATGAAGGGCGTTCGAAGAGCTTCAGAGGACTTTCTAAACTCGATTTGGTCTCGGGTACTGAAGTCCATCCATCTGCATCCTTTGCTGACATTTCTTTCCTTCGTAATCGGAGTGCTCGCCATCGCTTCAGCAGTGCTCTCCACCTACGAGGCAGATCAAGCTCCTCCGTTGTGGCGTTCGCTGGTATACATGCTGAGCGGAATCGATGTTGATCCTCCACAGACAACTATTGGAGAAGTAACTGCGCTTGCGGTTTTGATATGCGGTGTCATCATCGTTTCGCTGCTTACCGGATTTGTAGCGGCGGAATTTTCCAAGCTGCTTTCAGGCATCAACGCCGTCACGCTTAAGTCGCCGCGCGCGATATTCGAACAGCATATAGTCATATTTGGCTGGAATGCGAAGACCAAAGCTATTTTACGCGAACTCGACGCCGACTTCGTTCAGCGTGGATACCGCGCAGACGACATTGTAATTGTCAGCGAACAAGAGCGCCTCGAGCGTGGACAGGAGTCAATTTATGACCATGTCTGGCATGTGCGAGGAAGTTCGACCGATCCTGACGTATTGCGCAAAGCCGACATTCCCTCCTCTGAACACGGTTCCGGCGCACAGGTGGCGGTCATTCTGGGCAATAGTTCGCTTCCTGCCGACGAAGTAGATCGTCACTCGCTTCTGACGCTTTTGGCGGTGGAGCACCTCCACCCTCCCGTCATCTCCCTGGCCGATCTTACCCAGGAGGAATCTACACCCCATTTCCTTAATGCGAATGCCGACGAGGTTCTGGTACCCGCCGCCTATGCCAGCCTGCTCCTTGCCCGTGCAGCCGAGTATCCGGGCCTTGCCTCCTACGTCGACGAGCTCCTTGCGCTGGCTCCAGACACCGCGATTGCAGGAGCACGCACCCCAGTTTCTCTCTTTGTCGTCAGTGCACGCAAGCTTGGAGTCGCAGGCAAGCCACTCACCGATGCCGTCGTCGACGTCTATTGCCAACGTCAAGATTTGATCGCAGGCATTTTGGGGCCCCATGACGCCACGCTGTTTTCCGATCTTCCGCATCCCCAACGTCTCCTCGAAGAGGACGACCAGCTGGTGGTCATTACCCGCCCGGCAGGAGCTGCTGCATGAACGCTGTCTTTCAGAATCATATCGTGGTCTGCGGCTGGAATAAGCGCGCCCGCAAGGTCATCACGCATCTTCAGGCCCTCAGCAAGCGGCCGATTCTCGTCGTGCACACCGATATACCTGCCGTACTTTCCGAACTTGGGGAACGCACTGGAATTTTCTTGATGCGCGGTGATGCCAGTGAACATGCAGTGCTGCTGCGCGCCGATGTCGGAAATGCCTATAGCGTGCTTGTTCTCGCGCTCGATGAGCTCGGCGCCTCTGCCGATGGCCGTTCAGTGCAGATCGCTTTGGCAGTCGAGCGGATTCGCACGGCGGTCTATACCGTGGTGGAACTTCGAGACATTCAAAACAAATCTCATTTTTCGTGGACTAAAGTCGACGACTTGGTCACTGACCAGGAAATTGCGGTGCGCGTCTTTGCCCAAGCGATTCGACATGTCACCAGCGAGCCGACCAAGAGTACCTCGGATGAACGTAAGCTACTCGGCGTCTATCGACGACTCATCGACCCGCACCAGCATTCATCCAAAATCTTTCGCATCGACTTGGATTGGGCACGGAGCAGGCATTTGACCTTTGCCGACATACTCCGGGCCGGAGTAGGGGCAGGAGCGTTGCCCGTAGCGCTCGTGGGGTTCCGCAGGCATCGTCAGCCTGAGACCGGTGCGGACGCCGATGCCTGGATTTCCTGGAAAGGAGACGTACTTGCCAATCCCCCGCCCACAACTCCTCTGTCCGAGTTGTGGCCCGCTTGGCCAAAGGAGCTAGCGCCGCTGGGAGTTCTCATCATGGCAAGGAACATTCAGCATGCCCAATGCGTTCGTGCAAATATAATCGCGGAATAGATACAGAACTATGAGTGCAGACCTATATTCAGTTCCAGTTCAGTCCATCGACGGGAAGGTTCTTACTTTGCAGGAGTATCGGGGCAAAGTGCTGCTAATCGTAAATGTCGCGAGCAAGTGCGGATTTACTAATCAGTATGCGGGACTCGAGGATCTCTATCGGCGATGGAAGGATCGAGGCTTAGTTATACTTGGCTTTCCCTGTAATCAGTTCGGAGGGCAAGAACCCGGTAGCAACACGGAGATAGCAAATTTCTGCTCGGCAAATTATGGCGTATCCTTTCCTCTGTTTTCCAAGATCGAAGTGAATGGGGAGAATGCGCACCCATTGTACAGACATCTAAAGACCTCTGCGCCGGGGATATTGGGCTCGGAGTCGATTAAGTGGAACTTTACCAAGTTTCTTATCGATACAAGAGGTACGGTAGTAGAGCGCTTCGCTCCAAATGCCAGCCCCGAGGAGATCGAAAAATCGGTCCAAAAACTTTGCGGGAGTCGGGCAGAGGCCTCGTAAAAGACTATCAGCGCCAATTGGAACTTGCCGTGATCTCGGCGCCTACGCGCTAGCGATATCCGAAGGAAGCAGCGGCAACGATTTCATCACGCGAAGATAGCGTGCTGCTAATCCCCGCCGCTATTTCTGAATCCAACCAATGAACAGGGCATTCGAGAAGCCATGTGCGCTCTCATCAGGGAAAATGAACTCTGAAATCATGACAGGGAAATGTGCGCGCGATTTCCGATGCAGCAAGCACAGCTGGGTGGGATAGGTTAGCGACCCTTTCTGCATAGTCGTCAACGCCGAACGCTCCAATTTTTTGAGCTCGAAGCCGTCGGGTGAAATCGCGCCAGGATCCAGGACAAGCTTCTCGGCATCCCGGAGCGTGATAATTGCTGAGCGACCAGAGTCGACATAATAGCGCAACAGCTGCGCAGGCCGGTCGCAGGTATCCTTGGCGCCTGCCCTTTTGCTCACTCTTACCTTACCCTCCACGACTTGCACCGAAGTTTCATGCAAACAGTCACTCCCGGCAATGTACAGAAAGTCGTATTGGGGGCCGTGCGGTTGCTCGCTGCGGGGTTCCCCGACACCGACAGCACCGAAAAGGTGGCCAACAAGGACGGACAAAATGCTAGCGATCCAATATTTCGATTTCACTGATTTCTCCGATCACTACCCAAAGCGTACCTCCATGCTAGCGCACTAGGCATAGACAGTCGAAGCACCCTATTACTTACGATGTAAGGCTCAAAAGATAAAATGCCCCATTCCCCCGCAATTACAATGTATTACTAACCTCAGCCCAGTAAATAGATTTTGTTACATTGTATATTTGAGAAAGCAAAAAAGTATTAGCCACTTGAACCTATTTCCCACAAGTGCGCATCTCAACGGCAGCCTTTTTGCGGGGAGGAAGGCCATGGGCGGCAAACACGTCTCGGAAGTGTCGGCTGAATCTCAATTTGCTGGATCCGTGCGGGATCTGATCAATCTCTTTGACTTACACCTAAACAATTTTCAAGTGAACCTTGCTGACTTCAGCGAGGCTCGATTCGGCATTTCGACGCCCCGCGCCATGGTTGCTGCCGAGTCCATGTATTTCGAGTCGGTAGTCGACGAAGCAAAGTCCGTACTCTCGAGAACTCATGCACCAATTTCGGTTGCACATAGAGAGCAGCTCACGACAACAGTAATCCAGAGGCTACTCATCGATCAACATATCGGAGCCCTCTGTCACTTCTGTCAGGATCCGCTCTTTGCGCCCTCACCGAAGATCATAAAGGCACTCCAGCCGCTCGCGGAGTTCACCATTGAGTCGGTCGTTCGCCATGACAGCCTGCTCTTTGTCGGCGACGTCATGCGGATACTCTGTCCGAGCTTTTCAAGCTCAGAACGCTACGAGAATGCGGTGCACGCTCGACTGCGCGAGGAGCTCGACTCCGGATCACTGGGCTCTGTCGCTGACGTTCTCTCGGAGATCCCGATTCCAAACCTAGTGCTCCGGGCTTTGCGTCCTGAGATCGAAGAGCACGCTCTAAGGCATATTGCTTCGCGCTGTCATCCCGAACCGGTCGCCGCCATCGTGCAGAAACTCGACACACCAAGCTTATTCCATAGCCCCGAGGGGCTCGCGGCGCTTGAGACCTCCCTGTGCAAAGGTCTGCAACAGGGCGACATGCAGTTTCTACTCGATGTCATGCAGGAACTCGTGGCAAAACAGCTCGTAACCTTCGAGCAGGTATTGACTCCGCGCGTGCGTCAAGCGGCAGCCGAATCCCTCAAGCGTGCGAAGATTGAACGGGAGTATTTCCAGGCATTTTCCGAAACTCCGGAGTCCACATCCTCAGCTCGGGGTGCTCTTTCCAACCAAATCTGGACCGTGACACGATTGCTGTCGGTAACAAGGCCCCCAGCGCTGGCTCGCGGTAAAATACTCCGCGGCGGACTCTCGTCAGTCCCCCCAGCTGCCTAGCCAATTCCATGTATCATGGAGAAAGGGTCGAAGTGCATGTCGAAAAATGCCTTGGAGATAACCTTGTTCCAACTCTGATCCCCAGGGCCGACATGCATTCAAATGAAGCATCACGCTAAGGTAATGCTGCATCCGCTATGCATGCCGGCCCGCCTCACTAGTACGCGTAGGATCTAGTAGAAGGATGTAGAACAAACCCCAACACGAGACCCCTGGGATTCGATTCCCACGATTACGCCCGAGCACCCACAACGACTGCCGGATGCCCATCGACGCTGCCGCTGACATGCCCGCCGCCGCTGGAACCGTTGTTCAGGGCTTCGAAACGGCGCTTGATGTCGCGGAGATGGATGATGCGCCCACGAGCAGCACCATCGTTGCTGTAGAACACGACGCGATCTTCACGCAGAGTACGGCAAATCTGCGCGAGCAGTTTGCCGACTTGGCCACGATCCTGACTCGACGTGGAGACGCGCAGATCGACAAAGGCCTTCTGGACATCACGAGAATGATCTCCATTGGTGCCCTTGCGCACGCTCACGAGCCCGCCGTTCACATCGGCACAGATATGACTGAGTGCCGTGAAGATCTGCGGCATGGTGAATTCCTCCACCTTGACGTGCAGATGCTTGGGCGGCTCGGTAGGCGTGGCTGCCTGAGACTGGGGGTGGTACGACTTGGACATGAGCTTACCTCCGTTGCAAGACTCCTCGACCACCACTTCGAGTCACGGTGACTCCTTGCCTTTGGGGACGTTCCCCAAGCTTGTGGTGTATCCGCCGCGCGCGACGGAAGGACGCAGTCGATACACCACAAGCATCAGAGAACTGAGATTTGGAATAAAAAAGCGAGAACCTAGTTCGACATGCACCTCGCCACGGCTTTGAGGATACAAACGTGGTGAGGTGCAGGACTGGTAGTACTACTCTGCGAGCAACGATGTAATGAACAGGGGCTCATCTACTCCTAACAGAGCCAACCAAATGCCTCAATCAGGTACTCAAGAATCTGCTTAAATTACGGGCGCCTGGCCCCCTTGAGTCGCGTTGGCACGCGACCAAGTTGTGGATAACTTAGTGTGATTAGTGATTAACCTACCGCAATTGTTATAAGTTTGCCTGCTCTGACAAAGTATGCTATCCTCGTAGGGTCTTAGTGAATGTGTCCGCGTCAGAGGCCCTCGAGCTAGTTTGCTCATGAACTCTTTAGCGGTTCCTTTCCTACAGCGAGCTTTGCTGGGGAAACGGAGTGAAGCCGCAGCTGATCCTGCCTTCCCCTCCTTATTTCCCAAGCCAAGCGCCTCTTGGACAGAGTGGGATTAACCTTTTGGAGTTAACATGGGTAAGAAGCTATTCGTTGGTAACCTTCCGTTTGCTGCGACAGAGGATTCTCTGCGCCAGCATTTTTCTCAGGCTGGTAACGTTACATCAGCCAAGATCATCACCGATCGCGCAACTGGCCGCAGCAAGGGCTTCGGTTTCGTTGAAATGTCGAGCGATGATGAAGCTTCAAGCGCGATTTCGCGTTTGAACGGGTCGGACTTCTCGGGCAGAAATATTTCTGTTTCTGAGGCTCGTCCGATGCAGCCCCGCGAAGGCGGCGGCGGTGGTGGTGGTCGTCGGGACCGCGCCTAAATAGCGCAGTTTTAGACCTCTACAGAAAAGGGCCGTTATCTATCCGAGATAA
>JAYRHW010000277.1:0-11909 GCA_041907145.1 Bdellovibrionota bacterium
TAACCATAACCTGCTGTAGTTTTTTGACTAATGTAGTTTTGCGCTGGCATAGCTCAACTGGTAGAGCAGCTGATTTGTAATCAGCAGGTTATGGGTTCAAGTCCCGTTGCCAGCTATCCTACGGAGCACGTTCCATTAAACAGATTTTTAAGTCTGCTTACTGGTGCGGGAGTAGCTCAGTTGGCTAGAGCATCAGCCTTCCAAGCTGAGGGTCGCGAGTTCGAGCCTCGTCTCCCGCTCCATTACGTCCGTAGCTCAATTGGTAGAGCGCCGGATTCCAAATCCGAAGGTTGGGGGTTCGATTCCCTCCGGACGTGCCACACTTTGACTGTTTTGGGCCCGCCACTTGGCTTTTTCGCCGATTGAGCCCTGGTTACCGTTCCTCGTATAGTAGTCCTACCACTATACGAGGGGTTATATGTTCACGGTCGCGGTCTTTGGCGCTGGCAAAATTGGCGAGACAATTACGGCTCTCTTGTGTGCCTCTGGTCGCTACAAGGTCAAAATATGCGACAGCGATCTACCGCGTGCCAAGGCGGTAGCCGCACGGTTTAAGGGATCCGAGGCATTCGCCATAAACCTATCTGACAACCCCGGAACGCAGAAGGTAATGCAGGGTTGTCAGGCCGTTGTCAGTGCCCTGCCCTATTTCTGCAATGTCGGAGTCGCTGAGCTCGCAAAGAAGCTGGGCGTGCACTATCTCGATTTAACCGAGGATGTAAAGACAACCGATGCTGTAGCGGAACTGGCATCAAATGCCGCAGTGGCCTTCCTGCCGCAGTGCGGACTTGCGCCTGGATTTATCAGCATCGCCGCCGCCCACCTAACCAAGCTATTTGATTCGGTCGAATCCCTGAAAATGCGGGTCGGGGCGCTGCCGATTTTTCCGAGCAATCGCCTGAAATATAATCTCACCTGGTCCACGGACGGTCTGATCAATGAGTACGGCAATATGTGCGAGTTGGTCATGAATGGAGAGAAGCATCTCGCATTTCCGCTCGAAGGGTACGAGCGCTTCTCGCTGGACGGCGACGAGTACGAAGCGTTCAACACTTCCGGGGGCTTGGGAAGCCTTGCAGATACACTTGCCGGAAAAGTACAGCACCTTGACTATAAGACTATTCGCTATCCCGGCCATCGAGATCTCATTGCATTCCTGATGAACGAGCTCCGCTTCAATGAAGACCGCGAAACTCTCAAAAAGGTTTTTGAGCGCAGCATTCCGACTACGAAGCAGGACAAGTGCATTATCTTTGTCGAGGCGACGGGGAAGAAGAACGGGTCTTTCATACAGCGCACCTACGCCAGCACCGTATACAATACAGCTGTGCATGGCTCTCACTTCGGCGCGATTCAAATAACCACAGCCGCAGGAATTTGCGCCCCTCTGGACATGCTCCTCACCGGCAAGCTAAGCCGCGCTTCGGGCTGGATTCGCAGCGAAGAAATCTCCCTAACTGACTTCCTCAGCAACGAGTTTGGAGCCTATTATCGGGACGAAAAGGCTCTCAGTGGAATCGCACACTAAAGATACCGCGGGCGCAGCCATCCTTCGCGGACTGACCGCCGGCCTCCTCGGAGTCCTGGCCCTCTTCCATTCCTTGCTTGGCAAGGAAGTAAGCCAGACACTTTGGGCTGACAATTACGACGCGCGGCTGCTGCACTGGATCGCCGGCTGGGGCTATAAGGCGATAGTCGAGTTCCGGAGTTTGCGGGCATTTTGGGACGCCCCGTCCTTTTATCCACATGCGCAGTCGTTAGCATTCTCCGACTCGCTGCTTACCGCTCAGTTTTTCTACACGCCCTTGCGTCTTGCCGGCGTGGAGGCCTTTGCCGCCCTGTATACAACTCTCGCGGCAATTTGCGTCGCGGCCGCAGTTCTTTCCGCCGTGGCACTGCAGCGAATCGGCGGATTCTCCCGCGTGGAACAGCTCTTAATCCTCTATGTTTCGCACTTTGGCCTAAGCATCTCCGGCTATCTCCCCCACTATCAGCTGTTTGGTTTTCAATTCGCAGTTCCGTTTCTTCTTTTCCTTTATCTAGTTTTTCGTGATTGGAAGGGCAGCGATCTCGTTAGCTGCGTGTTTTGTTTCTGCGCTGGCACGGGCATAGCCACCTATGTTGCGCCAATGCTGACTGCCCTAGGTTTGGTTCTTGTCGTGGGACAGCTAACCTCCGAGGACTCTCGGCAGCGCTTTCTGCGAGGCTTCCAGTCATTACGCCTATCCTCCGTCTTAGGCGCATTGCTATTGCTGGCCGCATTGTTGTTTTTTCAATTGCTGCCGTATGCGCAGGCTCTGACTCAGTTGCCAAAGCAAACTTCTGATGAGGCTGCCCTCTATTCCGCACATTTAACCTCGCTACTTATTCCAGCCTTCGGCGGTAATTCGCTTTGGTACGCACCCGGCGACATCGCACAGTTCGGTGCGGCCGAGCGCGCCTTCTTCCCAGGTTGCTTGCTTGCTTTCGGGTTGTCCTTTTTTTTGTTCCTGCGCGCTGGTACGCGCTGGGGATTTTTATCAACGAACGCGAAGTCGGAGATCGGCATCGAGCCCGGCTTCATCCATTATCTTACGCTCCTACTTCTTGCTGGGTTCGTTCTTGCGCTGGGACCCTACTTTGCGCCCTGGAAATGGTTCAAACTGCCATTTTGGTTTATTTCCTGGATAGTTCCGGGCCTTGAACGAGTGAGGGCTCCCGGCCGATTCGGGATAGTGTTGGGGTTGCCGGCAGTTTGTCTGACTATTTGTTTCTTGAGAAGCCTCAGCCTGTCCTCAACCGCCTTGCAACGCACGCTGTGGGTCTTCGGCATACTGGTACTGTTCGAGACCTTGCCGGCCTATCGTACCTTCACCTTCGAACGGGATCCCAAGCAAACTTACCGGCGCTTGGCCACACTGATTGCACCAGGCACACCGATCATTCAATTGCCGGTCGCCGGCGCCGATCCGCTTCGAACCGTGCAGCGCACTACCGAGCAGTTGCACGGCACCTTGATTCATGGCGGGAAGATAATTTCAGGTTACGGCGCAAGTACAACTGCCGAGGCAACTAGTTTGGCAAAGCTTGATCTTCGGCTCCAGCGCGGGTTGGCAAGGCCCAGAGACTTGGCAAGATTTGCAAAGTCTCTAGCAATTTCGTGGATCGTTATCGATTTGGACAGACTCGCCAAGCCAGCGCGCGATCGCTGGATCTCCTTCCTAACCTCACCGATCAACGCTCAAGTCAGCTATCGTGATGAACGAACCATCATTGCTAGACTCATGTAATTAATAAGCGGCAATCCCCGCGTTAGTAATCCACCGAGGGAGTGATACTCCGCTTTACCTTCAAGAGGTACCGCGCCAGCACTCCCGAGAGGGCGTGCAGCGGTCCCACGCTGACGAAGCGGGCCGCGTGTTCGAAGGGAATCACGCGATCGTGAAATTTCTCCAAAAATTCCTCGATAATTGAAAACATTTGCTCCGACATGCTATTCGTGTGCAGGCAAAATGTGTGGATACCGAAGGGGCAGTGGCGCGGAGTCTCCGTGAGTTGAGGTACGAAGAGCAATCCCTCACGGTAGTAGGGGTAGAAGGCAAAGCCATCCGACATCATCGTAAAGCCGGCTTCTCGCAGCGCCTTCAAGGTATTGCTGTCAAAAGAATGCGAAGGGGCAACAAATGTTGACACCCTTACACCAGCGCGTTCGAGAATTTCCTTGCCAGCCTTGATGCGGCGGAACTGCTCGTCATAGGAATGTCCGGCGAATTCACTGCGCTTGGAAACTCCGAGCAGACCGGAGGATCGAGTATCGTAGACATGTCGATATCCGTGCTGCGCCACATGCCATCCGGCGGCTTGGCGATCACGGATCTCCTGCCAAAAATCTACGGAACAATTTTCATACCTGGAAAACTCCGGATCTTCGTTCTGCGGAATGACGGCGATGAGCGGCCGCACTCGGTAGCGCATGAACAGTTCGCGCAAACGGGCGTACCTCGCCCAGTCCATCTGCGGAGCAATATCGTCGAGACGAAAAATGTAAGAAGCAGCCAAAGAAAAGATCCCCCCAATGCCCGACCGATGAACCAAGAAGCTCACCTTCGCGTGGCATCCACCACGACTCACAAGACACCACATTAGCGGTTCTTAATCCAGTAATTAGTTCGCATAAAACTTAGGAAGTTATTCAAGAATGCCGGAGTGTTAGCGCCACGATTTCTGGGCTAACTCAACTTCAGGGAGGTTAAAAGAAAAGTTGTTTTACTTCCCCCTTCGCGCTACACTCTTGCTGCCCCGTATATCATCCGGACAGGCTCCAAAGGCCTATGATTACTGGGGTAATTCGCACGACGCACAGCATTCAACATTTTGAAGGCGGTCTTACAGATCTGTATGAATCTCTCAGCAGTATTCATAGTACCCGTAGTGTTCCTCGTCAGCTTCCTCGCCACCTACTTGCTCGTTCCGGTGGTGGGAAATCTTGCCAATAAATTCGGTATCGTAGATCACCCAGGCGCCCGGCGCTTGCATCGGCACCCGATTCCCCGCATCGGAGGCGTCGCCGTCTTTGCTGGCTTCCACATCGCATGTGCGGTCATTTTCCTCGTTCCGGGATTCCAGCTGAACGGCATTTTCACCTTTGATTCCTGGCTGACATTCTTGGCTGCTTCCACTTTCTTGATGCTGACCGGGCTCTGCGACGACATACATGGCATCAAGCCCATCACGAAACTGCTTAGTCAATGCGCCGCCGCATCATTGCTGTTTATGACCGGAGTTTCTGCCGGGCAGGTCTTCGGCATCGAACTCCCAGTTGCAATAAACCTCGCGATGACCATTGTCTGGTTCGTCATGATCATCAATGCGTTCAATTTGATCGATGGTATGGACGGTCTTGCTGCCGGACTCGCCAGCATTGCCTCGCTTGGGATTATCGGCTCATTGCTATTCCGTCACCTACCTGGTGATGCCCTCGTCATGACAGCACTGCTCGGGGCGTGCCTCGCTTTCCTGCGCTATAATTTTAACCCCGCTAGCATCTTCCTCGGCGACACCGGCAGTATGTTCTTGGGGTTTACGGTGTCAGCCATTTCGCTGGGCACCAGTTCCAAGGGCACTCTGCTCGCCTCTATTGGAGTACCCCTGCTCGCCATCGGTGTTCCGGTGTTTGATACTTTGCTCGCCATATGGCGGCGCTCGGTACGGCGCGCATTCCCTGGCCCCGATGCTCCGGCGGCCGGCATCATGCACTTTGACATGGATCATCTCCATCATCGACTCATTCGTTCCGGACTAACGCAGCGCAAGGTCGCCTTGATGCTGTATCTTGCCAATGCCGCGCTCGTATTCGTGGGGCTGTCCAGTTTGCTGTTTAGCGCCCAAGCCTGGGGCATTTTTGTAATCGCCTTTGTCGTTGGAGCCTACGTCATCGCCCGGCATGTGGCCTATGTCGAACTTTGGGACTCAGGAGTCGCGCTCATCGAGGGGTTCAAATCACCTTCGCACCCCGTCCTATTGGTCCTGCTCTATCCGATTGTCGACTTCATGCTTCTGGGTATCTCGTTCCTCGCCTCGGCATTGATTTGTCATTATTCGGAGCCGCACTATGCACTATCCGAAGTGCTGTCGGTCTGGTTCTATACCTCTCCACTCGCCTGCGGCGTACCCTTTATCACCCTCTTCCTGACCCAAACCTACAGCCGTGTGTGGTCACGCGCCCGCATCGCGGAGTTCGTTTTCCTTGGTTTCGCCGTTGCCGCCGGAGTCGCCAGCGCTTGGAGCATTACCGGATTTTTCCATACAGGAGCCGCTGAAATTTCTCTTGCCCAGTGGATGTTGTACGGATCCTTGGCGCTTGCGTTCGTTACCGGGATTCGCGGTTTGCCCCGTGCCATCAACGATCTCATGTCGTTTGTTGGACGCCGGCTTGCTGCCTCGCATAGCGAAGTGATCACAGACACAGTGCTCTACGGTGCAGGACATCGAGGAATACTCTATTTAACCTTGCAGAATCATGACTCAGTTCGTCGACGCGCGCCCCGTTCCCACGCGATTCTTGGCCTGATAGACGACGATCGAAATTTGCGCGGGCGCCTTGTGCATGGCTACCGGATCCTCGGCGGATTTCGCGACCTTATTAAGTTGATGCGCGAAGGAACGGTGAAGGAGATTGTGCTGACTGCTCCCCTGAGCGACAAGCGTTTGGCTCGTTTACGCCGGGTTTGCCAGGAGACCAGGACTACCTTGTTTGAGTGGAAGCCGATTTCACGCTGCCTCGTAGCATCATTGACGGAAACTCCGCAGCCGTTGGTCACGCGTCCAAACGTTATTCGGGTGGAGAGCGAGATTATGCGAGACGGGACTCAGCCTCCGGCGGCCGAACGACCGATACAGCCCGAACCGCCCGCTATCGCAGCAAATGGCTAAGAGGGCGAAAGTTAAAGCGCGCCAAGGCCCTCGCTTTAACATCCACCCCGACTCCTGCTTGGACAATCTACCAGAATATATCCATAATCTTGCAGGCTTATAATACTTCGTCTCATGCCGCCGTTTTCTTCTTCCCACGTTAGCAAGCGCATCCTGGGCGCCGCAGCACTCGTCGCGGTGGCAACGGTGATCGGAAAAGCGGTTGGCATGTTTAAGGAAGTGGTGTCAGCCGCGGCCTTTGGCACGGGCGATCAGATGGATGCTTTCGTCATCGCGCTTACGGTACCTGCCTACATCATCAACGTGGCTTCGGGTTCACTTAACGTCGCACTGATCCCGACTTACATTCAAGTTAGAGACAGAGAAAGCAGAGCCTCGGCGCAGGAACTGCTGACTTCCGCACTATTCCTCAATATCACTCTATTGGCAGTTCTGGCGGCGATATTGGCGCTTACGTCCCCCTACCTGTTCGATTGGATAGCGTCTGACTTTTCGATGGACAAACGCTCTCTTTCGATATCTATGTTTTTCCTGCTGCTTCCCTGCGTACTTATTTCAGGCCTTAGCGTAACGCTTGAAGCAGTCCTAAATGCCGAGAACCGCTTCTTCGGCGCGGGCCTTGCCCCTGCCATCGTTCCGCTAGTAGTTCTCCTTGCCGTTCTTGGTCTCGCCCCGCAGTGGGGAGCAACGAGCCTCGCCATCGGCACCATCGGTGGGTACGTCGGTGAGCTTATTTTCGTCTGGGTCCTCTTGCGGCGCGCGTCGCTGCCGATATCGCTGCGATGGACACGATTCCACCCCGCCCTTAGGCAGGTCCTCGAACAATATGTCCCCGCCGTCTCCGGCTCCTCTCTGATGTGCAGTGCCGTTTTGATTGATCAGGCCATGGCAGCCTCTCTCGGCAGCGGCAGCGTTTCAGCGCTCAATTACGGGAATAAAATGGTTGCTTTCGTTGTCGGCGGACTGACGATGGCGCTTGGAACTGCAGTACTGCCCTTCTTCTCGTCTTTGGCTGCCAAGGAGGACTGGAAAGAGCTGTACCGCACCCTCAATCACTATGTATGGCTGGTGCTCCTCGTCACCGTCCCCATGACACTTGGTTTTGTCTGGTTCTCGGATATCATTACCCGCTTGCTCTATCAACGTGGAGCCTTCACCGCCGCCGACACTTCATTGGTTTCTCATATTCAGATCGTGCTCGCCCTACAAATCCCCTTTCACACTCTAGGGATATTGTTCGTTCGCATGATATCTTCTCTAAAACTCAATTTCTTCATGCTGCTTTCGAATATTCTCAGCGTCATGTTGAAAATCGGACTGAACTACGCGTTTATGTATACCTGGGGTGTAACGGGGATCGCTCTTTCCACGGTGTTTGTATACTTTGCCGCCGCGCTCTTTATGGGCGTCGTGGTATATCGTAGGTTGCGGACGCCGCAAACCGGAAAGGCCGCATGAAAATTGCGATTTTGATTTCCTCTTTACGTTGCGGCGGAACTGAGAAGACGGCCTCCCTATTGGCCAATGCCTGGATTTCACAGGGAGACCAAGTACAGATCCTGACACTGAGCGGGCCCGAAGTTGGACCATTCTTCCCGCTCGATCCGAAAGTCCAGCATCTTCCACTCGGGCTACAGGGCGATTCCCCCACCAAACTTCATGGTCTATTGAATAACGCCAAGCGAGTATTCGCCATTCGCCGGACTCTTCGCCGCTTACGGCCGGATGTTGTCGTCGCGTTCATGGAGGGCACTACCGCGTTGGCAATATTAGCGGCAGCAGGACTGCGGCTTCCCGTAGTTCTATCTGAAGTGGCGGTTCCAGCTTTACAGAGCTCGGGATTCTTTTGGCGGATAGTGCGAAAACTGCTCTATCCTTTTGCAACAGCCATCGTGGTTCCCTCTCAAGGCGTACAGCACTACTTTGCCCAAGATTTAAAACTGCGTTGCTCGGTGATTCCGAATCCAGTCGAGCGCAACCCTCGCCCCAAGGCATCGGCACACGGCCCAGCGCGTCTCGTCGCGGTCGGTAGGTTGAGCAGGGAGAAGGGATTCGATACTCTTCTCGCAGCGATGGCTCTGGTGCATCAAGCGCATCCTGAGACCCGGCTCACCATATACGGGGAGGGGCCGCTTCGTGCAGAGCTCGAATCCATGCGAGATGCTCTCGGTTTGCGCTCCATCGTGGAAATGCCCGGCACTACCAGGAGCTTAGCGAATGAGTTTCACGCCTTTGATATTTTTATCTTGTCCTCGCGTTATGAGGGCTTCGGAAACGTGCTGTGCGAGGCGATGGCTGCGGGACTCGCCGTGGTAAGCTTCGACTGCCCTACGGGACCACGCGAGATCATACGCGATGGCATCGACGGACTGCTCGTACCCGCCAATGACGCTGCAGCCCTCGCCAATACGATTAACAGGCTCATCGAGAATGAGGAGCAGCGAATTGCACTGGCGCAGCGCGCCCCGGATATTGTGAGCCGCCTGGGCATCGAGCAAATCGCCCAGCGCTGGCGCGAACTTTGGGCGCCTGTCGCGAGGAGCTTCTAAAATGAGGATTTGCTTCATCATACGACGACTTGACCGCGGAGGCGCTGAGCGACAGCTCCTATCCCTCGTCAAAGGGCTCCCTAAGGGCGAATTCGAAGTCACCGTACTTGAATTCTACGAAGGAGGCGGCCTAGTACCCGAGCTGCTGCAGGTTCCCGGGGTACGTCGTGTCTGCCTCAATAAGGGTAATCGCTGGCATATGCTGGGGTTCCTTAGAAATTTTATCCGCGAGCTGCGCTCCTGCGACCCGGATATCATCCACGGCTATTTGTACGTCGCAAATATACTCGCCATCTGTTCTAGGCCATTCTTGCGCCGCCGGCCGAAGGTGGTAATGGGATTTCGCTCCTCGAACACGCATCTTGAGCACTATGACTGGGCTGCCAGTATTTGCTCCTGGCTCGAACGCGGACTCTCCCCCTTCGCAGATCTAATGATTGCCAATTCGCACGCCGGTGCGGCGTACAGCCGCAACGTGGGATACCGCCCGAAAAAGCTCGCAGTAATTTCCAACGGCATCGATACTCAGCAATTTGCGCCCAGTGAGGAGCTGCGTGTCGCCATGCGAAAGGTGTGGAGTATCGAATCCAATCAGGTACTCATCGGAATCACCGGACGATTTGATCGCAAAAAAAACCATCCTCTCTTTCTTCGCGCTGCGGCGCTCTATTCCAAAGAAAATCCGCAGGTGCGCTTTGTCTGCATCGGAGGTGGCTATTTCGGGGATTATCCGAACGAACTGCAAAAATTATCCGTCGAATTGGGCCTTAAGGAACGGATCGTTTGGGCTGGAGAAACCCAAGAGATGCGATCGGCGTACTGCGCCCTTGATATCAATACGCTCTGCTCGAACGCGGCGGAAGGCTTTCCGAATGTACTCGCCGAGGCGATGGCCTGCGGGGTCCCCTGCGTGGCGACCAACGCCGGCGACGCCAGCATTATTCTTGGCGATGCCGGCATGGTGCTTCAGGACTCAACGCCTGATGCCATTGTCCAAGCCTGGAAGGATATGCTGAAGCGGGATCGTAAGACACTCGCTGATGCATGCCGAAGACGCATCACTGAAAACTTCAGCATTGAGACTTTGGCGGAAAGAACCGCCACTGAGCTGCGGGGGCTGACGTGGGAATCGGCATAACTTCTCAACTGGCATTCGCTGCCGCTTGCATCTGGATTTGGGGCTTCGCGCTTACTTATAGGCGCCTCGGAGTTCCTCTGGCGCTGTTCGTCTGCACCGTAAAGGTGGGGCTAACTCTCATGTACTTCAGCTATCTGTATACCGGAGAGCTCTTGATGAAAGACGATCGAGTCTACCACGAATACAGCGTGGAGATGTTCGATCGGGGTTGGGGCCCCCTGCGAATGATTACGGAACCCGAGGGCTGGAAGGAAATCTCAATTTTGGTTGGATCCGGTCATTATCTTTATTATTGGTGGAACCTGCTGGCTTTTCATGTCTTTGGCAAATTTTATTATTCGCCTGTGTTCATGAATGTGGGACTTACGTTCGTTTCCGGTGTCGTGCTGGCAAGATTGGTCAATCTGGCGGGATTTTCAAAAAATTATGAACGAGCGCTGACAGTTTTCTTTCTACTGCATTGGGATCTTCTGACATGGTCATCCTTCGTGAACCTGAAGGATATGATAGTCCTTTGCTTGACCATATGTTCGATCTACTGCATCGCTCAGCTGGGCAGGAAAATTTCTCTCAGGCACTTTTTGCTTCTGGCGCTTATTTTCAGCCTCTTTTCGATGCTCAGGTACTACCTGCCCGTGCTCATTATCGTCGGAGCCGGGCTGTGGTTCCTGGTGGAGCTCAAGGATCGTCGCGTGTTTTTGCTCATTCCCGTCGTTATTCTTGCTCTGGTGTTTTTAGCCCCCTGGGCAACGGAGGATTTAAGTTACGTACAGCTGACGCTGCCTCTCTATCCAGCGCTGCGGTTTTTCTTGATGCCGCAATTCTGGACTCTTCAGCCTGATGAGCAATTCCTCTTCATAAGCTCGCTGTGCCATTGGTTGCTCTTCTTCCCGCTGCTCTACGGCGCGGGCGTTCTTTGGCGGCGCTCCACGGTCACCAGGCTTTGCTTGATCTACTCAATGGTCACCATACTCTTTTATTCTCTCGTCCCGGAGCTTCAGGGATACCGGCACCGCATGCAGCTCACGTTCATAATTGCCTGGTGTCAATTTCACGCCCTATGGACTCTGTGTGCGTCGATACATGACCGGCGCCGAATTGCTGCGGGGGGCGTACTCGTGTGAGGCCGCTTCGAGTCCTCTTTATTACTACCGGACTGCTTCGGGGCGGAGCGGAGACTGTTCTGGGACAGCTCACCGCAGGAATGCCCAAAGGCGATTTCGAGCCAATTGTTCTGAGTCTGCGCTCTGATGGCCCTATGCGCAAAGTTCTGGAGGAGCAGGGCATTCAGGTCGTCTCGGCGGGAATGCGACCCGCTCTGCCAAGCCCCCTCGGATGGTACCGGCTTCGCAGTTTAGTCCGCGGCATCCTTCCCGATATTATCCAAGGATGGATGTACCACGGAAATCTAGCTGCCGCCTCTGGAGCACGGGTCTTAGGACCTCGATGTCCGCTCTTCTTCGGTATACACAATTCGGTTTACAATCTCAAAAACGAGAAGCGCTTCACTGCGGCTGTCATACTTCGCGGAGCCCGCCTCTCATCGTCGTGCAGCAGAGTTATTTATTGCGCGGAGAGCACTGCTCAGCAGCATGAAGCCCTCGGGTACGAGGCCTCCCGCTCGATCGTCATTCCAAATGGATTCGACACGACGCGATTTTTGCCCGATTCCAGGGCGCGCGAGGAATTACGGCACGAATTGGGGGTTGATACCCAGACGACGCTTGTCGGATTGATGGCTCGCTTTGATCGGCACAAGAGTCATGGAGATTTCTTCGCAGCCGCTCGTCTTGTAGCAGATCAGGCCCCCA
>JAYRHW010000278.1:0-10251 GCA_041907145.1 Bdellovibrionota bacterium
GACGTAGCGCTAGAACCAGATCAATATCCACGGTTCCGCGTACGGCTCCATGCAACGCAACAGCGTAGCCTCCTGCGACGGCATACTTAATTTTTGCTGCATTGAGAGCGCTGACAACCCGCAGGAGAAACATAGTATATACTAGTATATACTAGTATATACTATATTATTACTGCGAGCAACTGGGCTGAATGTAGACATCCGTATGTCCCGGCCGCAAAAAAATGTGGGCCTGAGAGCTCTTTCCCCCCTTGCAATTCTTTCGAATTGCAAAAAAGAACTCCCAGGCCCACAAACTGAATTTCGTCCTCGTTCGCCGTGTTAGCGTCGGCGCCGAGTCCGGAAGCTGGCTGAACTTGGAATCACTCCCCATTCGCAGCTTACCAAGACCATGCTCACGTTAGCCTCTCGTAGTACCCACCGCTTCTTAGAAACGGCGGGGCGTTCCCCCCAACGCCCGTCAGTGACTACACAAGTATTATGCAGGGATCCTATGACTGTGTAACATACACAGTCATATTTAATCTAGAAAACCACAGAAGAATAAACGTAGTAATATAAACTAGTTAGCTATTGGCCCACGAACTAAAGTCAAAGAGATGGGCCGATATGAGAAATCAACAGTGGGTGCCAAAGTGCGACATGAGAATACTCTGGTCGAATACATTCACGACCTGATCGCCGGTGAGGTCGGCAACGGGGTTATAGTTCGGATCACCCAATTGAGTGTTAAGCGCAGTGAGCATAATCGACAGATCGCTAAGATCTACGAGTAAATCTCCATTCAAGTCGCCAATGCAAGGGTTAGGAGTCGAGGTCGGCATGGGCACTGCAGTTGGAGTCACTGACGGCGTCGGAACCTGCACTGTTGCAGTCGGGCTGGCAGTTGGCTGACTGCCGGGCGTTGGAGTGGCCGGCAGCGGGGTTCGAGTAGGGGTGGGACGGGGTGTGGGCGTAGCTACCATGACGACCACATTTTGAATCTCCGCGGAGGTACTGCTGTTGACCTTGATACTAAAGTCAACGACAGCTTCTTGTTGAGGCAATTCATCGGTGAGAACTACCGCAGTCTGCACCTGAGCGCCAGAAATTTGGAAGGTGACCGGCACTAAGGGAATCTGCACTCGCTCCAGCATGAATTGACCCCGTGCATCCGTCACTGCCGTCACGCCCGTTTCGAGAAGCTCGACCGCGACATTCGCCTGCGGTTGCCCGTTACTATCAGTGATAAGGCCGGAAAATGAACGGCCCCAGGTTCCTTCGGTGCCCCCACCCTGTCCGCAGCCCGAAGCTACTATAATCCCTAACAAGGCAAGCAAGCCGACCAATGAGGTAACGAATGTATTTTGCCGTACCATATGCTTCTCGACTATTCCTTCTTCTTCGACTGTCGGGGAGGCTCCTGAACTTCGCCTTCCCCTTCTCCGCTAGGCGGGATCAGAGCGAAAGTTCCCAATGCCACCCGTGTGACGGGAGCATCAGTTGGCAGTTCGGGATTAATATCGATATCGAATCCGGACAGATAATTTCTCGCCTTCTGGTGCAGGGCGGAACCCTCGCGGGTTAACCATTCACGAATTTCAGGAATAAATGTCTTGGGTACGCGATCGTACTGCGTCTTGAGATGTAAATTCTCCTCTCCCTCCTTACCGAAGAGGTTTCCCTCTACAGCGTCGATGAGATCGCGTACATCAGCCTGCAGCATACGATAGCCGGTGCGCACATCACCGCGGGGCGTATAGACTCGGCTTATGAGCTTGAGCCCGTCGCGGGTTCGCTGTACAGCGCCGACACGCTCCAATTCGAATAAAATCGTTCCGGGAGTTACTTCCGTGGTCACAGATTCAACAAGATCCTTGAATTCATCTGTCCCCTCGTCGATGCGCAAAACTCGAGGTTTGCCATTCTTGCCGCAAAAGCGCCGAGATTGTTGCCACTGCCCTATCACGCGGCTGATGAGGCCTTGCCCGGGATTATGCAAATCCTCGTCCTTGAAAATACGGTTCACATCGCGGCGGTGCAGCCCGGTAAAAGCGCTGAGTTTGCAAACGCTGAGCTTCTCTTCACTGCCGGCAAGCTCTTCCTGAGCTACGTCGAGAAAGGCGGCCTTGGCCGCTTCAATCAGATCCTGAATATGAAATGAGTGACGAGCGCAGAAGCGTGCCACTGGGCGAAGGAGAAGCCGCAGGGCATACATCAAATCGGCGCGTTCTAGGGCCATAGCTGACTGCGCATTTTACACGTTGCTTACAGTATAGCCTATCGGCCGGCTTCAATGCCAACCTGAGAAAATGCCCCTTTTTACTCTAATACGTTGTAACTACTGCAGATTATCCTACGAGTACCTCCTATTCAAGTAATGGATCTGCGCTGTATCGCACTCCTCCCTCGACCGACCCAAGGCGTTCCGCTCTCCGCGAAACGCTGGAGGTGTTACCCAAACTTCCTCGCTCAAGCTCAAGTGATACTTGACATAGGTCCGGTGCTCTCTATACTGGTCCAGTATGAAATCAACGCGTGCACAATATTCCTCCTCGATGGCATACAGCCATCATGCCGCTTTGATGCATTGCGCCTAACGCGCAATACACACTCTATTCCCTGCATATCTAATTTTTAATTCTGCCGCTCGACTGGCGCGCTTCTCTGACCTTGAGGCGCCGGCGAGCAAGGCGGACTAGTCCCGAAATCTCGATATATTCTCGGAGGACGGCGAAAACTCGTCGTACGCTATTCGTGTTTAAAGAAGTATATATTCGTTCACTAGAACAAGCCCGCAGCGAAATTGGATCCGGAGCGATCGACTGCCTGCCGCTAACCGCGGTCGATCGTTCCTTGACTCAGTCTTGTCCCGACGCGGTTTGGGAGAAATTGACAGGTCCCCAACGGGGGTCTCGCCTGGTTTCGGCATGGAGTAAAGCAGTCAGTGCCGAGCGGTACGGGGACATCTTTGCCGAAGCCGACTATTTGCGCGCTGCTGTCAGGGATATTGAGCTAAGCGATGAAGCAGTAGCAATTACCCAGACACTGCTGCAGAATTCTGTGCACGCCCGGAATAATCGAACTATCCCGGCCTTGGCGTCTGCCGTGCAAACGGCTCTCAGCGACGGTCAACCGCTGCAATTGTGGGTCTCGCAGTGCCTCGACAAGGGCGCGCAAATGATGGCCTTTCACAATGAGTATCGACTTGGTCGCATCAATGGAAACAAGCCTGGACTCGATTGCTTCGCAGAGGGCGTAAAACTTACAGCCTGGGAACAACTCAAGGCACTGCGAGATTCTGTTTCTTATCCGCAGCAAATTACCATGCTGCTCGGTGACATGGATTACTTTACCGTGTTCCAGCTTCAGGAATGGCTTTCACAGGACTCCCTGCCAGCATTCAAGGCAGAGATGCAGGAAAGAAGGTCCGAAGTCCAAGCACGGGCAGATGCCTACTTCGGCAGGGGGAATGTATCGGTGCGGCTCTGGTCCGAATTTTATGGCCTCAAGGATTTTGAAGCTGCCCAGGCGCGCGCAGCAACGCCGGGCAACTGGCAGAACTATTCCGTGTTAATGCCCTCGAGCGAGCGCATGTACCTGGACCAGTGGGGCCTTGCTGATTGGGGCGAGCAGGAGGGCATTCCCGAGGCTACCCTGCGTGCTATTGTTCGCTCCGAGATAACCCGGACTGTTGCCCAGTACCGACTCGAAAGCAACATTGCCGCTGACTGTCGGGCGATTCAAGCGTGGGCCGAACGTGTTCCGACCCCGACCTGGCCAATTAGCATTTCAAATTATGATGGAACTCGCGAAGTTCCGAGTTTATTATTGGTGTAACTAATGACAATTAATTTCCCAATACTCACCGGAGACGCTGTCTGCTTCGGCCTTTGCTCCCCTTCAAGCTGGATTGAAGAACGCTGGCTCAGCGCATTCACTGCTGCCTGTGCTGAACGAGAACTGACATGGAAATTCGCGCCGAATGCACTGTCCCGTCGAGCTTATAAGGCAGGGTCGGCGGAAGAGCGCGCACAAGACTTTACTGCGCTATTCGAAGATGAAGAAGTCGACGTCATTGTTGGGACTAGCGGCGGCTTTAACTCCAATGAAATTTTGGAAAGAGTGGACTGGAAACACATCGCGAGAAGGCCCAAGTGGTTTGCCGGATGCAGCGATCTCACCACTATCAATGCAGCACTACTTAGCCAAGCTGGATTGGCGTCCATCTATGGATTCAATGCGGTATATGCAAAATCCGACCCCAGTGCGTTGGATCGCCTGCTGCTCACGCTGCGAACGGGCCAAACTCAAGTCCGATTGCCAGGGAAACTGTGGGAATGGGATAGACCGGAAAAACGTCCCAGCCCTGCCCCTAAGCTGCTGCGCGGGGAGTCTCCCGAAGGACCCGTTTTCGCGGCTAACCTAAGTACTTTTAACTTGCTGCTTGGTACGCCCTATCTTCCAGCACTGGATGGGTATCTGCTCTGTCTTGAGTACGACAAGGAAGAGGCACACGCTTTGCCTTCACTCGAAAGAATGCTGTGGCAGGTTCGAACAGCAGGACTGTTGTCGAAGGTTCGAGCATTGGTATTTGGTACCCCTCAAGCTGCTGTTGCGGAAGAAGAACGCGCATTAGGTCGCAGCATCGATGACATTCTTCTTGAAGTCACTGAGGGGCTCTCACTCTCCGTGATCTGCAATCTCCCCTTTGGGCATATCTCACCCTCTTGGCAGCTCATTAACGGCAAGAGCCTGCAGCTAAGGATTCCTGCCACTTAGAGCGTGAGTGATGGGCTCCACTATCGTGGCGATCTTGCGCCAGATAAAAGCCCGCAATTATTCGCTAAAATAAGCATAGTACGTCCTTGCCGCCTCCATATCACTGAGGGCACCCGAAATCCAGCCTCGGCTAGGGCCGCCAGGGTGTTCGAAGCTGAAATATTTGGTCATTTTTAGCCCGCAAACTTTTTTTAAGTTTTTGATTTGCGCTAGACTCTCGTGTCGCCAAAATATCTCCGTTTTCGTTTCTTTGGATCGGAATTTCGTGGAGTAGTTGTGAAGCTTCTTTCTCACCGTATCGCCCTCATCCTCTGCCTCCTCGCTCTCGCTGTATCAAACGTTTACGCCGCGCCAAAACCTCCGAAAGGAACCGTTATTGTCTCGACGAGCAATCAGGCAGATTTCGTAAGCGTGGGAAAGCAGGGCAAGGACAAGGTGCTTTGCCGTATTCACGGAGTAACTGGCGGCGGGATTGCCGTGGGCTTTGTAAAGAAAGACTTGCGCCTCAAGAAGAACCTTTGGAAAAATTTCTCGACCTATATCAGCGAAATTAAGAAGTCCTCACTCTCAAAGAAAGCTAAATCCAAGCAGATCAACACTTACAAGACCTATCAGACGAAGTTCCTGGCAAAATGCCAGCTGCTCTTGCCTACACCGACGACGGTTCCTACAACCCCGACAGATACTCCAACGCCGATAGGTACTCCGACTGTAACCCCAACTGCCACGGCAACTCCGACAAGTACTCCAACTTCAACCCCGACAAGCACTCCGACTGTAACCCCAACTGCCACGACAACTCCGACAAGTACTCCAACTTCAACCCCAACAAGTACTCCGACTATCGAGCCAGCAGTTGCACGTTGGAATGCCGGAGGCCCGCAATACGTGGACACCACTGGTGCCGCCTGGGCTCCGGATACGGCGGGCGTAGTTGAGTTGTCCTCGATTTATCGCCCTGATCCATCACCGTCCATAAGCGGTGCCAATAACGGAACAACCGGGACGACAGATGCTAGTCTGTACGTAAAAGAACGCCATGCTCAGGACTTGAAGTTTACCTTGCCCGGCATCGCGCCAGGCACCTATGACGTCGTGCTGCATTTCGCTGAAATTTTCCATCAGGCGGCAAATTTGCGTTTGTTTGATGTCATCTTGGAAGGAAATACCGTCCAAAGCGACCTCGATATTTTTGCTGCGGCCGGCGGGGCAAATATCGCGACGACTAGAACCTTCACCGTTTCTGTCAACGACAGCGAACTGAATATTGAACTGCTTGCCACCCTCGATCAGGCAAAGATTTCCGGGATCGAAGTCCGTCCACAAGGCGGTACTCGCGCTGATGATATCTTCCGCTTGAACTGCGGAGCCGACGGAGCCGACTTCACTGATTCCGACGGATTCACCTGGGATGATGATGCATTTTTGGTGTTCGGTGGTACCCGCACGTACACGGTGGACCCCAGCGTGGCAATTGCCGGCACTGACGACCCGACACTTTTCCGATCGGAACGTTACGGCCACGACGTTGCCTATGGATTGGGCGACACCGGGAGCCCGCTGCCGATCGGGAGCTACGAAGTTAGCTTGAGTTTCGCAGAGATATTCTTCACTAGTTCGGGGCTTCGAGTATTCGATGTGAATATCGAGGGCGACAATGTACTTACAAACTACGATATCGTTGCTGACGTGGGACCGTTTACAGCGGTAACCAAAAAGTTCCAGACGTACGTTTCGGATGGGCAGCTCAATATCGATCTCGCGCGCAAAATCAATTTCGCGAAAGTTTCGGCATTGAATTTCCGGGCGCTCAATCTAAGCGTTAATCCATCGTTCCACGATTTTGGCAATCAGGCGCAGAACACTTCCAGCGCTCCATTCCAGGTAACGGTTCAGAATAATTCCGGCAGCCCGATTAATCTGAGCTCGATCTCGATTGCTGGGACTAATGCAGCGGAATTTTCGCCGTCGGGATTCACAGCGCAAACCTTGAATCCCGGTGCCCAGGCGCAATTCAATGTCACATTCTCGCCGAGTACACTTGGTCAAAAGGATGCTCAGCTGAGAATCGCTACGACGGATGCTTCCATCGCGGGCGGTGTCTACACGGTTGGCTTGCGCGGACATTCTGACGCCAACATCGGCTTCACTATCGCCACGTTGGCGAATGGCAACTCACCCGGCATGTCGGGGTTCATGCAGCCGACAAGTCTGGCGATTGGCCCCGATGGTCGACTCTATGTTGCGCAGCTTAATGGAAAGTTATGGGCCCTGACTCTCAATTCCGATCACACGTTTAGTTCAGCCCAGGAAATCAGTACAATTTATAATTCTCCGAACTACCACCTGAATGACCCGGGAAATCCGGGTGTGCCGGTGCCGGCGCCGGACGTTGTGGGGCGTCAGGTTACGGGTATTTACGTGGCAGGAACTGCGTCCGAGCCGATAATTTACGTCAGCCATTCCGACCCTCGTATTGGCGGCCTGGCTTCCCCGGGACTCGACCCTCTCGATATTCATACTTTTGGAGGAGTGCTTACGAGACTCATTGGGCCGGATTTCGATACTCCAGCTAACCGCTCTGACCTGGTCGTCGGATTGCCGCGCTCTAGAGAAAATCACGGACCGAGCGGAATTCAAATCAAGGACGGCTGGCTCTATCTCTCGGTTGGCGGAAACAGCAATTGGGGAGGGACTCCGAGCACCGAATTCAGCAATATGCCCGAAGTAAATATGACGGCGGGCATATTGCGCTACTTGCTGCCCAGCGATCCGCATGCGCCATTTACTCAACTTGACGTCTCTGCAGGCGCTCAAATTGGAAGTGTGACTGGCGACGGAGAAACGCCTGGCTTATTTGAAGTTTACGCTACGGGCTACCGTAATCCCTATGACTTCCTCTGGCACAGCAACGGCAGAATGTACGCCAATATCAACGCCGGTAATATAGGCTTCGGTAAGCCGCCGGGCACCGCCGCTGGTGCAGGCACTGAGTATAGCTGCCCGCTGGTCAACTTCGATGAGAATCTTCTCAGCGAACCTCCCTTTGATCACCTGGCGCTCGTGAATCAAGGCGACTACGGCGGACACCCGGTTCCGGCGCGTGGTCACTGCGTCCTTGATGATGGAACCTATGGATATAGCCCAACTCTGCCCCCTGATCCGCTCTATCACTCGCCGCTGCATCTATACGAAGCAGCAGGCGGCAATCCAACGCCTCCGCATTCTGTTAATGGAATCGCCGAGTATGTGTCATTGTCGGCGTTTGGCGGCCAAATGTTTGGGGATATTATCTCGGTAGCCAGCTTCGATCCGAATCAGATTCGCCGTGTTCACTTGAGTCCGGACGGCACACAGGTGCTTTCCGACACAGTGTTGGCTGACGGCGTAAACTGGGGACCTCTCGATATTACGGTCGATCCGGACGGAACGATGTACGCTGCAGGCTTCTTTGCCGGCTCGGTCATGATTCTCCGTCCCCTCGTCACTTGCCCCTTCCCGAACGATCTGGATTGCGACGGAGTTCCCGACGCTTCGGATCCAGATATCGATGGCGACGGCTATGCAAATACGGACGAGGCGGCTAATGGCACGGATCCTAGAAATCCAGCCTCCCGGCCAACCGATTTCGACAACGATCATATTAGCGATCTCCTGGATCCTGATGATGATAACGACGGCGTCAACGATGTGAGCGACCGCTTTATTTTCGACAACGCAAACGGGGACAGCACCACGATTCCCGTGAACTTCACCTGGGATCCAGGCTCCCCCGCGCTCGGTAAGCTACGCGGCACCGGCTTTACCGGCTATATGCTCCGTACAGGCGGCGCAGGCTTTCTCCCAGCGCGTGTCGCGCAGGGCGGAGCGGGCGGCTTCATGTCCATCTTGCCGACCGAAGGCACCTTTGTCGGCAATGACAACACTCAAGACAACGCGCTGCAGATCGGAATCAACACCGACCCGGCGACAGGACTTGGGCAAGTCACGGTATCAACCAGCGTAGCTGATGCATTTAGAGGCGGAGCGCCCCTTGGCGCTGAGGCTGCTGGTGTCTTTGTCGGACTTGACCAGGACAATTACGTAAGCCTCTCCGTTTCGGGGAATACCGGATCAGGCAGCGGCATTCAACTGAGCATGGAGATTGATGGCGTTTCGACTGCCAACATTGTTCCCCCGCATCTCATGGCACTGCCCGATCCCGTGTCCCCGTCAACGGCGGAGCTGTTCTTGACGCTCGATCCGACAGCAATGTCGATCACTGCTTGGTACCGCATCGATTCCATTTCGAGCACCCAGATTAATTATTTGGGCTCGATTGAGACGTCGACGATACCCCAGTTAAGTCGCTTTTTTGATCGCCATATGGGTGCCGGTGTATACGCAACCCGCGCGCATCAGGCGGCCAGCGGATTCGTCGGTGTTTTTGATTACTTCCGAGTGAGCAGCGGTCCGGCCCGTCAGGGTGGAAGCGCCTTTATCGAAGTGGACCCGGGAGACTCGCTGCTGCACGCCAGCACGTATACGAACGGATCCTTCCGTGTAACCAATACCTCAGCCGGCAGTCAAAAGATCACCAAAGTCTCCTTGGATCTGACAGGTGCAATCCTTCAGGACCTGGTATTCGATCCGAATGGAACCGCGGGAGATGATTTGTTCAAGGATTTCACCATCAACAGCAATCCAGGTGTTGGCTTGCTGAGCAATGGATTCGGGGGCTCGCATGACCTGGGCTTTGATGTGCTGAATACAACTTATTCATCCTTCAACCCTGGTATGACGCTCACATTCTCGATTGACATCGATCCGACCAGCATCCGCGGAGCTGGACACCCTGGGCCGCTGCCCAGCGAGCCGGGGTCCGTGTCGGGTCTGGAGCTTACCGGAGCGTTGGTAACGGTCGATTTCGATGATGGCAGTTCGTATTCGGGGCGGCTCTACCGTTCGCCTGGAAGCAGCGTGGCATCAGAAGCGCTCGTTGGGGCTGGCGCTCCTCCAGCTGTCTCACTTTCGGTGCTAGGACTTTCGACGCCAACGACAACGAACGCTCCAAGTCAGACAGTGCGAATTTCGGGACCCGCAGGAACGCAAGTGGCCCTGCTTCGCCTTGAGGGCGGACTCTATCTCGATGGCGTCCCCGGTGGTGGCTTCGACATAGATCCTTTTGAAGCGAATACTGCCGTAGCAGTTCAGGAGATTCCCGCCACGATCGGAGCCGGTGGATTTGTGGATGTGCCCGTGACGCTTTCGTTCTTCGACGCGAGCGCCGGAATTAACCACTTTATGGCGGTTGCAGTTGATGGGCTTGGGCGCACTGGGCCAACGTCCAACAGGGTAATAGTGCAAATCGTGCCTTAGACTGCGTAACAGAAAGGGCTTCGTCCTGAGGGGCCAAGCTAAAGAAAATACAAGGAATCCGACAGAGCGATGGCGGAGACAGCCGAGCAGGCTATCGAGCACTCGTGACGAGGATGACGCAGCAGAAGATCA
>JAYRHW010000279.1:0-6773 GCA_041907145.1 Bdellovibrionota bacterium
CAAGAGATAAATCGCTCTCTATCTTGGTCGTTATAGAAGAGTAGCCCGCGCCGATTACCTCGTTGAGTAATGTGGTGCGGGGCTCCGGGGATTACAAGGCGTGCTTCGCGTGACATGTCTTTTTAATCGACATGCATCGCGTAATGTTGCTTGAAAAATAGGATCGTCCCTAATTCAGGGCAACTTCGATCGGTGTATACTGTATTCCCACTGCATCGCTTACCGGCTTATTGGTAAGTTTTCCTTGATGCGTATTGAGCGCGTTTCTAAGTTCAGGCGAGGCAGCCATCGCTCCCTTAAAGCCCTTATCCGCAATCTTTAAAATATAAGGCAGGGTTACGGCAGTTAGTGCCATAGTCGAGGTTCGTGGAGTTTGCGCCGGCATGTTGCAGACGCCGTAGTGAGTCACGCCTTCCTCAACATAGACAGGGTTATCCAATGAGGTTGGTCGAATAGTCTCAGCACAGCCGCCTTGGTCAATGCTGATATCCACGAATACAGATCCGCGCTTCATGGTCTTTATCATCTCGCGGGTGACGAGCTTCGGAGCCGCAGCGCCTGGGCTTAGCACAGCGCCTACCAACAAATCCGCGCGAGTAATTTCACGAGCAATTGCCTCTCGATTGGAATACACCGTCCGCGCTCGCCCACCGAATTGCGCTTCGATCCGCTCCAGCTTCTCGCTGTTAATATCGAGCACCGTCACCATGGCACCCATACCTAATGCTACGTTGCACGCTGCACGGCCGGAAATACCGGCGCCGATTATGACCACTTCCGCTGGAGCCACACCCACGACGCCGCCGGTTAGAATGCCGCGTCCGCCGTTTTGCGAGAGCAGAAAGTAAGAGCCGTTTAGAACGGAAAGCTTGCCAGCCACTTCGCTCATTGGCTCAAGCAAAGGCAGACGACCTTCTCGATTTTGGACGAGTTCGTACGCGATGCCCGACATCTTGCCGCGCACCATGGCCTCCGCCACATCGGGCATGCTGGCTAGATGCAGGTAATCAAAGAGGACGAGGCCGGCACGGAAATACTCGTATTCGGACTCGTGCGGCTCCTTCACCTTTACGATAAGTTCCGACTTTGTCCAAACATCTTTCAGGGTAGGAACGATGGTGGCACCTGCGGCAACGTAAGCCTGGTTGTCGAAGAACGAGCCCAAACCGGCGTCTTGTTCGATCAATACGGTATGTCCGTGTTTTACCAACTCATGCGCTCCGTCAGGAGTAATCGCAACACGTTTCTCTAAAGTCTTTCTCTCTCGTGGTACGCCGATAATCATAAAATTGCCGTAGGTAAAGTATTGGAATGTTCCGGGCTTTGCTTGTATACAATGACTCACCCCTAAAGCAAAGGGGAGGCGTTCCTAGCAGCCTATATCCAGTTTCAGGCAGACTATCTAGTTTCAGGCATCACAAAGTGAAGATTCTCGACGGCAAGTGGCTCTCAGCTCAGATTACGAATGCCGTAAGTGCTGAGGTTGCCTTGTTGCGAGCCAGAAACAACCGGGCCCCGGGGTTAGGTGTTATTTTAGTCGGGGATAATCCAGCGTCGCATGCCTATGTCGCCAACAAGGAAAAATTGGCCAAGAAGTGTGGATTTGAAACTTTCGATGCGCGCCTTCCCTCCACCGCCTCGGCGTCGGATATCGCCTCTGCCATTGACCGCTTCAACCAAAATCCTGCTGTAGATGGAATTTTGCTGCAGCTTCCGCTTCCAGCGGGCATAGATTCCGCGCCGTTAATTGAGCGAATTGATCCACATAAGGATGCCGATGGTCTGACGCCTATTAATCAAGGGCTTCTTATGCGGGGAGGCGGAAAGCTTCGGCCTTGCACGCCGCTTGGCTGTATGAAGCTCATAGATTTGGCGTTTTCATCCATCAATCCTGCCGAGACCTCTGGCGTGCCAGAGATTCCAGCAGCCAATCTATCCGGGATGTCAGTCGTGGTGATAGGACGTTCGGTCTTGGTCGGTAAGCCCGTCAGTCTATTGTGCCTGGAGCGCAATGCCACCGTAACCATGGCGCATTCAAAAACTAGGGACTTGCCGGCAGTTTGTCGCTCCGCGGATATCGTTATCGCGGCCGTTGGCGTGCCGAATCTGGTGAAAGGCGATTGGATTCGAGACGGGGCGGTCGTGATTGACGTAGGAATTAACCGCCTGCCGACCGGTAAGCTGACCGGTGACGTAGATTATGAAGCTGCTCTTCCTCGCTGCCGTGCTATCACTCCGGTACCAGGGGGAGTGGGGCCGATGACAGTTACGATGCTTATCCACAATACTCTCCAATCCTTTAAGGCCAAGAGCGCGTAACTTGGCCCGAATGCCTTGTTTTTTAGCGCTCCTTTTGTAAGATTTATCGGTCTACCTCACCGTGGAATTTCCTCATGGATACGACCGGACTGAAGCGCACGCCGCTCTATCAACGTCATGTTGATCTTGGGGGTAAAATCGTCCCCTTTGCCGGTTGGGAGCTGCCGGTTCAATACACGGGAGTTGTTCCCGAGCACCACGCGGTGCGGCAAGCAGCCGGGCTCTTTGACGTCTCCCATATGGGAGAAATATTCGTAACCGGCCCGGAGGCTGAGCGCGCGATAGATTTCATGACTTGCAACGACGTGAAGACTCTCGTCGACGGCAAGGCTCAGTACAGTGCTATCACCAATGAGCAGGGCGGGATCGTTGATGATATCATTGTGTACCGCTATTCACAGCGAAAGTATTTGATCTGCGTCAATGCTTCGAACAGCGACAAGGACTTCAAGTGGTTCCAAGATCACAACCGTTTCGAAGCAGACTTTGTAAATAAGAGCTCGCAGTTTGGCCAGATCGCACTTCAGGGCCCCAAGGCACTCAAGATCTTCGCCGCCTGCCCGGGGCTCGCTGACATTTCCTCGCTGGCGTATTTTCACTTCGCCGAGCGATCGGTGTTTGGCGTGCCGACAATCGTCGCTCGAACCGGGTATACCGGTGAGGACGGAGTGGAGCTCTTTGTGCCTTGGGATCAAACGGTAACAGTCTGGGATAATTTGCTGGAGCACGGAAAGCCCGAGGGCCTAGTCCCTGCCGGGCTTGGCGCTCGCGACTCGCTGCGTCTCGAGGCCTGCCTGCCGCTCCATGGTCATGAGCTTGGAGATGATATTTCAGCCTATGAATCCGGACTCGGTTGGATCGTGAAGCTCAATAAGGGGGAGTTCATCGGTAAGGAGGCTCTCGTTAAGCAGCGTGCTGCGGGGATTCCCAGGAGTCTTGTCGGATTTTTCGTTGAAGACGCCGGCATTGTGCGCCACGGCGACGCGCTACAGACTGAAACCGGCGAAACGATCGGAACGACTACCAGCGGAACTAAAACTCCGACGGTCAATAAGGCGCTCGGGCTCGGACTCGTAAAAACAGAATATTCCAAGGAAGGGACAGCAATTGTAGCCGAGGTGCGCGGGCGTAAGCTGCGCTGCTCGGTGGTAAAGCGACCCTTCTATAAACGTAGTGCCAGTTAAGTGTCTCAATGTAGGAGAGCTGAATATGCAATTCCCGTCCAATCTTCGTTACACTAAGGATCATGAGTGGGTAAAGCTCGATGGCGATGTTGCCACCATGGGTATTACCGAGTTCGCTCAGTCTGAACTTGGAGAAATTGTATTTGCTGACCTGCCTGCGGCGGGGAAGGCGATTAAACAGGGCGCAACGATTTGCGTGGTTGAGTCCACCAAAGCAGCTTCCGATGTGTACGCGCCGATAAGTGGAGCCGTCAAAGAGAGCAACGCGGCGCTGGCTGACAATCCGGGTCTGATTAATTCAAGCCCCTACGAGAAGGGCTGGCTGGTAAAGCTTTCGCAGCCAAACAAGGCTGAGATCGAGAAGCTCATGGATGCCGGGCAGTACCAGGCTTTCCTTGGCGACAAGGTTTAACGAGTCAGCGTGCCTATCCCTAAAGGCTCTAGCCCTATGTCCAACACTGCAATCAACTTAACTCGAGAAACTGAAATGAATTCGACGTCTGGAATTGCTCAGGATTCTTTCGTCCGCCGGCATATTGGACCATCCGCCGCCGAGACTCGGCAAATGTTGGCATTGCTCGGGTACAAGGATCTCGACTCCTTCATTGCTGATGTCGTGCCTGCTCATATTCGACTTAAGGGTGCCCTATCCATGTCTCGTTTCGGCCGTGAACTCAGTGAGAATGATGCACTGGCACTACTGAGCAGTATTGCGGAACAGAATCAGACTTATCGCTCGTTTATAGGCATGGGGTACTACAACTGCATTACCCCTCCAGTCATACAGCGCAATATTCTCGAGAACCCGGGTTGGTATACCCAGTACACGCCGTATCAGCCTGAAATCTCGCAGGGCCGCCTCGAAGCTCTGCTGAATTTTCAGACGTTAGTTTGCGATATGACCGGCCTGCAGATCGCCAATGCCTCGCTGCTGGACGAAGGGACGGCTGCTGCTGAAGCCATGACGATGAGTCATGCCTTGGCAGCTAAAGACGACGCTTCGGCGGCAAATAAATATTTTGTGGCAGTAGATACTCATCCGCAGACGATAGCCATCGTTAAAACTCGCGCTGAGGCGCTAGGCATTGAGATAGTTACCGGCAGTGCTGCAGCGTTTAAACCGGATAGCTCATTTTTCGGCGCGCTTGTTCAGTATCCGGCCAGCACTGGTGCCATTTTCGATTACTCTGATTTTGCCAACAGAGTGCACGAGTGCGGCGGTTTTCTGACTGTTGCCACCGATTTGCTGGCCCTTGCAATGCTAAAGGCGCCTGGTGAATTCGGAGCTGATATCGCTGTTGGCAGCGCTCAGCGCTTTGGTGTGCCGCTTGGTTTTGGCGGTCCGCATGCTGCATTCTTTGCGACGAGAGACGAACACAAGCGCCTCATGCCTGGCCGCTTAGTCGGTGTCTCTAAGGATTCTCGCGGTCGCCCGGCACTGCGGTTGGCACTGCAAACCCGCGAACAACATATCCGCCGTGAGAAGGCCACCAGCAATATTTGCACGGCGCAGGTCTTGTTGGCAGTTATGGCCAGCATGTATGCCGTCTACCACGGTCCCGAAGGCATCAAGCGCATTGCTCGGCGTGTACATTCCTTGACGAATGCGTTGGCGGAGGGATTAACGAAACTGGGCCTCACTTTGGAGTCCTCTCATTACTTTGATACCTTAGTCATTAAGGCCGGTGCAGCAGCGAAAGAGATTGCGGCGCGTGCTGAATCCAAGAAAGTGAACTTGCGCCTGTTGGAAAATGGAAATTTCGGGGTTTCCATTGATGAGGCAACTTCCGAATCGGATGTTATAGAACTGTTGTGGATCTTTGCCGGTGATAAGGCGCCCCGTGCTCTGGCGCTGCAGGCGGAAGCTTCAAAGATCCCCGGATCACTTATGCGAACAGCGCCGTTCCTGACGCATGAGGTTTTCAATCGCTATCACTCGGAGACCGAGTTTCTCCGTTATGTAAGACGTCTAGAGTCCCGCGATTTGTCGCTCACTGCCGCGATGATTCCCCTGGGCTCTTGCACGATGAAGCTGAATGCGACTTCCGAAATGTTCCCGGTTACCTGGAAGCAATTTGGGGCCATCCATCCGTTTTCCCCGCGCTCGCAGTTTAAGGGGTACGAGCGCATGTTCGAGGATCTCGAGATTGCATTGAAGGAAATTACCGGGTTCTCGGCAGTTTCGCTGCAGCCTAACGCAGGCTCTCAAGGCGAGTATGCCGGGTTGCTGGCCATTCGCGGTTACCATCTCAGCCGCGGCGACGCCCACCGAACAATCTGCCTTATCCCCAAGTCCGCGCACGGCACGAATCCAGCCAGCGCGGTTATGGTTGGCATGCAAGTGGTCGTGGTTGATTGTGACGAAAATGGCAATGTCGCGATCGAGGATCTGAAGGAAAAGCTCTTAGAGCATAAACAGAATCTCGCGGCCTTGATGGTGACTTATCCATCTACCCATGGGGTTTTCGAGGAGTCGATCAAGGATATCGCAAAGCTAGTTCATGAGAATGGCGGACAAGTGTACATGGACGGGGCAAATCTCAATGCTCAGGTGGGCTTATGTCGCCCGGCCGATTTTGGAGCCGATGTCTGTCATATCAATTTGCATAAGACTTTCTGTATCCCGCACGGCGGCGGCGGGCCGGGCATGGGGCCGATCGCAGTGGCGGCTCATTTGGCGCCATTTCTGCCGGGGCATCCTGTAGTCTCGCTAGGTCACAAGGGTGGGGTAGGACCGGTATCGGCGGCTCCTTGGGGATCTGCCAGCATCTTGGTAATTCCCTGGATGTATATGGCCATGATGGGCGCTGAGGGACTTACGCTGGCTACGAAAATCGCGATACTTAATGCCAACTACATTGCAAAGCGCCTCGAGAACTCTTTCCCGGTTCTCTACCGAGGGAAGAAGGGGCTGGTTGCGCATGAGTGCATCCTCGATTTGAGAAATCTCAAACGTGCGGTTGGGCTTGAAGTGGTTGATGTGGCCAAACGCCTGATGGATTTTAACTTCCATGCGCCGACGGTTTCATTCCCGGTCGCGGAAACACTGATGGTCGAGCCGACTGAATCCGAGGCTAAGCCGGAGCTTGATCGTTTTTGTGACGCGATGATTGCGATACGCGAGGAGATTCGCCTGGTGGAAGAAGGCAAGCTCGACAAGAGCAATAATCCGTTGAAGCATGCTCCGCATACGGCGGCTGACCTGACGGATGAAAAATGGGATCGTCCCTATTCCCGAGAGCAGGCGGTTTTCCCGAGTGCCGAGACTAA
>JAYRHW010000280.1:0-6954 GCA_041907145.1 Bdellovibrionota bacterium
ATACATTCCGACATTCATTTGCAACACACCTGTTAGAGACGGGAACCGATATTCGCACGCTGCAACAGTTACTGGGACACAAGGATGTTAGAACGACCATGATCTATACTCACACGGCAAGACAAGGCCCCACTGGTACTATCAGCCCTCTGGAGAGTGTTTTCCGGGACGCTGAAGAGACGGGAAATAGTGCTGATTCAATCCTTGGTTCAAGCATACCCACTGCGGAGAGAAATCGCCCACGAATTATTGCAGTGCAATTAATCAAAGAACAGTTGATCAGGGCACAACTTTGGATATCCTCAAACTTGTGGCAGCTCAAGAAAATCGCACTCTAGTTTGCTCGCGACCAACAATGTATGCCCCCTAGCCGAAGCAGGCCGACACTGGCAGAATAGCAAGGTGGCAGCAAAAAGATCATCCTCCGGCATTCTCTTTCCGTTCACTATTTTCCTGAGTGCCTTCCTGCTCTTTCAAGTTCAGCCAATAATGGCCAAATTCATTCTGCCTTGGTTTGGAGGCACGCCTGCGGTTTGGACCACCTGCATGCTGTTTTTCCAAGTCCTGCTATTAGCAGGATATTGCTATGCGCATTTGTTAATGCGGCTAAGGCCACAAATGCAGGCCTCTTTGCACGGGATACTACTGCTACTTGCGCTACTCACCCTGCAACTAGATCCAAGCTCGGCGGCACGACCTACGGGAGCAGAGTCCCCTGTGCCGTATATACTCTTGCTACTCGGCAAGACCGTTGGGCTCCCCTACTTCCTCTTGTCCACCACCGGGCCCCTGGTGCAGGCCTGGTTTGCCAAGTCCTCGCCCGGCGCATCCCCATACCGTCTCTATGCGCTGTCTAATTTTGGATCATTGGGCGCTCTGCTGAGCTACCCTGTCCTGCTCGAGCCCTATTTCCCGGTTAACCAGCAGGGCCGCTACTGGAGCTGTGGATTTTGGTTGTTTGCGGTGCTCATTTTCGCAGCGTCACTAGTCGCTTCACGGCGAGCGAATCTTACAGCCGCTAGTTTCGGCGAAGCAACGGCCCCGGGGCTTGCGGATAGAGGGCTATGGTTCACCCTCGCCGCTTCAGCCTCAGTATTATTGTTGGCGATCACTAACCACGTCTGCCAAGACATCGCCGTCATACCATTTCTTTGGGTGCTTCCGCTCTCACTGTATCTGTTAAGCTTTATCCTTTGCTTTGAGGGTTCGCGTTGGTACCGGAGGAATTTATTCGTGCCGCTGCTGGCGGTTTTGATGCTCCTCCTCTGCGATCCAGGCTTTACGGGGCCGCAGGCAAATGTACTGGTAGCAATTGCGATATCGTTCTCCACTCTCTTTGTAGCCTGCATGGTCTGCCACGGTGAACTCGTGGCACTTAGGCCAAGCGAATCAAGACTGACGGAATTTTACCTTTACCTCTCGGCAGGAGGAGCTTTTGGCGGAATATTTGTAGCGCTCATCGCGCCGCTAATCTTTACTTCCTTCTTGGAACTTCAACTCTCGCTCTTTGCCGTAATTTGCTGCGTGAGCGTTGTTGTTTACCGAGAGCCATCCTCATTCCTGCACGGCTTACGCGCGACACAAAATAGACTCGCAATAATTGCTGTAATACTGTTGCTTGGCGCAGCACTGGCAGAAAACGCCTCACGCATGATCTCCGGAGCAGTTCTGCAGACCAGGAATTTTTACGGAATTCTACGGCTCACGGAGGAGAATTCGAAAGATCCGGCCTCACATCGTTTTGTCCAGTATCACGGACGAATTCTTCACGGATTTCAGTACACCTCTCCTGAGCGCAAGGATCAACCCAATGCCTATTTTGGCCCCCAGACCGGCGTGGGGCTGGTTTTGCGGCTATTTCCGGTTGAACATAAGAAGATTGGAGTTGTCGGCCTTGGCGTCGGAACACTAGCAGCATACGGAAAGGCTGGCGATCAGATCCGCTTCTATGAAATTAATCCGGACGTAATTTCTCAAACCACGAATCATTTTTCCTTTATCCAAGATAGTCCGGCCAAAACCGACATAATTTTAGGCGATGGTCGCCTTTCTTTGGAGGCTGAGCCTTCTCAACAATTCGATATCCTGATTCTTGATGCCTTTAGCGGAGATGCTGTGCCGGCCCACCTGCTCACTAAAGAGGCCTTCGAGCTGTATCGACGGCATCTGAAGCCGGATGGCGTAATCGCCGCAAATATCACGAATTCACATCTGGATTTACGCCCTGTGCTTGCTGGCGCGGCTCAGCTCCTCTCCATGCAGTACCAAGTATTTCACTCGGAGCGAGATGAGGCGCAGGGATACAAGAATTGCGATTGGATGGTGCTGACAAATCGTACAGAGTGGATTTCTAACCCAGAGGTAAGGGAAAGGACTGCGCCTGACCAGAAGATCCACCACCCTCAAATCCTATGGACCGATGCACACAACGATCTGCTCTCGATTTTAAAATAACCCATCGCCTACAGGCACTTAGCTTGGTATTCAGCGCCAACTCTTGGTCACTCGTACCCCTACGGAGCCCATAACTAATAGGAAATGGCAGCGATAGACACGAAACAAGCCCCGGCTCCCCAGGGCGCCGAGACCGCATCAAGCGAACCAGCGTCCCGTAGTCGTGGCCCAAGCCTGGCCACATTCGTAGCAATAGCAGTGACTGCGGTCGCACTTAAGGAATCTCCGGAGTCAATCAGCACCGCACCCGATCCTTCAATTGCTACCATCACCATTCCAAACCGAATTCAGATCCAAGCAACCCGCGTCGTAGCGGAAGACCCACAACATCAAGCAGTAGTCCGTAAAGCGCTCGACATCGTCGATGATTACCCCGCCTGTCAGGAGGCTCGTGCCTTCTTCACAACCGCCCAAAGGGAAATTGTCATCAAGGAGATTGACAGCAAAGAGGGTGATACCGTGGGCTACTATAGGCCCATCGCGCCAGATACGATCGTTGTCAACTCGAAGGTCATCGACCTCTTCCTCAAATGCGGGCGAGTCATGGGACTAAACGACAAGGACTCCCAAGTACTCGCCGCGCTCGGTATGGTGGGGACTCTCTGTCATGAAAGCGGGCACGCAACTGACGATCGTCTCCTCGATTCCATTGCTGAACGAGCACTTGGCTATCCGTATAATGTAGTTCCCATCTTCATTGAGGACGAAGCACTTTGCCGGCTTAAGGGCTTCCGAGTGGAAGAGCATATGCAACGGCTCGCACGAATCGCATTTCCTGAATGCCCAGAGCGGTTTCTAGCCATACTCAGGCTAGACACCGAGGAACATTCGGCTTTCGTGGAGAAAGGAGAAGCAGGCCTTATCCGGCGCCTAGATTCCATAAGCTCCTCATACGCAGATCTTGATACGGTGCACGCGGCTCAGAATCATGCGACTTGGCATATGGCCGCTCGGCATCCAGAATTACAGCGTGCAGTGCTTACCTTCTACACCGAAGCTACCCAGAGGGCGGTGCAGGAATTGAGCATCAATACCCCAGAAGAGCAAGCGGCCTGGGTTCACATCGGGGCCAAGTTGCTCGCCGCGAGAGACCTTGATGTGAAATACCGCGCAGCTGGTTTGCGGGTAATCAAGGATCACGACGGGAATCTGCCCACGGAGCTGCAGCTCGGTCAAAATGCCTGGGAAGCCATCATAAACTCTTGCACGGCCAATATTTCTCTCGATTTCGAAAAGGATGTTCTTCGCGCTCAGTTCGATCCAGTGCCCGAGAATCGAGTCGCTGCCTGCCTTCGCTGCTTCGATCGAGGTACTTGGGACGCAGAATCAACCAGGCGCTACGCTAAAGAGGCGGGTGTCCTCATTGGCGTTAGCGATGCGCTGGGTACAAGGATGGAAAATCAACTGCGAGAAATTTCGGATCAATCAAGCTATGCCGCCGCTCGAGTGCGGTATGCGTTAATCGACAGCGGGTACATCCCCAAAGACCCGGAGGTATTCGCAAAGTGCGTCGTAGAGATGCTTCCTACCGCCAGTCGACAGTATATCGGATTTGATCGTCTCTCCACGGAGGGCCTCGAATGGGTGCTGTCAGGCGCAAAGCAGCACGACCTAGGCGCCGAAGCAAATGTATTGCTCTCCCGCTACTACCAAAGTCGGGTGACGGAACCGCCCCACTCAATATTTCAAATCGAAAATGAACTTCCCGTGCTGCATGCTCTGCAAACAACTCTGAATGCTAAGGCCAAACCGCTTCAGGATTGGGCCCGTCTCGGAATCAGCCAAATCGTTAGCAGCAAGGATGGCCTCGAGGCTCCGAGTTTGCTTAGGTCGCTCGCTAGGGACTTGCCCGAACTGTTACCCGAAGCAACGCGTGTAATCAAGGAGCATGCAGAGGATCTGTGGCCCATACCTAAAACCCGCCGCGACTACCTAGCTGTTTGTCAGAATATAATTGATGCAGCAGACAACCCCGCCGCGGAGTCTAGGTCCGTTGAATCGGAGTCTGAGCAGACAGTGCTGCAGCCAAGGCTGCGAACTCAGGAATACTCAGAGTCTCGGCCCGACGACCAGGATCGATCCCAGTGGCGCGCAACGCGGCGTCAATTGCTTCGGGGCTCCCAATCGACGAAGCCTTGAGGCTATTCCAGAGCTTTCTTCGCCGCTGCAGAAATGATGCTCGCACAACCTTTTTGAACCACTCCATATCCCCAATATCCACGCGAGGCTTTGAAAGGAACTTAAGCTCAACAAGTCGAGACGCGACATTCGCGATAGGATGGAAAGCAGTGCCGGGAATGATGGGGCCAAGCGAAATATCCGCCATCATCTGCGCATTCACGGAGAGAACTCCGTAATCCCGCCCACCGGGAGAAGCAGCCAGACGCTCGGCAAATTCACGCTGCAGCATCAGGACCGCACGGCCAATGACTGCCGCATTCGCAACCAAGTGAAAGATAATCTCGGTTGAAAACGAATATGGCAGATTCCCGAAGATCAGCAGGTCAGCGCCCAAATCTGCAAAGTTAACCATGCGTACGTCAGCATTCACGATTCGCGCAGCAGGGAATTCTTTGGCCAAGGCTTCGCAAAATTTCGGCTCGATTTCGATCAGAGTCAGGGGTCCAAATGGCGCCAACTCGCGAGTCAGCGCGCCCAGACCGGGCCCAATCTCTACTATTTGATTACCCTTCTCGGGATGCCCAAAGTCCACGATGCTATGCAGCACTGACTGATCGGTAATGAAATTTTGCCCGCGCTCCTTGCTTGGACGAACATCCAGTGAGCGCAGAGTATCCTTGGCTCGGGGCTGTTTCATGGCTTTGCTCCCAAGTGCATTTCCTCTACGGGCCAGCGGCCTAGAGCCCCCATGTTTAGGGACCCGCGCTCGCCGGCGCCATAGCGCATAATCGCCGTGTAGCCAATCATGGCAGCGTTATCCATACAGTGCACGGGCGCAGGAAGGTATGCTGTAACTCCAGGTATGGCGGATACAGCAGCGCGCAAAGCCTTGTTGGCAGAGACTCCACCACTTACGGCTACTTGGGTAATGCCGGTCTGTCGCACTGCTCCCTCAAGCTTTTCTACCAGCGTGGTGACGATTGCTGCTTGGATGCTTTTGGCAAGCAATGCCTTTGCCTCAGGATTACTTAGTAACGACTGCTGACGCCTGATGAGTAGCGCTATCGCGGTCTTTAGTCCCGAAAAACTAAAGGCGTCGCTATCACGCATGACTTTTGGCAATTCAAATTCCCTTGGAACCGTCCCCGAGGCACCATCGGCAAGGGCCGCCAGCTTGGCTCCACCCGGGTACGCAAGGCCCAGTAAATTAGCCGATTTATCGAAAGCCTCCCCTGCCGCGTCATCAATGGTCCTGGCCAATAGCCGATAATTCCCCACTCCGCGCACTTCAAGAATTTCGGTATGCCCGCCGGAAACGATCAGCGCCACATAGGGAAACTGAAGTGCGGGATTATCGAGCATCGGGGCCAGAACATGCCCCTCTATATGATTCACGCCGATGAGGGGCTTGCTCTTGCCAACTGCCAACCCCTTGGCAAAATCCAATCCGATCAACAGGCAGCCCTTTAGCCCCGGGCCTCTTGTAACAGCAATCAAATCAAGAGCATCTAAAGACACCTCCTTACGCCCCATCATCTCGTGCAGCATCAAAGGCAGATTTCGTAAGTGCTCTCGCGCAGCGAGCTCAGGCACGACTCCGCCGTATTGCTCATGAATAACTATTTGGGAGGAAATTTGCTCGTGAACGACGCGTACCGTAGCTCCGGCCTCAAGGAGCGCGATTGCTGTCTCATCGCAGCTTGTTTCAATTGCCAACACGAGCATAACTGCTACTGCACTGTGCGCAAATACCGCGCGATGGCCAAGAGGTCACTTTCGGGGGCGTTGCGGTAAAACTCAATAGGGCAAAATGCCGAATCAACGACATTTCCGTCGGGCGTCTCGCCCGTTTTGAGATAATGCACGATGGCCTCTTCCTTCCACTCCCCAAGGCCGAAAACTCGAGATGAAGTGATAGCCGGCGCGACCTTTTCACCACGTTCAGTACGAATGGTCTTTCCACCCACTAAATATTCCTCGTCCCGGAGGAAGGAGGCAGGACTGCTGTGACAAACACCGCAGCGTGCTACATGATCGGTCAAATATTGCCCATACTCCAAAGTCGATTTGGGATCGATACTTGGCACAAATCCGGCCACCTCGCGGCGCGAGTCGAAAAAACCCTTGGTATTACGATCGACAAAAGACAGCGCGCGGCGTGGAACCTGCTTCTCAACCGCGGGTAAACTCCTAAGGTACGCGACGATAGCCAACATATCCTCGTCAGCCATCCAGTCGTAACCACGATGTACCTCGCCCGATAGCCATTGCTGGTCGGGGTTGACAGAGGCGCGGATCGCCTGAACGATATCCTTATCCTGCCAGTTCCCGATTCCGGAGCGCGCGGGGGTTATGTTCGGAGCTAGAACAATGCCATAG
>JAYRHW010000281.1:0-2991 GCA_041907145.1 Bdellovibrionota bacterium
AGTTCGCGGGGTAGACGAGCTTCTAAAGGCCTACCGAGAGGCGCAGGCTGAGCGGTTAGGCTTGCCCTTTGAAGTTGATGGCATGGTCATCAAGGTTAACTCGTACGCCCTTCAAGAGAAGCTCGGTTTTCGCCAACGATCTCCGCGATGGGCGATTGCCGCTAAGTTTGCGGCAGTCGAAGAGAATACTCGGCTCAAGGACATTATCCTCCAGGTTGGACGCACGGGGGCCGTGACTCCGGTGGCGATCCTAGAGCCAGTCAAGGTAGGCGGAGTCATGGTGTCGCGTGCCACGTTGCATAACGAGGAGGAGATAGCTCGCAAGGATCTTCGAATCGGGGACTTGGTTGTGGTGCGGCGGCAGGGTGATGTTATTCCCGCGGTCGTGGCTTATGTCGCCGCGGCTCGAACCGGCAGCGAGCGCCGGTTCAAATTTCCGACACATTGCCCCGAATGCGATACGCATCTTGTTAAGCAGGAAGGCGAGGTGGTGAGCCGCTGCCCCAATGCGCGCTGTCCCGCCAAAATCGAACAGCGAATTCTGCATTTTGCCTCTCGAAACGGAGTTGATATCGAGGGACTTGGTGACAAGCTCGTGGCTCTCCTCCTCGAGCATAAGGCGATTTCCGACATCGCGAGTCTGTATGATCTACGCTTAGAAACGTTGATAGCGCTTCCGCGCATGGGGGAGCTTTCGGGAAAGAACCTCTTGGATGCTCTTGCAAAAAGTAAGCGCGTTCCTCTTAATAAGTTCATTTTTGCCCTGGGAATTAGGCATGTGGGGGAGCGCACTGCTTTGATTCTGGCGCGATTTTCCTCTAGTATCGAGAGGTTTAGAGAGCTTACCGAAGATGAACTTCTTTCCGTGAAGGAAATCGGAGGGGAGACTGCGAAAGCTGTGGTCGCATATTTGGCGGACGAAGAGGAGCAGCGCATGCTCGACCGTTTGCTGTCGAAGGGGTTCCATATCGATCCCGTCGACGCTATCCAAGAAAGTCGCTTTGCGGGAAAGACCTTTGTGCTGACCGGCACGCTGCAAACCATGTCCCGGGGGGAGGCCGAGAAGGCGATTGAGGCTATGGGCGGTAAGCCAAGTTCCAGTGTCAGCAAGAAGACCGATTACGTGGTCGTCGGCGCAGAGCCCGGCTCCAAATTTCAAAAGGCCAAGGAATTGGGCGTTACGATTTTAAGCGAAGAACAGTTTAAGGAATTGCTCGCATGACACAGACCAAAGAAGTTCGGACACGTTTTGCTCCTAGTCCAACTGGGTTCCTGCATGTCGGCTCGGTGAGGACCATTATTTTTGCATGGCTTCTTGCTCGTCACCACGGCGGTAAATTTCTCCTGCGCATAGAGGACACCGACCAAGAACGGCTGGTGCCCGGAGCCATTCGCGGAATTCTCGACGAGATGGGTTGGCTGGGAATCGAAATCGATGAGGGGCCATCGAAAGCTGAGCTCGAGAAATTGGGCGAGATCTGGGAAGGAATGCCGGATATTGGCGGACCGGTTGGCCCCTATATCCAGAGCCTTCGTTTGCCGAGATATAAGGAAGTTGCTGAAAAATTGATTGCCAGCGGGCATGCTTATCGCTGCGACTGTACACCTGAGATGTTGGCACGCGAGCGCGACGAGCAGATGGCTCGTAAGGAGCAGCCGGGCTACAGCGGTTACTGTCGTGATCGCAAAGTATCTCCAGATAGCAAGCACGTCGTGCGCTTTCGCATGCCCACTAAGCGAACGCTGCAGTTGCAAGACGCCGTTAAGGGGTTGGTAACTTGGGAGGCGATATCATTGCGCGACATGGTACTACTCAAGAGTGATGGGTTTCCGACATACCATCTGGCGGTAGTTTGCGACGATCATGACATGAGGATCAGTCACGTAATGCGCGCCGATGAGTGGCTGGCAACTGCCCCTCTGCATATTCTTTTGTACGAGGCTTTGGGCTGGGAGCAGCCGGTGTTCGCGCATCTGCCCAACGTGATGGGAAATGACGGGAAGAAGCTGTCAAAGCGCCACGGGGCGACTTTTGTCAGCCTCTTCCGTGAGCAGGGGTACCTTCCTGAGGCGTTGTTCAATTTTCTAACCCTAGTCGGTTGGTCTCCGGGAGAGGGGGAGGAGCAGGAAATATTTACCTGCGAAGAGCTTCAGAAGCGCTTCACTCTAGAGCGTGTCAATAATGCCGGCGGTATTTTCGATTACAATAAGCTTAGCTGGATGAATGGAATGTATATCCGTAATCTTTCGGATGACGAGTTTATCCGGCGGGCGACTCCGTTCATCGAAAAGGCTGGTCTCAAGATTCACCTGGATCGCTTCAAGAAGATGGCTGCGCCTGTCAAAGAGCGCGTCAAAACGCTTACGGAAGTCGCTCCCATGATGGAGTTTCTCTTTGTCGATGCTATCGAGCGCGATATCCCGGCGATGTATCAGAAGGGGATTGATGCCGCAAAGGCGCGCGCTATTCTTTTGGCGGTGCAGCAAAAGTTGGAGCCATTGGCGGCATTTCAGCACGCTGAGCTAGAGCAGCTTTTGCGTCCGCTGGAGCAAGAATTTGGCGTCAAGCTTGGACCGCTCTTTGGTGTTATCCGCATCGCGGTGACTGGGAAAAAAGTCACCCCTCCGCTGTTTGAGTCTCTGGAGGCGTTGGGCAAGGAGGTTACCATGAAGCGAATTGCTGAGACTTTGGAGCTTCTCAGTTCTTCTTCTGCCTCTGCGGCCTAAGTACGACGCTGATAAGTGCCTTCCGTTGCTCGCAAAGTTTCTTTTGCTTTGCGATCGTTTAATCCCTAAAATCTTGCCCCTGAGAGTAGAAGAGGAAAGTTTCGAAGGTTTTTGCGGAGTTCTCAAGAGCGGACGTTTCTGTTCTTGAGAATTCCGCGCATTTTTGCCTTCTGGAGAGGGCGGCGACGGAGTTGCGATGCAGGCTTTGCAAGGAGGCCTTAGCAATGTTGGTCTTGAGTCGAGAACGTGACGAAACAATCATGA
>JAYRHW010000282.1:0-6229 GCA_041907145.1 Bdellovibrionota bacterium
GCCAAAGTACGAGCCTGCGGGTGTGTGAGCGAATTCGAGATACCAGCGGAGTGAGTTTTAGCGACACTTCTGCCTGGTTTTGGGCTGCGACGATGGGCACAAGTTCCGGGCCGTGGTGGGCGGAGACTATGGCGGAGGTGATCAGATAATGCACTCCTCGATTTTCCCCAAATAGTATCGAATGGCAGTGCCCCCTTAGAACTGAGAGCGATACTGGTCCCACATATCCTCAGTAAAGGCCGACCAAGCCCGCCAGCCCGGGTTTGAGCCCGATGAGGAAGTTACTTCCATATACCGGTCCTGATAGTCAAAGAGCGCTTGATTTTCCCAGTTGGAGCGAAGTCCCAAAATTCGGGCTGCCAAAATCTCTCCGACCCAGGCATTTCCGGTGCAGCACTGACGGTAGTCGGCGGCCCAGTCGGGGTTGTCGAGTGACCGATCGGTGGCGTGTCGGATGCCCCATTCGGGTAGTCCAATGTCGCTGCTGGAATAGGTTCCGACTGGATTTCCGTACTTGTCGTGATGCGGATAGCCGACATCAGCGGCTGATACATAGAATGTCTGCCCGTCTTCACCGAACATTACCGACTGGCCGATATTCAGCATTCCAGGCACTCCGAGCATATATCCGGCAAAGATGATCGGATACTTTCTCCCCGAACCGTGACCGCCATCAGGGTCCCAGTAGCCTCCGTTTTGTGCCATTCCGTACCAATCAATTCCCAGTTGAATGAAGCGAATGAGGAGTGTCTGCTTGTTTCCGATCGTATTTGGGTTCAGCAGCAGCATGAGGGCGCCGATTCCAATTCGGTCCGTAAAATCTCGTCCGTAATTCGGCATATGATCGATGGGGTGAATCGAGCCGGCGCCCCAGCCAAGTTCGTGATCAATCCAAGGCCCCTTGAAGTAGTCCTGAACTTCCGATAGCGGTGGAGTACTTGAGACCGGCGTTAAGGAGGGGAGGGTGAGATGAATTTGAGTTACGTTAAATATGGTCTTGGTCTGGCCAATGTAAGTCGGACGGAACGTGCCTGGCGAAGGAGCGATGCTTAGAGTCGTAAGAATCGCCGCGGATTGAACATTGCTGCGATCTGCTTGCATTGCGCTGATAGACGATACCAGGGAATTGTCGCCGAAAAGAGTCAGCGGAAACTGGACCCCCAATTCAGGATGCCAATCATTCGAGCGGCTGTCATAAGCCTGCGCTAGCGCTGGTATAGGATTCAGCATCGATCCATTGCGTCCGCCGCCTGGCAGTGGTGACACGCTTTGAATGGTGACCGGGCTTTGTACCCACCAGTCATCGTTGGCGAAGCGTCCGCATGGTCTGGGACTGGCGAACGTCCAGGTTATGCCGAATTGGCTAATGAAGCTGCACTGGCCCGGTGGCGCGCTGCTGACGGAAAGCGACACTGGAACGGAAATGTTTCCTTGCCCGTTGGTCGTATTGATGATGCTGACGGAGTCCTGATAAATGCCGTCAGCCAGCGCGGAAGCAGAGCTATTGATCGAAATATCAAAGCTCATGGACTGCCCGGGGCTGAGGGTGCCAGTTGTCGTAGAAAGTGATACCCAGCCTTGAGTCTTTGTCAGACTGTAACCGACTGGCGCTGCGCCCGAGTTTTGCAGAATGTAGGCTATGGAGCTTGGAGTAAATGGGCCACCATGAGGGCCGCTGGCGGTGAGGCCGGCTGTCGGCGAAAGTGCGAGGCTGCCGGGAAGTGGAACCCCATCTGAAGTGTCGTTCTGAACTTGAGCAGCAGAGCGAGCATAATTGTAAACCCGCACCTCATCGATGACGCCTCCGAATAGATCGGCATTCGCCGTTGTTCCACCCCAGGAACCGATGAAGAACGAGCCGTTGTTGCTCGAGGTGCTGAATCCGACACGACTTCCGCTGCCGACAAGCGCACCATTGAGATAAAGTTTTATGCTGCTGGCATCGAATGTCGCCGCTACGTGATACATCGTTCCGATATCGACGAGACTTGACGACATGACTTTGACGTGGCTTGAGCCATTGCCGAGTGTGAACTGAATTCGCTTTTGTTGATCAAGCTCCAGAGCGTAATTTAACCCGCTATCAGTCGTGCCGTTTCCTTTGGAGACGATGCCGCCCCAATTTTGATTTGCGTGATTCACCCAAGCCTCGATGGTTCCCTGATCTAAGTCGAGGGAGCTTGAGTCTGACACCTGCACATAGCTGGAGGTTCCATTGAATAGCAGAGCGTTGCCGCTGTGACCGCTGGTCCACGTGGCTCCATGCACGGCGCCATGATTTCCGTTGCCCGACCCGTCAGCGGCGATTGCCCCAGAGGATTCATCGAAGGACCAGTATCCGACGAGCCCTGTCTCACTGACCGGTGGTGTTGTTGTGGCTGTTGGCGTGGGTGTAGCAGTAGCCGTTGGCGTAGTGGTTGTAGTTCCGGTCGATGTAGCAGTCGCGGTAGGTGTGGGAGTTGGTGTTCGGGTGCGGGTTGGAGTCGCCGATGTGGTTGGGTACGGCGTTGCAGTCAGCGTAGGGGTACTTGTTGGGGTGCTGCTTGGGCTCGGACTGGGCGGAGGCGGTGGAGCGGCTTCTGTTTGCTCGGTCGCGAAGGCATCGTCAAAGCGGCAATTTCCGACACTTCCAGAAGTTGAAATAGTGAGGCGAATGAAAGCGTTTTGATTTGGTATGAGATGAGTCGTGAAGTAGTCCCACGAGGGCTCCGAGAGCAGCAGCGAACGGGTCAGATTATATGCCCCAATTAAGTAATTGGCGCCGGACTGATTCGCGCTGAGGCTGCGTGAATAGAGACCTGCCCAAATGAGAGGCTGTGCGCCTGCATCGCAACGCACAAAGACGCCGAAGTCCTTTGGATAACTATTGCGAATTCCTATCGCCTGTCGAATTGGATTCGACTGAGCCTTGAGCTTAATTGACCGTAGACCGGAATGTGCTGTCGAGGAAAACGCATGTCCGGGAGCTGATAACCCGTTCCATCCACCCGACTCTTCAAATCCGGGATTTGCAAGGAGGTTAGCTGAGCTGGAGATGCTGGACGTAGTGAGCAAGGAAGCTGAAGTCGAGCATCCTGACTGTAGGTACCGTTGGTGAGCTTGCCTTAGCTTGGCATTGGAGCTTCGTAGCTTTCGCTCATAATTCCCGCGCTGGCTGAGGGACCTAGGACGGGCGAGATTTTGAAGCTGAAGCAGCACCGCCTTGCGTGCTGCTGACTCCGCACGATTCAAACTTGGACAGGCACTCGGAGCCGGCTTTGCCATTGAATCAGCGCGAGCTGCGCCGATGTTGAGCGCTAGCAGGGCGTGGAGTAGCGCTTGAGCGATACAATTCGCCCTTGAGATTTTCATGGGAATCACTCGTCGGAAGCTGCTTAGTTGCTTGGCTTCCATGAGCCGATTTGCAAGAGCGATGCCGAGGACTATAGCTTCGAGCTGTCGGGAGTTACCGATTTGTCACTAATTTTATAGCTAACCCGTTGATATCTCGTTGCCCTTAAGTAAATTGCGATCTTGAGCCATAGGTATAAGCTATTGACGTAACTATAAAAACTATCAAAATAGCAAGACATAAATATGCCAAAATATAGCAGCAATGTTCGTCCAGCCCATGGAGCTACCGGTGCCCGAGGCTGCAGGCCTTGGCATGCTGTCGACGCAAATGAGGGCCTTAAGATTTACGCTTGGGGGCCTGAGTCGAGGTAGGGATTCTTAGAGATCGACGACCGTAGTTGCCAGAAGTTCCTTTATTCGGCTGATCCAGTTTTCTGGCTTGTCGTTCTTGCTAATCCAATCATCAGCATTGCTTTCACGAGCCAGCTTTTCCAAGTCTCGATCGGGAAGATTAGAGAATAGTGCAATCTTCAGATCGTCTCGGCTCTCCTTGAGCATTTTGCAAACTTTTGTTCCCGGGACGCCCGGCATCTGCACATCACAGAGAAGCAGACTGGCTTTATCTTTGAACAGGTAATCGTGAATGCTGGAGTACTCGGTTGCCGTGAAGACTTCATATCCCTGTTGGGTAAGAACAAATTTCAAAATTTGTAATATCATTTCATTATCATCGAGGCAGAGAATCTTAGTCGGAGTCTTCTTATCTGATTCAACAGGAGTGGTAAGTTCAATGACTGAGGTGTCCGGAATCACGGGGGCAGCAATGGCGGCGCTCTGTGCCGGCTTCCAGTTCCCATGAAGTTCGTTCAGCACAGGAACAGTGGCTTCCAAGAACTCCTGTACGTTGCCAAATCTGGCGTTTTTGTCCTTGGCAATCGCCTTGAATACCAAGTCTTCCAGTGATTGAGGGAGCTGCAGATTAGCCGCAAACGGACTCGGCGGCCGCGTGATATGCATCAACAGGGTAACGAGAACGGTATCGCCCTTGAACGGCACCTCGCCGGTCAGCATCTCGTAGAGCATGACTCCGACGGAATAAATATCTGCTCTGTGATCCAAGTCCTGCTCGCCTGCAGCCTGTTCTGGAGACATATAATACGGAGTGCCGATCGAGGTACCTTTAAGCGTCGATCCGGAGTCGGGCGAGACTCCTTCCTTGAGCTTAGCAACGCCGAAATCGAGAATTTTGATGACGTTCTCGCCCTTGTCGTTTTTCTGAATCATGACGTTCTCGGGCTTGATATCGCGGTGCACGATACCAAAGTTGTGAGCAGCTTCGAGGACAATCAAAACCTGTTGGATAATGTCGAGTGCTTCGAGAGGCGCCAGTTTGCCTTGCTCATCAATAATTGCTGAGAGCGGACGCCCGTCACAGTAGTCCATGGCCATGTAGTAGAGGCCATCTTCCGTTTGTCCGAAATCACGAAGCTGAATTGATGCTGGATGCGAGAAGCGCTGCAGGATTGCAGCCTCCTTCTTGAAACGGTCTATAAAGTGCTCGTCGCTGGCGAAACTTCGGCTGAGGAGTTTTAGCGCATAGGGGATCCCTAGGATCGAGTGCTTGACCAAAAACACTCGTCCGTAGGTGCCTTTGCCGAGTTCGCGCACCACGTCGTATTTTCCGGCGATCCGCTCCACCGCTAACCTACTGAAATATCTATCTTTTAGCCCGAAAAGGAGGCCTACACCCGTTCACTAGTTATATCGGCACATTAGGCGATTAGGATGAGGCTCCTATGCCAATCAAATTAGCCCCTACTTTAGGTGCAATTGCCTGACTCCGATGATTTGAGGAAAATCGAGATCATGGCCGATCCGCTCGAATATCCAAAACTGCGCTGGCCAATAGACATTCGCCTCGAGCGCATAGAGAACCAGGAAGTACTTCTTCTTGGCTGTCCCTTGGGGATAGCTCCGCGACCGTTGTTGCTCATGCCTGCCGTCGGACCGATTCTTGGTCACTTCGAGGGACAGCTATCAGTTCAAGAAATCACCCAGAAATTCGCAGCGCAGGGGTTGAATGAGAGCGTTATCCGCGAGCTTATAAAGCTTCTCGATCAAAATTTATTTCTGGTCTCTCCGCGCTACTTCGCAGCAGAAAAAGCGGTGAAAGATGATTTTAAGAATTCCGCAGTGCGCTCGGCCGCTCTGGCCGGTGCCAGTTACCCATCGGATCCCAAGGCCCTCTCTAAGCAAGTTGACGGCTATATGGCGCTGGCCCCAGAGCAAAAGCAAGCGGCAAAAGTCGGCATGATAGGCCTCGTCTCTCCGCATATTGATTACCGCCGCGGTGGCGAATGTTATGGGATTACCTATAGCCGGCTCAAGAATCATCAGCACGATGTGTACGTCATCATGGGAACGGCTCACCAATACAGCCGGCGCATGTTCCATCTTACCCGCAAAGACTTCCATACTCCCCTCGGTAACATGCCCACGGATGTTGGCGTGGTGGATACCATTGCAATGTCACACGGCGTTGAGCGCAGCTTTGCCGATGAGTTTCTTCACCGACGCGAGCACTCTCTTGAGCTGCAGCTTCCATTTCTTCATCGGCTAAAAAAGGGGCCGAGCATGGTGCCCATTCTCGTCGGCGGCTTCCACCATATGTTGAATAGCGGAAAATATCCGGAGCAATTCGATGAGTATGAGTCGTTCGCGGACGCACTCACTAAGGCACTCGCTATGCGCATGGCTGAAGGCAAGCGCATTTGTCTTGTTGCAGGAGTCGATATGGCTCATGTGGGGCAGTCGTTCGGTGATGCTCAGCGGCTTACCCCTGATTTCATGCAAAAGGTGCGCGAACGGGATCACGCTTACCTGGAAGCGATAAAGA
>JAYRHW010000283.1:0-66881 GCA_041907145.1 Bdellovibrionota bacterium
AGCGAGCTAAGCCCAGACCAGAGATAATAGCTGGGCCCGTCATATCACGATGAAAAATCGGCGGCACTACTTCTCTCATACGCTGCCTGAAACGCGGCAAAAGCGGTCTCTAGCTCCAAGGTGATCCTTTCGATAGCAGGGGCTCCGGCGGTTAGCGGAGTATGCTCAAGCCTAGATGCAACCCCAGCGGTAATATTCGCGCCGATGTTCGCCGCTGCTCCCTTTATCGAATGAGCTATGCGAGTAAAGGTCTTCTCGTCCCCGTTTGCCTGAGCAGAACGAAGAGAGCTGATGTTCTTTGCAAACTCTGCGAGGAACATTCCCACGAGCTCTCGCAACAGCTCTCTGTCGTTGTCCACCCGACGGAGGGCCTCCTCTCGTGCAAATACGCTCTGGCTGTTCATACGGGAACTCTCTTCGCTACTCGAGAATATGCTTGGCAATTACTAAACGCTGGATCTGGCTCGTGCCCTCGTAAATCTGCATGAGCTTGGCATCGCGCATATACTTCTCGACAGGATAGTCCTTTGTGTATCCATAGCCGCCGAATATTTGAACGGCATCAGTGGTTACCCGCATTGCTGCATCTGCGGCATAACGCTTGGCCATACTGGATTCCAAACTGGCCTGCGTCCCGGAATCTAAGATTTCCGCGGAGCGGTAGGTAAGCAAACGGGCCGCCTGCATCTCGGTGGCCATGTCGGCGAGCATGAACTGAATTCCTTGGAAATGTGAAATTGACTGGCCGAATTGCTTTCTCTCGCGCGCATACTTCAACGCGGCCTCGTAAGCGGCTCGGCCGATCCCGACAGCCATAATCGCAGTCAATGGACGACTCAGGTCCAACGTCTTCATGGCAACTCGGAACCCCTCGCCCTCCTTCCCGATTAGATTCTGTTTAGGGACTCGCACGTTCTCGAAGGTTAACGCCACGGTATTGGAACACCGCTGCCCCATCTTGTTTTCATGGTGTCCTTTGCGGATTCCAGGAGCATCGGCGGGCACGACGACGCAACAAATAGCCTTATGGCCCTTGCTCCGATCGAGGGTCGCAAAGACGGTATACTGCGAAGCCACTCCACCGTTGGTGATCCACTGTTTACTGCCGTTGATAATATAACTATCACCGTCCGCCTTAATGCTCGTGCTCAGCCCGGCCGCATCTGACCCGGCTCCTGGCTCGGTAAGACAAAACGAAGCAAACAAGCCCTTCTGCGCGATAGGTTCAATGAATTTCTTCTGCTGGTCCGGAGTTCCACCAACCCTAATTGGCGTCAACGCTAAGTCATTAGCCACCATCGAAGTAGTCACTCCCGCGCAGCCGGCGGCAAGCTCCTCGATAACCAAGCAGGCATCAAAAAGAGAAAGCCCAGTGCCACCGCACTCCGCCGGCTGAATTAAATTCATCAGCCCCAAGGCGTGAGCCTTTTTGATTACTTCCGCGGGAAAATCACCAGATTCGTCGAACTCTTTGGCGATTGGCACAACCTCTGCGGCGACGAATCGCCGAGCCTCGTCTCTTAGCGCAATCTGCTCCTCGCTCAATCCGTAATCATCAGCCTTCATAGGTTATCTCCTCCTTGACGATAGCGAGGATGTTATCGACAGGAAACAATAAAAAAAGCCCGCCATCCGGCGGGCTTTACGAGAAGTGCGCAAGCGGAAACCGTGAGGTCTCCCTTACTCTATTCGGGTAGCGCGCTCCTCAGAGGGAGTGCGAGCAATCTCTTTCTCGATGCTAGATCCCAACGAGCTACGAGTTGCCCCCAGAGCATTCGAAAGCTGCGTAACTGCTTCCTCGATCTGCGGGAGCAAGACTTCAACCTTGGCGCGGTATTGCGGAGTCAAAACCTCAACAGCACCGACCACCTCATTCTTTGGACCGCGTACGACACGGCAGATTGAGACAACATCCGGCTCGACAGCGCCGCGGTCAATGAGCTGCCCACTGTTACGGAGCTCATTCAACTGATTTCGAATGGCCGCGTCCTGCGGAGTATTCGTAGCCAATAACTCACTGAGCACTGCATCCGACAACTGCGCGGTGAGGAGTCGGCCAGCAGCACTCATTTTGGCTGCGAAGGAGACCGCCACTCGAGGGGCCACTTTTACTGGGCGTTTGGACTCGACACTTACGGGGAACTGCACCTGGCCGTTTTGCAGGACAGCCAGACTAACGGTCTCCCCGACTCGATCGGCAAGAGCACGCAAAATCGGAAGGGCGCGATTAACGAGCGTGCTCTGCGCGAGATACGACTGCCCCAACTGCAATGCCTTGACTCCCAAACGGTAATCCTCGCTATCGTGGTTCTGCTCGACATAGCCGCGAAGCTCGAGCGTAGCCAAAAGGCGAAACACGTTATTCTTATGGAGCTTCAGACGCTTGGAGAGCTCTGTCACGCCGACCTCGCCATGGGAGTTGCACAACTCCTCGAGCACATCGATGGCATGCGAAACCGACTGAATCATGTAATTGGCTTTTTCTCTCTTCACCATACCTGCTATTCCGATTAAGAACCCAAAAATACAGCTGAAATCTCATTGTTCTTAGCGCGATAATTCAAGAAACCAGCGAGTTAGCAGCTCGACTAAGAACGTGTTTTACTGGCACTCATTGGCTTATAACAGGTAGATTACCCAAAGGCAATTGTGAATTTTTTCAACGATCTATCAGAGAAGCAGGCCCGTTTAGCGGATGAGGTCCGCCATTTGATATAGCCCTGCTGATTTACCCATTAGGGCCTCCAGGGCGCGCAGACCACCGCGGGCAAATATACCGCGATCGGAGGTGCGGTGGGTGAGCTCAATGCGCTCGCCCTGCCCAAGGAAAAAGACGGTATGCTCACCCAACACCTCTCCGCCCCTAAGGCTTGCCACTCCAACCGAATCCGGAGTGCGGGCCCCAGGCTCCGCTCCGCGCGCCGGAACGAGACTGAGACCACCGGCCTCTGACATCGCCTTTCCGAGCGTCAAAGCCGTACCCGAAGGAGCGTCCTTCTTGTGCTGGTGATGAATCTCGAAGATCTCGGCTTGGAATCCGGATCCAAGCATGCGCTGAGCCGTAAGACAAAGCTGCTTTAGCACATGCACTGCGGTCGAAAGATTAGCCGATATGAGAATTGGGCAGCGCTCCGAAGCTCGGCGCAGACTCGCCAACTGATCTGCATTCTGCCCGCTGGAAGCGATGACGACTGGTCGCTGATACCGGGCGCATAAATCCGCAACCCGCACGCTCGAAACCGCTCCGCTAAATTCAATGACCCCATCTGCGCCTCTTATCGCTGATTCTAAATCCGCGCTAAAGCGCTGCTCATGGTAAGGAACCGGACAGTTCTGCCCGAGATGTTTCGAGCGTGGTGAAACTACGGCTGACGAGAGTGCAAACGCGGGAAACTCCGGCAAAACCTTTAGCACCTCGCTACCGGCTCTTCCCGAAGCGCCTATGACGGCCAAGCGAATAGACATTGAGGTTACAGAAGCCCCTTGATGCGCTCTATCGTGCTGGGTTGGGCTGCGACCAACGGTAGTCGAAGAGTCGGGTGACGAATTATTCCCCGCAAAGCCAAAGCGGTCTTCACAGGTATGGGATTAGTCTCGCAAAACATAGCGCGAACCATGGGAAGAACTTTTACTTGCGCCTGGAGTGAGTCCTCCCAATGGCAGGAACGCGCTGCATCGGTAATGGCGAGCGTCTCCTTCGGCCATACGTTCGAAATGACCGAAATCACGCCGGTGCCGCCCGCAGCCATGGTGGCGTGTATCAGCCCATCCTCCCCCGACAAGATCGATATTGAGCGCTGAGTCAGCGCGAACGTATCCAAGGTTTGAGCAAGCGAGCCGCTGGCGTCCTTAAGCCCTATGATTATTCCCCGCTTGGCCAAAGAAGCAACGGTTTCCGGCAACATATTCACAGAAGTTCGACCGGGAACGTTGTAGGCGATAATCGGCAACGTACCTGCCGATCGCACCGCCAAAAAATGCTGCACGATACCATCTTGGGTAGGCTTATTATACGGAGGGGTAACGAGCAGAATCCCGTCCACGCCGGAGTCCTCGAGGTATTTCGCTAGAGAAACGGCCCGCGCGGTGCTACTTCCCCCAACTCCGGCAATAAGCGGCACGCGGCCCTTGATGTGATTGATAGCCGCGGAAACAATCTCGCGATACTCGTTGTCCTCGATCGTCGCTGCTTCACCAGTAGATCCGCAAACCACGAGGCCGTTTACTCCGGCGGCAATTTGATAATCAATCAAGGAGCACAGCGACTGAATATCCGGGGCAGAACCATCGTGCGTAAACGGCGTCGCGAGCGCGGTGAAAGTACCTAATAGAGATAGGTTTCGAGACATAACTACTCTTCGAGTTCTTCTTCGGAAAGTATCGTCGAATGATCCACCGACTTCACATCAGAGGCCTCTCCGCGCCACAATACTTGAACCAGCTGAAAGGACTCGCCCTCGACTCCTCCCTGGTTATACGGAACCACCTTATAGAGGTACGTAGATCCAGCCTTAACCCCGTTATCGAGAAAGCTAAATTGCTTCAGATCATCGGAGATATGAACTCGACGGGTAGGTCTCCCTGCCGCCTTGGCCTCGTCTTTTGCCTTGGTTAGGGCTGCAAATGCCGTATCGGCGACAGAGCCCACTATGGCGAAATTATCTTGAAGATCGATCGCGTCCTTGGCTGTCAAAAGCTGCTTCCGATACACACGATAGCCATCCAGCGAGGTCAGTGACTTGCCCCGCTGATCGGAATCGGGAGCGCGCCAAGTAAACGCTACGCCGTCAAGCGTTCCTTTGACGGTCAGAGCGCCGACAGCCTCCGGAGCAACCTTCTCCGGTGCGACGGGGGGCGCATAGCGACCGCATGAAGATAGAGAGATTCCTGCAGCGCAGAGTATAATGAAGTGAGCCAGGGTTTTCATAGAATGCTCGTAATGGGCGCGGAAACGCGCGATAGCCGACCAGCCGAAAGTCTACACCACGGCAGAGCGAATTCCCAGCCAAAACCCGGAATGGACTCTCCTAAGCAGAACAATCGCTACTTGTCGACGAACCCGCGCAGACGCTTGCTACGACTAGGGTGCCGAAGTTTGCGCAGTGCTTTGGCCTCAATTTGGCGGATACGCTCACGAGTGACATCGAAGTTCTGACCAACCTCCTCGAGAGTATGATCGCTCTTCTCCCCGATACCGAACCGCATGCGCAGCACTTTCTCCTCGCGAGGGGTAAGCGTTGCAAGCACCTTTCGAGTCTGCTCCTGCAGGTTCATGTTCACGACCGCATTAGCAGGGGACACGACGCGCTTATCCTCGATGAAGTCTCCCAGATGGGAATCCTCTTCCTCGCCAATCGGAGTTTCCAGAGAAATAGGCTCCTTTGCGATCTTCAGAACCTTGCGGACCTTATCGATCGGTATCTCCATCTTTTCCGCGATCTCTTCCGGGGTCGGCTCACGGCCCAACTCCTGGACAAGTTGTCGCGAGGTGCGCACCAACTTATTGATCGTTTCAATCATATGAACGGGGATACGAATGATTCTGGCCTGATCGGCAATCGCCCTCGTGATCGCTTGTCGAATCCACCAGGTGGCGTAGGTAGAGAACATATAGACGCGCTGTTACTCTAACTTATCCACGGCCTTCATCAGGCCGATATTTCCTTCCTGGATAAGATCGAGAAATTGCAATCCGCGATTGGTATACTTCTTGGCGATCGACACCACCAAGCGCAGATTCGCCTCAACTAACTCCCGCTTAGCTTCATAAGCACGCACCTCGCCGTCACGCAAAACGCGAACGCAGCGCTGGTACTCAGCAATATCCATGAGAACTTTATTCTCATGCTCATCAAGCTTCTCCTTCACGGCTCGTAACTGGTCGCCCAAATCACGCGCTTCAGTGGCCTTCATTTTCAGGCGGCGACAAGCGCGTTTAAACTCAAGCTGATTCGGCGAAACGAGCTCGGGCATAGCCTCCAGCAACTCGGCACGCGGCCTGCCCACCCCTCTCTCTACGGCACCGAGCTCTGTCATTACGGCCTTGATAGTATCATCGGTCTCCTTGATGAGGTTGCTCATCTTGGCATACTGCTTGCCGTTCAGATTAAGCTTGATGATCTTGTTCGCATTGGCATCCAAGATCCGTCGATAGCGACGCTCGACCTCGGGTAAGTTGCGCTTATGCTGGCGCCTTGCAATGCGTAAATCTTCGAAAATCCTATGCGTGTCCTTGAGCGCCTTTTTATAAAGCGAGGCTCTCTTGAGAAATTTCTTGCGCTGCTCCTCGTCTTCCTGGTTGACCTGTGGAGTCTTATCGTCCTCCTTTTGAGCGTCGTACTCGCCTTCCTCGTCCTCAGTAGGGCGCGGCTTCTTCTGTTCCTCCTCTTCCTCCTTCTCTTCGGCCTCGGCGGAGTCCTGCTCAGCCTCTTCCTCTTCGAAGAGATCGCGCAGTCGAACTTCTTCATTCTTAACTTGATCGAACAAGTTTACCGTGTAGAGCAGTGAAAGCGGCTGGCGCAGGGTCTGGTCCGTTGCAGCCTTAAGTCCAGCCTCTATTTTCTTGGCGATTTCTACTTCACCTTCACGAGTGAGAAGGCTTACGTTTCCCATTTCGCGCAAATACATGCGCACGGGATCTGAGCTCTTGCCAAGCGCCGATGCATCGAGCGAATCGTCACCCGCCGGCTCCGGAGCAATGCCCGGATCCATCGCCTCTTCGAAGCCCTCGCTGTTCTGGTCTACGATATCGATATCGTTTTCACCGAACATGGAGATGACGTCTTCCATTTGGTCTTCGCTGACCAGTTCGGAATCCAGTGCTTCATTCAAGTCTTCAACAGTGAGATAGCCCTTCTCCTTGCCGAGTTCCATCAAACGCGCGACTTCGACTTCCCCAACACCGCCCTTCTCGCCCTTCTTATCGGCTCCTGCAGGGCGATCCGTTTCGCCAGCAGTTTCATCCCGCGGTTTGCGTTCGAGTACCGGACCTGCCTTGGTCATTTTTACTACTGAGCGGGGCTGCTCGTGTTCCTTGCTTCCCTCGGCCTTCACAGCTCCGCGCTTCAGGTCCGTCGGCTCCGCATCAGAATCGCTCTTCTTCTTGCGGAGAGGAAGTGCCAGGCGTTTGCCCTTGAGCTTCACGACGGCGCGCGTTTTGACAGTTGACTTGGCAGCAAGCTTGACATCGCGTGCACCAGCGTCACGCTTCTTAATTCTCTTCTTTACTTTCACGGACTGTTACCACCCTAAAAATGATAGGCGCACTCGAGTTGAATTTTGGCAAAATGAGATTACTTTCCGGCTGAAAAGCACCGACCCGACATCATAAGAATACTGAGCGAAATTACAAGACTACCAACCCTACACCGACGCTTAAAGTTGCTCAAGTCGGCGCTTGAGAAGGATCTTCTCATGCGCGAGCTCGGCCTTATGTTCCATAGCCTCGAGTTGCGACATTCGGACATCTATCTCTGTAATAGCTTGATTTAGCTTGAGTTTTTTGAAATGACTACGGCACTCGAGGACGCTCCGTTCGAAGTCCACCTCAGAATCCCCCTCCATCTCGTAGGAGCGGCGCCAATGAACGGTCCAGGAGTCACCAAATTCCTTTAGAAGGCCCTTTATGGTCTCTCGCTTCTCACTATCCGAGCGCCCCGCCTCAGAAACTACCGCATGCAGCCCTTCGATAAACCTCAAGGTCGATGGATGCAGCCCCTCGCAAATATCAGCGTCCCGCAAAAGCTCGCTCGTGACTCTCTCCTTTAAAACCATCGCCGCGTGCAGGAGCTCGCGATCGGCCAAGGGGAGTTTCTCCACCTGAAGCACCGCCTGCGTCTCCTCGCTCCGCTTCTGCGGAGATGACTCCTGCACCGAAGTTGGGGAGCTCGTGCCATCCGGCTTCACCAGAGCCTGCAGGTCTTTAGGATCGACCAAGAGTTTCAAAGCAGCTCGCTGCAGTAGGTCGCTCAGCTCAATGGTATTACGTACCCTTCGAAGAACGGCCACTAACTCCTCGGCTAATTTCCCCTTGGCAGCAGCCCCCATATCCTTGGCATCTTTCCACCCCGCCCGTGCCAGCAATGAGTCGATGAAGCAGTCCAGTAGAGAGACTCGCTCCAGCTGCTTGAGATAGGCTTCAGTCCTAGCCCCATGCTGCAAAGCGAGGGTATCGGGATCCTCACCATCCGGAATAAATAGAGCATGAACATCGATCCCGCTATTAAGAAATATCGGAAAACACTTCGCGGCGGCAGTGCGCCCGGCAACATCGCCGTCAAAGAGAACATGCACTCGCTCCACCAGATGCTGAAGCCTCTTTACGTGCTGTTCGCTGACCGCCGTACCACAGGTGGCCACTACATTACGCACGCCGGCCTGCCAGAGGCCGACAACGTCCATATACCCCTCGACCAAGTATACCTCCTTAACCTTTCGGATGGCGTCGAGCGCCTGGGGCAATCCGAAGAGAATTCGGTTCTTTTGGTAAACTGGAGTTTCCGGAGAATTCAGGTATTTTGGCGCGTTCCTGGCGGCACTGTCTTCGGCGAGAGCTGGAACGATTCGTCCGCCAAATCCGGCAATCTTGCGACCTTCAATAAGAATGGGGAAGATTATCCGCGCTCGAAATGTGTCGTAGAGATCTCCCCGCGGGCTTCGGCGGATAAGACCTGACTGTAATAGCAGTGCCTCATCAAACTTATTCCTCTTCAGTTCCTCAGCGAGCGCGCCCCAGACGGCTGGTGCGTAACCGAATCCGAATTCATGAAGGGCCTTTTCGTTGATGTGCCTGGAAGTCAAATACTCTTTGACCTGCGCTGGGGCAGACGCAAGCTGGCTGCGAAAAAACTCCTGAGCCATATTGTTGATGGCGAAGAGAATATCCCTGTGGGGAGCTTCCTGTTTTTGCGCGGTGCCGCCTTCGCGGCGAACTTCAATTCCGTAACGAGCGGCCAGCTCCTCGACAGCGTCCGGAAAGGAGAGCCCCCTGCTCTCCATCACGTAGGTGATCACATTTCCCGATACACCACAGCCAAAGCAGTGATAATAGCGACCGTTATCACGAATATGAAACGATGGCGTCTTCTCCGAATGGAACGGGCAAAGCGCGGTGAAGTGGGCGCCATTTCGCTTCAATTGAGTTTGTTCCCCGACAAGATCGACGAGGCTGGCGCGTTCCTTAATTTCCTCGATAGTAGTTGCGGATATCACAGTATATCAAACGGTACGAATGAGGATGGCGATTCCCTGCCCGCCTCCAACGCATAGCGTGGCTAGCCCGAGGGAGCCGTTCGCGCGTCGCAGCTGATGCACTAAGGTTACCAAAATTCGTGCGCCGCTCGCGCCGATGGGGTGCCCAAGCGCGATAGCTCCGCCGCAAACATTGACCTTACGAACGTCCCACTCGAGTAGTTTGTTCACTGCCAGCGCCTGCGCGGCAAAGGCTTCATTCGCTTCTATTAGGTCGACTTGTTCGATAGAGACTCCGGTCTTGGCTAGAACCTTTTTCACCGCCCCCACCGGACCGATGCCCATAACTTCGGGTTCAACTGCGGCGCTTGCCCAACCGAGGATTTCCGCCAGGGGGGATACTCCCCATGCATCGGCTTGCGTCTTCGAAGCTAGAACCACCGCAGCCGCTCCATCGTTGATTCCCGACGCATTACCGGCGGTAACAGTTCCATCCTTCTTGAAGGCGGGCCGCAAGCTCTTGAGGGATTCCAGCGTGCAGTCCTTGCGCGGATGCTCGTCGATTTGGAAGGTTCCCGTCACCTTTCCCCGCTTCATGAGCGGTACGGCAACCACCTCGTCGGAGAATGCGCCGCTTGCCAGCGCCGCCTGAGCCTTTAGTTGACTGCCATAGGCGAATTCGTCCTGAGCCTCTCGACTGATTCCGTAGCGCTCCGCCAAATTCTCAGCCGTAATCCCCATATGACAGGAATTGAAGACATCGGTCAGGCCATCCTGCAGAATTAAGTCGCGCAATTCGCCATGTCCTAGACGGGAGCCCCAGCGCGCCCCGAGCGAGACGTACCCAGCCTGCGACATGCTTTCCACCCCCCCTGCCGCGATGCACTGCGCGTTTCCGCACGAGATTTCAGCGGCAGCAAGCGCGATTGCCTTCAACCCAGAGCCGCAAACCTTATTCACGGTGTAAGCCGGGGTGCCTATGGCCAGACCTGACTTAAGGCATACCTGACGAGCGAGATTCATCCCTTGTCCAGCCGCCAGCACATTTCCAAGAATGACTTCGTCGAGGGTCGCACCTTCGGGCACTCTGGCACGGCGCAAGGCCTCCTTAAAGGCAATTGCCCCAAGCTCCGCCGGAGCCGTATCGATTAAGCTACCGCCAAACCCGCCAATTGCGGTACGAGCCGCAGATACTAGAAATACTGGCTCAGTGCGCATGACTATCCCTCGTTCTCTTCCCCACCGGAAGTATATTCATACTCGACAAAGATCTCGACAATTTCGTATTCCTTTGCGCCACCAGGCAGGGCCACTTTGACAACATCGCCCTGCTCCTTTCCGATGAGCGCCTTTCCCAGCGGAGACTCAAAGGAGATCCATCCGCGGTCAACATCGGACTCCTCGGATCCAACGATGCTGATGGTCTTTCTGTCGCCGGAGTTCAATTCCTCGATTGTCGCGGATAAACCGAAAACCACCTTGGTCACATTTGAAATCTTTCGCGGATCGATTATCTCCGCCATCGATAAGCGGGTCTCGATATCGCGGATTTTACCCTCGACCATTCCAGACTTATTCTTGGCGGCATCGTAATCTCCATTCTCGGAAAGATCGCCGTGCCCGCGAGCAATCTCGATCGCGCGCGCAAGTTCTGGTCGCATGGCCTTTAGCTTCAGCAGCTCAGAGCGAAGAGAATCATAGCCGCGCGGAGTCATTGGTCTTTTCATGAACACCTCGTTCTACAGGAACCTTCGACCTTAACGCACTACAGGCCGAAGTTCAATGCATTCAGAATGATGGATTAGAGCGCCTGATGGTAGTCCTGTAGCGCCTTTACCTGGATGATATTCGTGCGCTGCATTAGCTCCATTGCCTGCACGGCAGCGCTGGCCGCCGACATCGTCGTATAGGTCGGAATCTTCAATTCGTTCGAAACTAGACGTATCGATCGTGAATCCAGCAGCGGGCTCGACCCTTCCGGGGTATTGATGACCAATGAAATGTCACCGGCACCAATGAGGTCTACGATATGGGGTTGCCCCTCTCGCACCTTGTTCACCTCCTCGGAATGAATGCCGTGGGTGCGCAGATACGAAGCTGTGCCTCGTGTGGCCACAAGACCAAATCCGATCGAGACAAGTCGACGAGCAACTTCGAGCAGATCCTCCTTGTCCCCATCCAGCACGCTCAAGAAGGCCTTCCCAGGTCGTGGCAGCGCGATATTGGCAGCAAACTGAGACTTGGCGAAGGCTCCGGGAAATTCGGCGAACATACCCATCACTTCCCCGGTCGACTTCATCTCAGGCCCGAGGATAGTGTCCACGCCCTCGAATTTACTGAATGGAAATACGCAAGCCTTCACGGAGACGAAGCTGGATGGAGTGACCTCTCTAGCCTTGAGCTGCGCTAAGCTCTTTCCCGCCATTGCTCGAGCGGCGACTTTCGCCCAAGGAATTCCCGTAGCCTTACTGACAAACGGCACGGTACGCGAAGCTCGAGGGTTAACTTCCAGAATGTAGACAATCTTATCCCTCGAAACCGCAAACTGCACATTCATCAATCCAACGACCTTAAGCTCGCGAGCCAACAGTTTAGCCTGCTCCTTCATTTGCGCGATGACATTAGGGGAAAGGGTTTGGGGCGGCAGACAACAAGAGCTGTCGCCGGAATGAATACCGGCGCGCTCGATATGCTCCATCACGCCGGCGACCATAACTTCCTTCCCGTCTGAGACGCAGTCGACATCTACCTCGATTGCATTATGAAGATAACGATCGAGCAGCACAGGACGCTGATGCGAGACGCCCACTGACTCACCCATATACTGCGCGAGCTCTTCATCGTTGTGCACGACTCGCATCGCGCGACCACCAAGGACGAAGGAGGGGCGGATCATCAAGGGATAGCCAATTCTATGGGCCGCTTGTAACGCTTCATCAGAATTGCTGGCCGTGCTCCCTTCAGGCTGTCGCAGCTTGAGACTATTAATCAGAGCAGCGAAGCGTTTGCGGTCCTCGGCAATATCGATTGACTCAACCGACGTTCCGATGATCGGAACTCCCGCCCTTTGCAGTTCGCTCGCTAGCTTAAGCGGCGTCTGCCCACCGAATTGCACGATAACTCCGGTGGGCTTCTCTCGCTCGACAATAGCAAGCACTGATTCGAGTGTGAGCGGCTCGAAATACAGGCGATCGGCCGTATCGTAGTCAGTGGAAACCGTCTCTGGATTGCAATTTACCATGATGGTCTCGAAGCCATCTTCCTTGAGCGCCAACACGGCATGCACGCAGCAGTAGTCAAATTCGATGCCCTGACCAATGCGGTTCGGTCCTGATCCAAGGATCATGATTTTCTTCCTCTGTGTCGGCGGCGCTTCTGTAGCTGCATCATAGGAGGAGTACAAATATGGAGTATGGGCGACAAACTCCGCGGCGCAGGTGTCCACCGATTTGAATACAGGTGTTATGCCCCAGGCCTTTCGCTGATCGCGCACCTCGAACTCCGAGGCACCCAGAAGCTTGCCGATGCGGGAATCTGAAAATCCGTCTCGTTTGAGAGCCCGCATAGAATTGGCATCCAAACCAGAGAGTCGCCTGCCCTTCAACCCCTCCTCGGCTTCAATGATGGCCTCCAGTTCAGAGAGGAACCACAGGTCGATACCCGTAGCGTCGTAGAGAGCCTTTGCCTTATATCCTGCCCGCAATGCTTCGCCGACTATCCATAGACGATGCGGACTGGGCCTCTTGCAGAGCTCGAATATCTCTCCTTTGCCTAAATCTTTAACCAGCGAGTGTCGGTCGAAGCCCGCAGTATCGAGCTCCATGGAGCAGATGGCTTTTTGCATGGCCTCGCGGAAATTTCTTCCAAAAGACAGCACTTCACCTACGCTCTTCATCTGGGTTCCCAGCGTCGTATCAGCCATCGGGAACTTTTCGAAATTGAAGCGGGGAATTTTTACTACGACGTAATCAATCGACGGTTCGAAGCACGCCGGCGTCTCCCGAGTGATGTCATTGCGCACCTCATCAAGCGTGTACCCAACGGCCAACTTGGCAGCAATTTTAGCAATCGGAAATCCCGTCGCTTTGGAAGCCAAGGCGGAGCTGCGCGATACTCGAGGATTCATCTCGATGACGATGACCCGCCCATTCGAAGGGTTAAGAGCAAACTGAACGTTCGAGCCGCCTGTATCGACGCCGATTCGCCGCATAACGGCGATCGACGCGTCGCGCAGTATCTGATATTCCTTGTCAGTGAGTGTTTGGATTGGGGCCACCGTGATGGAATCCCCTGTATGAACCCCCATGGGGTCGAAGTTCTCGATCGGACATACAATGACGACATTGTCCTTCAGATCTCGCATCACCTCGAGTTCAATCTCTTTCCATCCCAGCAAAGATTCCTCGATAAGCACTTCGCGGTTAGGGCTCGCACGAAGAGCGTGCGAAACCTTGCGCCGCAATTCCGAAGCGTCCTTTACTATTCCACCCCCGGTACCTCCGAGGGTGCGAGACGGCCTCAGAATTAGGGGAAAGCCGATTAGCTCCGCAATCATCTCAGCGTCTTCAACCGAGTGCGCCACGCCGCTCTTAGCCGACTCCAGTCCAATCTCATCCATCGCTCTACGGAAGAGCTCGCGATCCTCTGCGGTCTTTATTGCCTCCAAATTGGCGCCAATGAGCTCGCAGTCGTACTTTTCAAAAACTCCCCGTGCGCCGAGCTCTAGAGCGATATTCAAAGCGGTCTGCCCACCCATCGTGGGAAGGACGGCGTCCGGACGCTCGACACGGATGATTTCCTCGACAAAGTCGGCTGTTATCGGCTCGATGTACGTACGATCGGCGAACTCCGGATCCGTCATTATCGTGGCAGGGTTGGAGTTAACCAGAATGACTTTGTATCCCTCCTCCTTGAGCGCCTTTATCGCTTGCGTGCCGGAGTAATCGAACTCACAGGCTTGGCCGATCACAATCGGCCCCGAACCGATCAGCAATATGGAATGAATATCTGTGCGTTTTGGCATATAGGCTAGGCTGCCTTCTCTCGATAGCTCACAACATTTTCATAAAAGCGTCTAAATAAGTACTGGGCATCATGCGGACCTGGTGAAGATTCCGGATGATATTGAACGCAAAAGGCTCGCGCCTCAGGAATGTCGAGCCCCTCGACAGTCTGGTCGTTTAGATTGACATGACTGACAACGACGCTCCTCGACAGGGACTCCGGCTGCACCGCGAATCCGTGGTTTTGAACGGTTATTTCGACTTTTCCGGTCAGGTTATTTCTGACCGGGTGATTTCCGCCGCGATGCCCAAACTTAAGTTTATAGGTCTTGCCGCCAACTACCTGCCCCAATATTTGATGCCCGAGGCAAATGCCGAAGATGGGAAATTTTCCGAAAATTCCCTTCACGGTATCTACGACATAGCCGAGCGTTGCCGGGTCTCCCGGGCCGTTAGACAGAAAAACTCCATCGGGCTGCAGAGCCAAGATCTCGCTCGAAGTCGCAGTGGCAGGAACCACCGTAACGCGAAACCCCACCTCAAGGAGCAGCCGTAAAATATTGTGCTTAATGCCGCAATCGATCGCTACGACATGCGGCCGCGACCATAGCTTACCGAAATCAAGTTCGCGCTTGCCCCTACTCTTGAGACTATACTCGAGGCTCCACGGCAGTTCGTTCCACGAGTAAGATTGCTGGCAGGTAACCGTCTTCACATAATCCTTACCTTCCATCGATCCCTGGGATCTCGCACGAGCGACCAGGTCATCAGGATTGAGGGAATGACCGACTGCCATGGCCCCCATTTGAGCGCCATGAGTACGAAGATGCGCAACCAACTCTCTCGTATCGATGCCGCACATACCCATGATACCGTTCTCCCACAGATACTGCGGGAGGGTGCGGTCGGCACGAAAGTTGGAGACGACTCGTGGGAGGTCCCTAATCAGCACCCCTTCGGTATAGACCCGGTCGGATTCGACGTCCTCAGTGTTACATCCGACGTTTCCGATGTGAGGCGCAGTAAAACACATGATTTGCCCGGCATAACTCGGGTCAGTAAGGATCTCCTGGTACCCAAACATCGAGGTATTAAAAACCACCTCCCCCAAGACCGGGTCATCACTGCCACGGGCGGCCCCGAAGCATTGCCCACGGAAAATCGAGCCGTCGGCGAGCGCTAATACTCCTGCTTGCCCGGAAATAACCTCACCCTTTGCCTTTCTGCGCTGCTGCATACCCGCTTACTCTATGAGACGCTGCCCTTCGACCACAATCTTGCCACCGACAATCACCGTATCCGCGATCCCCTTAAGTTCTCTGCCTAAAAATGGAGTATTGTGGCTTAGTGAGCGCAACACCTCGCGCCTGAAAGTCCATCGATACCCTGGATCTACCACCGCGATGTCCGCCGGCTTCCCTGGTAATAAGCTGCCAACGCCAAGTCCGAAGATACTAGCTGGTCGAGTTGCCAGAGCCTCCACGGCGCGCCTGCGCGTTATTTGGCCTGAAGTTACGAGATCGAGCAGTAAAGGTAGGCTCGTCTGCAGGCCTAAGATCCCGAATGTTGCCTTAGAGAATTCAACCAGCTTGCTGTCGCGCTCATGCGGAGCATGGTCACTAGCAACTGCGTCGATAGTTCCGTCCTTCAGTCCTGCGATAAGCGCAAGTCGATCAGAATCCTCTCGCAACGGCGGGCTCATCTTTGCGCTGGTGTCGTACTCGCCCACGGCGGACTCAGTAAGCGTAAGGTGATGCGGGGTAACTTCGGCCGTGACCCGAATTCCATCGCTCTTCGCCCGGCGAATGAGCTCGACACTGCGAGCTGAGGAGACATGACAGATATGAGCGCGGCCGCCTGTGTAGCGCGCGAGCTCGATATCACGAGCTACCATGACATCTTCGGCAACCGTCGGCATGCCCTTTAGTCCCAGGCGCGTGGACAGTGCTGACTCGTTCATGCAGCCACCACAGCTAAGGCGCTTATCCTCCTCATGACAACTGATTGGAACATCAAGCATCAAGCACCATTCCAGCGCTCTCCGCATCATACCAGCGTCCCAAATCGGCTCGCCATCATCCGAAAATGCGACACAGCCTGCCTCCCTGAGCTCGGACAGAGGTGACATATCCCTGCCCTCAAGCGCCCTCGATACCGAGCCAATCGGATGGACCCTGGCAGCGCCGATCGCTTGAGCACGCTCGATGATAAACCTCGTCACTTCGGCACAGTCGTTCGTAGGTCGAGTGTTCGGCATGCAGCAAATTGAGGTATAGCCGCCCAAGGCTGCCGCTTGTGCACCTGTCCTAATAGTTTCCTTCCACTCGAATCCAGGTTCGCGAAGGTGAACATGCAAATCGACGAGCCCCGGTACTACCCACTTACCCCTGGCATCAACACGCTGCGTCACCGCTACCGACTTGAAGGCTCCGCGAGCCCCGACATCCTTGATGAGACTGCCATCGACAAGTACGTCAAATTCACCCTCTCGATTAGAGCCTGGGTCGATGAGCTCTCCATTCTCGATTAGAATCATGCGACTCCTCCAAAGTCAGCGGATGCCGCGCTTCGGTCAAGAGTGGCAAGGGCAAGAAGAACCGCCATGCGCACCGCGACTCCATTATTAACTTGCTTATGAACGAAGGAGCGTTTGCCGTCGAGAACTTCTCCCGAAATCTCGGTACCGCGATTAGCTGGCCCCGGATGCAGCACGATGCTCTCAGGAGCCCAACGCGAAAGTACGCGCTCACTAACGCAATACTCCCGGCTATATTCCTCGAGCGTCGGCACGTAGTGCTCAGACTGCCGTTCCAGCTGCATGCGGAGCACCATGACAACATCTGCTCCTTCAATCCCTTTGGCCAAGCTGCTCTCTATCCGCAAAGGACCACCGAACATCGAGGCATTGGAAAATTCACGAGGGACGAGGGTCGGTGGGCCCACGAGGGTCACCTTATTTCCCAGTTTCTGATGAGCCCAAATGTTGCTGCGGGCGACTCTTGAGTGTCGAACATCGCCGACTATAGCGACTTTCAACCCCTGGCGCGGCCTCTTAAGTTCATCGAAGTGTTGCCACATGGTTAGCACATCGAGCAAAGCCTGAGTGGGATGCTCGTGAAGGCCATCACCCGCATTCACCACGGCAGTATTAACGAGGTGCTTGGCTAAGAAATGTGGGGCCCCGCTCTCCTTATGACGTATGACGAGTACATCCGGAGCCATGGCTTCGAGATTGCGGGCCGTATCGAGCAATGTTTCTCCTTTCACCACGGAGCTATCACTGCCGCTTAAATTAATGGTGTCAGCAGATAACCGTTTCCCGGCGATTTCAAAACTGGCTCGCGTGCGGGTACTAGGCTCAAGAAATAAGTTTACGATAGTCTTACCACGCAGCGCCGGAACCTTCTTCAGTTCGCGGGTGCTGACCTCAACGAATTGCTGGGCATTTTCGAGTAGATACTCCAGCTGGACCTTGCTTAGCCCTTCGATATCCAGCAAATGCTTCAGCCCTGGTGAATTCACCGACTACCTTTCCCCTCAGGAGTAATTAAATAAACTCCGTCCTCGAAACCCTGCTCCTTCAACCGGATCCTGACGAATTCATCCTTGGATGTGGGGAGGTTCTTCCCCACATAGTCCGGGCGGATCGGAAGCTCGCGATGTCCGCGGTCAGCAACCACAGCCAGCTCTACGCAGGATGGGCGCCCGAAATCAATTATCGCATCGAGCGCGGCACGAACCGTCCGTCCAGTGTAAAAGACGTCATCAACGAGAATTATCCGCGACCCAGACACCGAGAAAGGGAGGTCCGTCCCTTTTAGCGTCGGCTGCGCATGCCCATGCGAAAGATCATCACGGTAGAGCGTAATATCGATAACACCGAAGGGAATTTCGATACTTTCGATCTCTTGAACGCGATCATGGATGCGTTTGGCAAGATACTCACCGGCTGTTCTGATACCCACCACGGCAAGATTCTTCAAGTCTCGATTTCGCTCGACAATCTCATAGCTGATACGAGAGATGCAGCGTGCAATCGTCTCGCTGTTAAGAATAGGCTTCCAATGCTGGGGAACCTGCTTAACGTGATTGCCGGTTACTGGTTTTTGATCCTGCTTTTCAGCCATGCTGCCCTCGCTACAAAACACGCGGAAAGACACCGCGGGACTACGCCCTTACCGGGCTATCGAAGCTGAGTGCTGGCGGAAGGTCAAGAGACAGGGCGCAAGTCGCGCTGCTGCAAGGGCTGCCCGGAGGCAGTAGAACTTATTATCTCGATACCTTCGCGAACTCTCAGTTTCGCATTTAAAGGCCTGGCTCCTCATCATTAGCATGCCTGAACGGCCGCACTATGAATCTGAGCCACTCGTCCTAGAATACCATCGACGCAGAAGCGATGCAACGCGCGAGGCTTCGCTAGGTTCTAGCGACTTATAGTAACAGCGTCAAGGGAATACCACTTACGGATTTGCCCAGAGAAGATTTCTGCGTGGGCGGTCTTGCAGAGGCCTAAAAGTCACCCTCCGCGTAGGCGTGGAAATCGAAGGTATGAATGTCGTAGTCCTTATCGCCAATGGTGATATAGAAAACCTCTTGATAGGGCAGGCTAATTCGCATGTGTCTCCCATCCCGCTCAATCTTCAGATCATCCGGCTCCACGGGCAACTGTAGCTTCTTTATATGATACATGAGGCGGCGCCGAATCTCGGCGTCCTTTTCGGTCGAAGCCACCCGAATAATCTGCTCGAATTGATTGCTAATTTCGTAAAAGCAATAATAGAAAGGCAAGATATTATAAGCGGCGTATAAGGCAGCAGCGGTCAGCGCTCCAAAAACGAAGATAGTCAACTTGCCGATCCCCCGCTCACCGGCGATATCAGAAGCCATTTGCCGACCCATCTTAGGGAACCTATACTGAACAGACGAACATGACAAACAGGCTGGTGGGTTGTTTTCCATGGAGCCCATTAGCAAGAATGCCGCATAATACTTCCGCGCTCCTCTTCACTTAAGATTCACTCAAGACAGAATGATCCAAAACAAGTCCGCTCAGCAGGAAAAAAGAAGACTCCAGACCCTGTTTGCCTGGGCCGGCCTTTGTCTCGCTCTAGGAATCGGAAATATCGCTTTCGGCCAATTCAAATATGCGCAGTACTCTGCCCTATTATCGGAGGCCACCGCCGAGCTTGCAAGACCGGAAAACACTGTTAGCCTACCGCTGCTTGGCCCTGCCCTCAACGTAGATCGCCAGACCCAGCATATTGGCAGAGTCAGGTTACGTATGGACTTCTATGCGTTCGTAATCTTGGGAGGGCAGGCCCTGACTGCACTGGGGGCCATACTTCTGGGCATTACACTATTGAAACGAAAGGCGGCCAATACGGACGATCAACCTCAGGATACCTGAGATAAGAGCTCCGGAAGCTTCTTCACGAAAACAGAGCGCGGATAGATCTCCTTCATCCCCTCGTCACTGGCAGCCTTCTCCAGCTCATGGTCGACATGAGAATAATACGCCACAAGTCTTACCGGGCGCGTGGACTTCCGGGTGCTATCAAGAACCTCGGCCCTATTCCAGTCCGCAGCTGAAAGATCCATTAGAATAAGACCAGCACCCAGTAGAATACCCTCACGCAGCTCAGCGATATCACGAACCGCTCTACAATTCTGCCCCAGTTCACGAGCTAGCGCGGAAATCTTGGATTTAAAAATCAGGTCGCGGCTGATAACGAGGATGCTAGGCGAGTCCATAGGATTTTACCTTAGCAATGAGATTGGAGCGAGAAATTCCCAATTCCTTCGCTGCCTCGGAGCGGTTTCCCTTCGCTCTCTCGAGTGCGGACTGAATCATGTTCCTTTCGACATTTTCGATGGCATCCTTGAGATTGCCCTCCAGACGTCGTCCCTGGGCGGGAGGCAGGGGCCGTTCTCGCAGGTGAGCTGAAATCAAATCTGCATCGATTACGCTCGAGCTCCCTGCCATAAGCACCAAACGCTCAATTTCGTTTTCGAGCTCACGGATGTTCCCAGGCCAATGGTAGTCGCTCAATACACGAAGGGCATCCACACTCAGGGCCTTAACGGGGGACTTGCTCCGCTCCGCGATTACCTTCAGAAAGTGTGCGGCCAGGAGAGGTATATCCACTCGTCGCTCACGAAGCGGTGGGATTCGGACAGAGATCACATTCAGTCGATAATATAAATCCTCACGGAAAGTACCGGCCGCGACCATCTGTTTCAGATCGCGGTTCGTAGCAGCGATGATGCGTACATCCACTTTCTTGGTTTTGGTAGCTCCAACAGGCATGAAAGTGCCGTCCTGTAACACCCGCAGCAGCTTAACCTGCAGCGCTGGGCTCATCTCACCTAGCTCATCGAGGAAAAAGGTTCCGCCGTCAGCAACCTCGAAAAGCCCCTGCTTGTCTCGCACGGCTCCGGTAAACGCTCCGCGAACGTGCCCAAAAAGCTCCGATTCCAGTAGATTATCATTGAAGGCCGAGCAGTTCTGAATTACGAAGGGCTTGTTCTTCCGAGGAGAATGATAGTGCAGCGCACTGGCAATCAGCTCCTTTCCGGTACCTGATTCACCGGTGATCAGGACTGGCACGTCGGAATCGCGCACCTTGTCCAGCAAAGCGAAGAGATCGCGCATGATCTGGCTCGCCCCGATGATATTCGCAAAGCAAGCGCGTTCCGACTCGCGCGATCGCAGCTCGGCGGTGACTCGATTGGAGCGCTGAAGCTCCTCGTAGAGCCTTCGCGTGCGCATGACGGCCGCGAGCCGCGCCATCAACTCCCCACTATCGAAGGGGCGGCGAACATAGTCATCCGCTCCGTTCTCAAGCCCTGCAATTAATGCCTCACTGGAGTCGTTCGCTGTGACAAGAACTACGGGAATATAGCGCATTGCCGCATCAGCCTTAATGCGCTTGGTAACCTCAAACCCATCCATGCCGGGCATATTCACGTCCAGTAAGATGAGATCCGGATTCTCGGCCTCGATGCGCCTGAGAGCATCAGCTCCGTTCCCAGCGGTCACCGTGCTAAAGCCGTTCTTCTGTAGGACCTGCTCCAGCGCGAAAAGTCCATCTTCATTGTCATCAACGACGAGGACTTTTGTTCGTACTGACATGGATTTGCCGATCGGATCGCTATTGCCCCTTCATCATCTCGAGGAAGTCCTTGTTGGACTTTGTGCCGTCCATCTTGCTCTGGAGCCATTCCATAGCTTCGACGACATTAAGGGGATTGAGCACCTTACGGAGCAGCCACACCTTCTGAAGGACGTCATTCTTCAGTAGGAGATCCTCCTTGCGAGTACCCGACTTATTGATATCGATTGCTGGGAATACGCGGCGCTCCACGAGCTTGCGATCCAAGACGAGCTCCATGTTGCCCGTGCCCTTGAACTCTTCGAAAATGACCTCGTCCATACGAGACCCAGTATCAATCAGGGCCGTGCCAATGATAGTCAAACTTCCGCCCTCCTCGATATTTCGAGCGGCGCCGAAAAATCGCTTAGGCTTATGCAGGGCATTTGAGTCCACACCACCCGACAAGATCTTGCCGCTCGGGGGCACAACTGTGTTGTAGGCGCGAGCTAAGCGGGTAATCGAATCAAGCAGAATGACTACATCCTTCTTGTGCTCAACAAGGCGCTTGGCCTTCTCGATAACCATTTCAGCGACCTGAACGTGACGCTGGGCAGGCTCATCGAACGTCGAACTCACGACTTCGCCATTTACCGATCGCTGCATGTCGGTGACTTCTTCAGGACGTTCGTCTATCAGCAAGACGATCAGAACCACTTCGGGGTGATTCTCGGTGATCGCGTTGGCGATATTCTGGAGCAAAACGGTCTTACCAGTGCGAGGCGGTGCGACGATCAATCCGCGCTGCCCCTTACCGATCGGCGCGAATAGGTCGATCACGCGCGTAGACATTCCACCCTTCTTGCTCTCGAGTTTAATCTTCTCCTGCGGATAGATGGGAGTTAGGTTATCGAAATGCACTTTCGTCTTCAGTGCGTCCAAAGTGTCATGATTGACTGAATTGACTTTCAGTAGAGCGAAGTACCGCTCTCCTTCCTTCTCCCGCGGTGGTCGAATTTGCCCCTCCACGGTATCGCCGGTCTTGAGACCAAAGCGCCTGATCTGGGCGGGCGAAACATAAATATCGTCCGAACCGGGGAGGTAATTATAATCGGGAGCGCGCAGGAAGCCGAACCCGTCGGGCAGGCACTCCAGGACGCCTTCGCCGTATATGTTCCCATTAGATTCTGACTGCGCGGTCAGTATGCTGAAGATAAGATCCTGACGGCGCATGGTGTTAGCGCCCTCGATCTCGAATTGGGTAGCCAATTTCATTAACTCATCTGGCTTCAGTCGCTTAAGTTCATTCAGGTTCATGGTGTATGTCCGTTGGGCACTAAGTACTACAAGGTTAAAGGCAACATATTCTCACAGCCGCTTGCTGCCATCTCCCTGGCAAAGGGTTCAAACAAAGATATTCGTTTGGATAGAATCGGTCTCGTGGCAAGTACTGAGAAAAGTAGGTTGAAAAAATTACGAACAGAAAAATTAGTCGGTTAGAGATTATCTTTCAGATTGGCGAATAAGGTTTTAAGGGAGCTCTCCCCTGCAATCTATAATAGGGACAGGCAATGGAGAGGATTCTAAGGAAATAAGGACGATAACGTCCAACCCTTCTTAATTGTAGCCACAACCCCATAAATCAGTCAACGGGGCATCTCCAATCGCTCTTGGATGGTCCTGGCCGCCACGGCCCTCACGTAGAGGGGCTCTAACCCTATGAGTTTCTTTGGATCTGGTCCAAAAATCCGCCCCCCCAAAGCATGAAAGGCAAATACCGAGTGCTCTCCGCCTGGTTCGACTCTAACCGACTTAAACGGAAGTATGCCCAGAGTGTTGTCGCAGACAAATACGCTCGTATCCTCGACGCCCCTGGCTAGATCTTCGAGTTTCACAATTGACACTTGCCCTATGGCCTTTAGAGCGCCGCACGATGCGATTTCATACGTCTCTACAAAAGCCTCTCCGCGTCGCGCGTCACGCAAAGCTGTGACAGTTCCGGTACCCGCCTCAGCCGCCTGCACCAAAACTGCAAGAGAAGATACGGGGTAGACAGGAATATCAAGCGCTATAGCCAGCCCCTTCGCAAAAGCAAATCCGATTCTTAAGCCTGTAAATGAGCCAGGACCCTCGCTGATCACGATGGCAGATAGTTCGGTCGCCCGTAAACGGTTCCTCGCTAGCAGCTCGCCGAGCAGTTGAGCCAGTGACTCGGTATGACTAGCCGCTTCCTCTGCGGATGCACGATCAAGCCGCTTTCCGCCTTGCACCAACGCGACGCTGGTGGCGCTTCCACTGGTCTCGATACCTAGGACAGTGTGCATCAGAGCTTCAAGAGATCATTACCGAATGCGAAAATCATAAGCAGAAAAAGAATAAGCATGCCCACTTGATTGGCCACTTCCTGTATTCGCAGACTCACGGGCTTGCCTCCCCTTAGGGCCTGTAGCGTAAAAAACATGAGATGTCCCCCATCCAAGATTGGGATGGGCAGAAGGTTCAGGATCGCTAAGCTCACGCTCAGAAAGGTCATGAAGTCTAGTACGTGCTCAAGGCCTTTTTTGGCACTCTTTGCTGCTTCCTTGAAGATAAAAATCGGCCCAGAAATATGCTTGGGCGATATGGCTCCCTGAATCATTCCCCAAAGCCCGCGCACGGTAACGACGCAAAGGTACGATACCTGTCCCACCCCGGCCTTTACAGCACCGTAAAAGTCCACCGGTTCGCGAATCGTGTCGGGCACGATGCCTATCTTCACTGAGCGTTTGCCGCTTGTTCCCTCCAGCACGGAGATCTCAGCAGTATCGTCCGTTCCCGCCATAGTGAAAGACTTTGTTTCCACCCCGGCCTCGGCTACTCTCTCCACGCTGAACGTGACAGCTTTCCCGTCCGACTTTCGAATCAGATCGGCCATATCTACCCAGGACTCCACCGCCTGACCATCGACGGACTTCACTAAGTCCTTGGCCCTTAACCCCGCCTTTTCAGCCGGGTAGCCGGGAATCACATCTCCGATAACGGCGCGGTCAACGGCCACCATGCGGCCAAAATTGTAGAAGGAAAAAATCGAGAACAGCACCGCGAACAACAGGTTAAAACCCGGGCCGGCCAAAACGATCGAGGACTTGGCGAGATATCCCTTACTGAGGAACCAGCGCGAACGATCATTAAGTAAAGCCCGGTCTTCCGGGGAAAGCTCCTCATCAGGAGTCGCGCTAACGGGCTCCATGTCTCGCGGATCGTCGCCCACCATTCGGACATACCCCCCAAGCGGAATGAGCCCGATAGCGTATGTGGTTTCCCCAATCTTGCGCCGCCAAATCTTGCGGCCGAATCCAATGGAGAACTCAAGCACGCCGACTCCATTGAGTTTAGCAAGTAGAAAGTGCCCGAGCTCATGGACGAAAATAAGAATTCCGAGAACAAGAATCGAAACGAGAAAATACTCTATATTCATGCAGGAAAATTCCTTAGGCGGGTACTGGGAGAGCACAAATACACCACAACTGCCTCCCTACACTCAGCGAAATGCACGAGCACAGCTTATAGTATACCCAGACCGAGATCTCTTGAAAACAGCTCCCAGAGCTCCTCAAGCGCAGTATAGAGCTCGGCAAAACTCGTAGCCGGTGCGCGGCTATTATCACTCAGGGCCTGCTCTACGAAAGGTTCGATGCCATCAAAGGCTATTCTTCGCTTCAAGAAGGCCTGAACAGCCGCCTCGTTCGCCAAGTTCAGCACGGCACCGGCTAGTCCGCCCGCTGCCAGGGCCTCTCTTGCCAGACGCAGGGCCGGAAATCGGCCTTGGTCCAGCTTTCTGAAACTTAATTGCCCGACCTCCTCGAGGTTCAGCCGAGGCATAACTTCTCCCAGGCGGCCATGGGGATACTGCATCGCGTAGGCGATTGGCCCCCTCATATCGGGCACCGAGAGTTGCGCCAACATTCCGCCATCACAAAGGCGAACGAGAGAGTGCACAATGCTCTGCGGATGAACAAGTACCTCGATTCGAGACTCTTCGACGCCAAAGAGCCAATGAGCCTCTATGAGCTCAAGAGCCTTGTTCATCATCGTCGCAGAGTCGACAGAAATTTTGGCTCCCATACTCCAACGCGGATGGCGTACCGCCTCCTCTGGAGTGACTCCTGAAAGCTCCCTTCGATTGCGATCCAGAAAAGGGCCTCCTGAGGCGGTCAACACCAGACTATCCAAATCTGTCGCTTGTACCCCTTGAAGCGCCTGAAAAATGGCCGAGTGCTCGCTGTCCACCGGCAAAATTTTTGCTCCACTGCGGCTTTGGGCCCCCTGGACCAATTCTCCCGCCGCCACCAAGCTTTCCTTGTTGGCAAGTGCGATAGTCTTTCCAGCATGTACAGCGGTCTCAACGGAGCGAAGCCCGGCAACTCCCACGACTGCCGCCACTACCACATCAACCTCCGGCAGACCGGCGAGTTCAGCGGTTTCCGCTTCACCCACCACCAATTCGAAGGCCTGCTTCTCCCTTCCCTGCAGCGAAGCAGCGGCCCTATGATCTGATAATCCCACGTATTTCGGACGGTGAAGGCTCGCGATTCTTTCCAACTCGCCCGCGTTCGAATTTGCCGTAATACCCACGAGCTCGAACTTACCTGGGTGATTGCCAATCACCTCGAGTGTCGAGCGCCCAATCGACCCCGTTGCTCCACAAAGAAGCACTCGCCGTGGTCCCCCATCAGGCGGTGTGTCACATTTCCCGGGCACAGGAACCAGCATTAGAATCCCCCGGCCAGCATCACAATGGCCAGAAACACGGGCGCAGAGAGTAATTCTCCATCTATACGGTCAAGCACTCCGCCATGTCCCGGCAATATGGTCCCACTATCCTTGATCCCCGCATCTCGCTTCAGGAACGACTTAAGTAGATCTCCCGTTTGGGCCGCCAGGACTACGAGCGCAGAAAAAGCAGCCAACGATGCCAAGCTGACCTCGATACCAAGCAAGGCTTGGAGCAGCAATCCAGTCAAGACCCCAGCACCGAGTCCTCCCGCGCTGCCAGACAGAGTCTTGTTCGGGGATAACGCTGGTGCGAGCTTCGGGCCTTGGAACTTTCGCCCCGTAAAGAAGGCAGCGATATCATTCACAGCCACCACCGAAACTAACCATGCGACTGGCCCAACGGCGCCGGGCAGCATGGCGAGAGCGAGTAGACTTGCTCCGCCCAGTCCAATGAGGACGAATCCAGCAAAAAGGGCGCCCGAAATGCTGTGAGCAAACTCCGAGGACTCTCGGGCTGCATAAGTGAAAAGTAGAGAGGCCAGGAACGTACCCGATGCCCAGGAGAGGAAGAGGGCTGATTTAATAAGACTAACATCGATGAAGGAACCAAAAAGCCCAGTCTGACGAAAGCAAAGGCACAAGAAAACGGCACTCGGAGCCAAGGAGACACCGAGGAAGGCTATCCGTCCAGCGCTCCCCTTGTTTTGCCCCATCTGGGCGAACTCCCACGCACAAAGCGCTACAGCTGTGAGCGCAAAGCCCAGCAACAACCAGCGGCCTATTGCAGTAAAATGAGCAAGTACTAGGACAGCGACAAAGCTCCCCACAACGATCAACGCTGTCCTAATTCGAGTGCGGAGCGATGCGTCAACCATAGAGGATCCTCTTGTTAGGGGCGGCCGGGAGAAATCGGCGTCTCCTGCAACTGATCGTCAGTGAGCCCAAACCTCCGAGTGCGTCCAGCAAATTCCTGAAGACAGCGAAGGTACTCCTCCCGATTAAATTCCGGCCACAACACGGGCGTTACAACGATTTCCGAATAAGCCAGCTGCCACAGAAGAAAATTCGAGATGCGATTCTCATCGCTGGTTCGAATCAGCAAATCTGGGTCGGGAACGTCGGGAGCATACAACTGCGAGGTGATCGTCTGCTCGCTTATATCCTGCGAGCGAAGCTCTCCCCGTTGCACGGCTTCTGAAATCTTCCGCGCCGCAGCGACTAGCTCCTCCCTTCCGCCATACGACACCGCCAGTATGAGGTCCATTGCCTTAGCGTCCTTCGTTCGCTCGAAATTGCGCTGCAGCGACTCTTGCACTTCCCATGGCAGACGGCTCAGGTCTCCGATTGCACGCAAGCGAATATCATTTTTGAGCATCAACTCCAGCTCGCTGTCGAGGTACTGCGCAAAGAGACGCATGAGCGACGAAACCTCGTCGCGTGGACGCTGCCAGTTCTCAGTGGAAAAAGCGAACAAGGTAAGATAGCGGATACCGAGCCTGCGCGACTCCTCGACAATCATGCGGACTGTCTTTGCGCCTGCCCGATGCCCCTCGATGCGGGGCAAGAAGCGCTTCTTCGCCCAGCGGCCATTGCCGTCCATGATGACCGCAACATGTCGCGGAAGCACGGCGGGAGCCTGCAGCACTGCTCTGCTCATGAGCGTAAGACCTCCGCTGCCACAGCCTCGAAACTCAAACTTCCATCACTTCTTTTTCTTTTGCGGCCGCAGCCTTATCTATCTCCGCGATATAGCGGTCGGTAATTTTTTGGATCTCTTCTTGCCCTCGGCGCAGGTCGTCAGCGGCGATTACCTTGTCCTTCTCCTGCTTCTTCAATAGATCAATGCCCTCCCGGCGATGATTGCGAATCGAGATCTTTTCATCCTCGCTCATCTTGTGCAATTTCTTGACCAGCTCCTTACGCCGATCCTCAGTCAGCGAGGGGATCGCTATGCGAATCATCGACCCATCGCGTGATGGATTCAGCCCGAGATCAGCTTGGCGAATGGCCTTCTCGATGCTATCGACAGCACCGCCGTCATATACCTGTATGGTCAGCAGCCGGGGCTCCGGGGCATTAAGGAGCCCGAGGCTCTGCAGTGGAGTTTGGGTGCCGTAGTAATCTACCGTAAGACCATCGAGCAAACTCGTGCTTGCTCTGCCCGTACGTAGGCGCTGCACCTCCTTCTTGAAGTGTTCAACGGTCTTCTTACATTGCTCCTCAACGTTGCCGAACTTGCCTGCCATACGATTCACCTACGATGTAAATGAAAATCTTAGCGCTTGCCGTTAATCTCGCTATGAACCAAGGTGCCTATCTTGTGTCCGGTTACCACGCGCTTCAAGTTACCCTCGACGCCGATATTGAAAACGATAATCGGCAGCTTGTTGTCCATGCACAAGGATATTGCCGCCGCATCCATCACCTTGAGCTCTTTGCTCAGGACCTGCAGAAACGTCAGCTCTTCGAAGGGAACGGCGTCGCAATTCTTGGCTGGGTCGGAGTCATAGACGGCATCCACTTTAGTTCCCTTGAGGAGGACGTCCGCTCCTATTTCCATCGCGCGCAAGCTTGCCGCAGTGTCCGTGGTAAAGTAGGGATTTCCCGTTCCGCAGGAAAAGATTACAACTCGATTTTTTTCGAGGTGGCGAGTAGCTCTACGTCGGATATACGGCTCCGAAATCTGCCGCATTTCAATTGCCGACATTACGCGGGTATCGATGCCGCGCTGCTCTAGAACGTCCTGGAGGGCCAGCGCATTGATTGCGGTTCCAAGCATTCCCATGTAGTCGCCCGAGGATCGATCCAAGCCCTGAGCGCCAGCCTGGATACCACGGAATATATTACCGCCCCCAATGACAATGCCGAGCTCGACTCCGAGCTCGTATACCTCGAATATCTCTTTAACGAGGCGCCCAATGACTTCCGAATCAATCCCGAAGCCTCTGTCCCCAGCTAAAATTTCTCCGCTTAGCTTGAGAAGAATTCTCCGGAATTTCAATGGCTGTGTCATGGGCGCCCTGTCCTTACAAGAGGATAAGCAAAATTAGGCTCCGGAGGTCATGGACATAACTTCGTCCACGAAGTTAGCCTGAGACTTGGCAATGCCTTCGCCGACCTCGAAGCGCTGTATGCGTCGCACGACGACCTTCTCACCGACCTTCATGCTAAGCTCATCCACGACATCCTTGATGGACCTCTTTCCGCTATCGTCCTTCACGAAGATTTGACGCACCAGCACGTTATCTTCGAAAAATTTTTCGAGCTTGCCCGGCAAAATCTTATCGGCTTTTGCTTTCTGGGCATCGTTTAGCTGCTCCAGGAGAATTTCCTTTTCCTTCTCCAAAATAGCAGCAGGAACGTCCTCGACATTGACATACTGCGGTCGCATCGCCGCCACATGCATAGCAATATCGCGAGCTACAGACTTGAATTCCTCACCGCGAGCGACGAAGTCGGTCTCGCAGTTAAGCTCGACAACCGAAACTACCTGGTCTCCGGCATGCACATACACGCCGAGAGTGCCCTCAGCGGCTGTCTTGCCTGCGCGCTTCCCGATGTCCTTGAGCCCCTTCTTCCGCAAAATTTCCACAGCGGCTTCCATCGAGCCCTTGGCTTCGGTAAGTGCAGCCTTGCAGTCCATCATCCCTGCACCGGTCTGCTCACGAAGCTGCTTCACTAAATCAGCTGATACTGCATTCATACTCCCTCCTTAGGTTCCGTTGCTCGACTTTAAGCAGAAGCTGCCGCCGCGGCTTCCTCTGCTGCCGGCGCGGCCTGAATCGAGGCTGACTGTTCATCGCGATTCTTCTCTTCCTTAGGCCGGCGCGCTTCATATTCAGCCCGACCCTGAGCAACCGCATCCGCCATCGCTGCAGTGAAGAGCTTGATGGTGCGAGCAGCATCGTCATTAGAAGGAATAGGAAACTCGATCTGGTTTGGATCGGCGTTGGTATCGACCAGCGCTACAACCGGAATATGCAGGCGGCGAGCCTCCGCTACAGCGATCTCTTCTTTGATGACGTCGATAACGAATACCAAATCAGGCAACTTCTTCATTCCGCGAATACCGCCCAGATTTGCTTCGAGCTTGACGAGCTCCTTACTGATCATCGTCTTCTCTTTCTTGGCCAAGCGAATCTTCGACTCAGGATTCTCAGCTTGAGCGAGCAAATCTTCCATTCTACGCATACGGTCGATGGATGATTTGAGGGTTTGAAAATTACTCAGAGTGCCGCCCAGCCACCGCGTCGTAACATGCAGAGCGCCGCAGCGATGAGCTTCGTGACGCACGCACTCGCGAGCTTGCTGCTTGGTTCCAACGAACAGTACTGTTCCACCACGGCTCGTGGTGTCCACCACATATTTGCGCGCACGCTCCCAGAGCTTCAGTGTGTTGTCCAAGTTGATAATATGAACGTCATTACGGGAGCCAAAGATGAAGGGCAACATCTTAGGATTCCAACGGTGCGTCTGATGTCCGAAATGAGCTCCGGCATCGAGCATAGTCTTGATGGTAACTTGAACTGGATATGCGGGGGCTTCGTACGACCCCGAATTGGTCGGATTAGTCATTATATGTACTCCGTCTTAGTTGAGCCTCCCCAGGTTCAAGGACAAATAGCGAGAACGAGCTCGATATTCACCAAGACGTGAGTGCTCAACGAGCAACTCACCAGAACCCAGGTGTGAATTTTTAGCTCCGGGAAAGTAGCACCTAACGCGAAAAAGAGCAATTGCTCTGGAAATAAAGCAGGTTATGCCCCGATAGAGGACTCAAAAATCCTGCGTCCTGCCTCCCCGCCTACATACCCGACTATCTTTTCGGCGGCCCTCTCTGGGTGCGGCATGAGACCCACTACATTACGCCCCTTGCTGCAGATGCCTGCTATTGAATGCATAGCCCCGTTCGGGTTGCACGACCTGTCATTATGATCCACCCTGCCGCTAAAATCGCAGTATCTAAATACAACCTGCTCATTATCCTCGAGGCTCTTGACCGTATCGCTGTCGGCGAAGAAGTTCCCTTCGAAATGCGCGATCGGACAGCATACGACCGTCCCGGGTTGAATGCCCTTGGTAAATGGCGTGGAACTCTGCTCCACCTTGACGCTCACGAACTGAGAGAGAAATTTCATCGGTAAGTTCTGCAGAAGCACCCCGGGAAGGAGCTGAGCTTCACACAGAATTTGGAATCCATTGCAGATCCCTAACACCGGGCCTCCGCGGTCGGCAAATGCCCGCACTTCACCCATGATAGGGGAAAGCTTTGCCAGGGCGCCGGTTCGTAAATAATCACCGTGCGAAAACCCTCCCGGGATAACGACGATATCGGGGCTGCCAAGGTCGGTCTCGCGATGCCAAACCGATCGCACCCTCTGACCGAGCAGTCCGTACAGATGCAAAACATCATGATCGCAGTTCGAACCGGGAAATACGACGACCGATACCTTCACGTCCGACCTATAGGAATTTTATTTCGTAATTTTCAATAATCGGATTCGCGAGCAGCTTCTGGCAGATAGTCTCGATTTCCTTGCGCCCGGCTTCCTCGCTCTCCGCCTTGACGGAAAGTTCCACCAACTTACCGACCCGAATATCGGCAATCCCCGAGAATCCGTTGTCTGATAGGCCGCGTTCGATAGCCTTGCCCTGAACATCGAGCACCCCATTCTTCAGACGTACAAGCACTTGCGCGCGCATAACTACCTCATTATAGCGTGGATTTCTTAGCTCGATCGAAAATCATATCAACATGTTTGGTATGCCTTTTCAAGTCAAACGCCGATTCGACTTCCTTCGCACTCATCACAGCTGAAATCTTGGTATCAGCGAGAACTCGCGCCTTGAGATCTGGGCCCCCCTCCCAAGCCGCCAATGCGTGTTGCTGCACCAGACGATAAGCATCTTCGCGTACCATCCCTCTATCAACCAATGCGATGAGCAAGGTACCGGAGAAAACCAGTCCGCGGGTATGCTCCAGATTTTCCTGCATGCGCTGAGGATAGACGACAAGTCCGGAGATTAGGCTCGCAAATCGGGCCAGCATGAAGTCCATGAGGATACACGCATCAGGCGCCGCCACGCGTTCAACCGAGCTATGACTAATATCCCGCTCATGCCAAAGAGGGACGTTCTCGAGCGCGGCTGCCGAATAGCTACGGACGAGTCTGGCAAGTCCGCTCAGGTTCTCACTCAAGATGGGATTGCGCTTATGCGGCATGGCGGAGGACCCTTTCTGCCCCGCAGAGAACTTTTCTTCAGCCTCGCGAACCTCTGTGCGCTGCAGATGGCGAATCTCGACGGCACAACGCTCTATCGAGCAGGCAAGGAGCGCCAGCGCCGAGAAAAAGCTGGCGTGACGGTCACGGGACACTATCTGAGTTGGCACAGGCTCGGACTTTAGGCCCAAAGCCGAAAAAACATGCGCCTCGACCTTAGGCGAAACCGAAGCATAGGTACCTACCGCCCCTGCAATTTTTCCTACAGCGACCTCGTCGATCGCTGCTACGAGGCGCCTCCTTGCGCGCCGCAGTTCCGCGTACCACCCCGCTAACTTGAGCCCAAAAGTCGTAGGCTCGGCGTGAATGCCATGGCTTCGGCCCACGCAGGGGGTGTACTTGAATTCTTCAGCACGCTTCCAAAGAGCATCACACGCGGCATCAAGCCCCCTTAACAATAGCTCCCCCGAGCGCTTCAGCTGAACAGCCAAAGTGGTATCGAGAAGATCGCTCGAGGTCATTCCCCGATGCAGGACTCGGGCCTCCGGCCCGACATGCTCGGCAACATTAGTGAGAAATGCGATGACGTCGTGCTTGACCTCCTCTTCGATTGCAAGCACTCGGGCGGTATCAAATGCGCCGCGCGCCTTGACGGCCGCAAGCGATTCCTTCGGAGCAGATCCTTCCATTACCATTCCCTCAAGCGCCAATGTCTCGACCTCAAGCCAAATCTTGAAGCGGTTCTCATCCGACCATAGATTGCTCATCTCGGGACGGGAATAGCGCGGAATCATCGTGTAGTTCTCACTGATAGGCGTCCAAGCCAAGAGTAGAAAATGAGCGGAGAAAAATCAATCAACAGGCTTGGTCTACAGGGCCAGCATCGGTGTCTCACGCTGCACGCAAGCGCATATGAGCGTTCCAAGGGAACCTCCCGCGAGCTGCGATTCAGCGGCCTTCAACGCCAGCTCCGGTGTATTGCTGTTCTCGCTGAGATGCCCCAAGACCACGTGCTCCAGATCTCCGTGCATTATCTCCGCCAAAAAGGAGCTCGCACAGTCGTTGCTCAGATGGCCATGTGAGGAGGAGATCCGTTGCTTGAGCTCCCAAGGATAGTCGCAAGAGCGCAGCATCTCTTCATCGTGATTGGACTCTAGAACCAAGGCGTTCGATCCACGCAGCGACTCTCGCACCAGAGGGGTAACCTTCCCCAGGTCGGTGGCTTGCGAGAATTTAATTCCTCGCGCCGAGATCGAGAAGCCCACCGGATCGCTGGCATCGTGCACGATACTGAATGGCGCTATATCCATCTCTCCAATACTAAAAGCCCGACCAGTCTCGAAAAACTCCAACGCGAACAAGCCCCTCAAAGAGCGAGCCGCACCGCGATTCGCGTACACAGGAAGCTTGAACTTTCGACTCATCACCGGGACGCCATGGATATGGTCTCGATGCTCATGGGTAACGATGATTGCATTCAAGCTGCGGGGATCGACACCCACCGACTCAAGTCGCCGCTCGGTTTGCTTGGCGGATAGCCCACAATCGATCAAAATACGGGTATCGCCGCTTTCGAGATATGTACAATTCGCACGACTGCCGCTGGTAAGAACTGAGAACCGCATGGACACAGGCTAGCGGGCTGTCTCGCTTCTGGCAATTTGAAAAGTGGTCGGTCTGGTGGTAGAAGTCTTTCGTGGGCATGCCACTCGAACCCCCTCTTCCCATCGGAATCATAGGCGCCGGAGCAGTCGGCCTAGGCCTGGCTGCTCATCTCTCTAAGATCGTGCCGGTTACCGTTGTCGCTCGCTCCAATAAGCTTGAACAACTTAAACGCTCCGACCCTCCTCCAGGAGTAAGCTATGTTGGATCGTTGAGTGCTCTACCGCTGCAGGTCGGTTCGTTATGGGTCTGCACCAAGGCCTTTGCCGCTCCGGACGCGCTCAAGGCCGCCGAGTTTCTCTTCAGTCCAACCTGCCCGGTAGTCGTCTTGAGCAACGGGCTGGGCGTTTATCAGGAATGTGCCGAGCTGATAGCGCGCCGAGCGCCGATAGTACGTGCGCTTGTAAGCACCGGGTTCGTTGAGACATACGACGCAGTGGTCCAGACTGGCCAGCTCAAGGTAGCGCTCGCTGCCTCTTCTGAGTATGAGTCGTCGCTGCGAACAGTTGAATCCATTTTGCTGGCGGCCGGCGCCGTTGTCACGATTGAGTCAAATGTGGCGACTGCCGAGTGGCGCAAAGCACTCCTCAACGTCGTGACCAATCCGATATGCACCCTCGTTCGCTCCAGTAATAAGGCCCTCATTGAGGATAGCGATCTCTCCCAACTTGCCGTTCAAATTCTAGGTGAAGCTCGCTCGGTCGCCCTAAAGGAGGGTTTTTCATTTCCTGATCTCACCAACGAATATATTTTCTCTCTGGTAAAATCAGTCGGAGATAATAGAAATTCGCAGCTCATCGACCTGGAGCGTGGTCGCAAATCAGAGATTGACTACGTCCTAGGACGGATTATTCGGATTGCGAAATCTTACGACCTACCCGTCCCGCGCTGCGAGACGCTGTATGCCTTATGCCGTGCCACAGAAAGGAATATGATCTCGGCTCCGCCTAACCCCGCGGCAGCCCTAAAACCCTCTCCGCTATGATGGAGCGCTGAATCTCGGAGGTTCCAGCGGCTATCGTTCGTCCACGAGAATAAAGGTAACGGTGGACGTCCGCATGCGCTGCTCCGTGCTCGCCTCCAGCGGACTTCAGTGGATCGAGCTCCAGCGCAAGCTTAGCGATGGACTGAAAAGACTCTGACCATAGTAATTTATCAAGAGACCCTTCCGGCCCTGGAGGCTTACCGTCAGCGTAAGAAAGGAGGTGCTCGTATGCGAGCGCACGAATGGCGCATGCTCGGGAAATCTCGCGAGCCAGCGCAGGCCGCAGCTCAGGTCGCGGACGATCGCGATAGCGGGCTACTAATTCACGCAGCGCCACCTCCGATTGCAGCTGCCGAGCGAAGGTCAAGACCACGCGCTCGTACATCAGCGTGGAAATTGCTATCTTCCAGCCATCTCCGACCTGACCGACGACATTTTCCTGTGGCACGAAGGTCTTATCGAAAAAGACCTCATTAAATTCCAAATCCCCGGAAATTTGTTTCAGTGGGCGGACACTGATGCCGGCGCTCTTCATGTCAACGAGAAGGTATGAAAGACCTTCGTGCTTTTTGCCACTTGCGTCAGATGTGCGGCAAAGAACGAAACACCACTGCGCGATATGCGCAAAACTTGTCCAGATCTTTTGTCCCTCGAGGAGGAATCCGCCCTGAGAAGGAGTGGCGCGTGTTTTGATCGCCGCAAGATCGCTACCGGCGCCTGGTTCAGAAAATCCCTGACACCAAACCTCAGTGCCGTTCAATATGGCTGCGAGGTAACGCTTCTTCTGCTGCTCATTTCCGTGCCGGATCAGTACGGGACCCACCATCGTCAGCCCGAACAGTCCAAGGAGCTGCGGCGCACGGGCACGCACCAGCTCCTCCTGCACAATAGCTTCCTCCACAAGACTGAGGGACCTCCCCCCAAACTCCTTCGGCCAATGCACGCCGACCCAATTGCCGCTCGCGAGCGTCTGCTGCCACTCACGACCCACGCGGACGAAAGTTTCAAGTGAAGAATTATCTCCGTATGACGGAGGAGGATGCGCGACGAGCCACTTGCGCAATTCCTCGCGAAAGCGCTCACGCTCGTCAGAAAGTGCGAGTTTGAGCACCCTTAGCCCTTATGCCTGCTTAGTTTCGCGGCGGCTCCGGAGTCCAAAAAGAAGGTCACACGCTCCGCTGCGGATTCGAATAAACGAGCGGGGTACTTTGCCGCAGGCTCGTCCGACTCCAGAATCTGTCGCATGATGTCTGCTTTGTTGTCACCCTTGACGATGAAGAAGATCTTTCGTGCTCCGAACAATGCGTCAGGAGTCATCGAAATTCTTGGCTTACCATCCTCAGGATGGGTCACGGCTGCGCATAGAGAATTACCGCGTGCCCCAATCAGAGGCGAACCAGGAAAAATCGAAGCGGTGTGCCCATCTTCTCCGACTCCCAACAGGACGATATCGAACACAGGCAACTCGTCCGCTCCAAGCTTCTCGCCATTGCGAACTGCCGCCGCGTACGCCCGGGCCCCCTCCTCGGGCGACTTAAGGCTCGTATCGACGGGATGAATTACAGGTGTCTGTCCCGAGACCTGGCTAAGCAGTGTCTCCTGGGTCATTTTAAAATTGCTCATGTTATCGCTGTGAGGAACCCAGCGCTCATCGCCCCAGTACAGCACCAACGAGCCCCAGTCCACATCCTCCACCCGCGGCGGCTTAGAAAGCGCCCGGTAGATTGAGCCTGGAGTACTGCCGCCAGCCAGCACCACAGAGCACCGGCCGCGTTCATTGAGCGCCTCGCGGGACGACGCAACGATCTCGTCTGCCACGGCACCCGCGAACAGTTTAGGCTCTATAATTTCTACCGTGGCCTTCATATATTTCCCAGGACTAGTCCGCGAATCTACGATCCTCTAGCGCTAAATTCCTGCGCCAGACGCGCCGAGGCAGTATAGTTCGCCATAGACTCCCCGATCAAGAAGAAGCGCAGGAGCCGTCCTCTGCGAGTATCGTCATCAAATGGTCTACTGGAGCGGAAACTGACCCTCAGCTCGACCGTCGAGCTCAACACCTCGCCTCGGGATAGGCGAATATATTGCTCTTGAGGCACGGGGCCGATCCGGAGGGGCTCGAACTTAAAGAGCACTTCACGGATCCCCGGATCACCTGTGCCTGAAACGGCGGTGAAATCGAGCCGAATCGCTCGCCCGGAGGTCCCGGTACATTCCCAGCGATGCCCAGCCCGAGTGACCTGAGTAGAAACACCAAGCCTCGAGGCAATCCATGCGCCGAGGAGCACCGCCGGCGCTGACTCTCCTCTGCACGTCGAACTCTCCGAAGTAATGCTCACTGACTGTATGGAGTCGACGTATTCCCGAACGATGGAGCGTCCGAACAGATCCTTAATCTCATCGCGCCATATGCCCAAAGCAACCCATTGTAAATCCAGAGTCGTCTTTGTGAGTGCGCGAACGGCGGCGAGATCCTGATATCGTCCCTCGAAATCACTGGAATCCAAAATCACGGTGTCCGCAAGCGATGCAATCTCACGCAAATCGCTGACGAGAAAGCCCGCATCGTACAGATAGAATTCGGAGGGCGTTCCCGTGAGCAAATTGGCACGAATAAGACTGGGCAAGGCGGCTAACTGCTTGCGAGAGCCTCCAATTCGAATCACCTCGGAACATACATGTTCCTTCTTGGACAGCGCTTGACACCGAGCCGAAACAGAAACCTCGAGTTCGGACAGGGCTTCATCCAAATAGAAGACGAAAAACCGGCTTGGATGACAGAGGGAGAGCGCGTCGATATCGTCTTCGAGACTATCGAGCAGCTCGCGTCGACTGAGCGGAACGATCACATTATAGTTTGTCGACCGACTGTAACGGGTATCCTCGCTTTCCATGCCCGCGAATAGCGAGGTCAGCGCAGCTCCGACATCGCCGCGCTTCGCCGGGACATATGCGTAACGGGTGGTCATACCCTACAATCTTCGCCAGGTATGTTTGCGATCCCTGAGTAGTCCGGCTGCGGCGGAAGGGCCCCACGAGCCGGACGCGTACTGATACATGGCGGGCACATGCTCCGCCGACCCCGGCTTCTGTGCCCAGGTTTGAAGAACCGGGGCCAAGCAATCCCACGCCTCCTCTATTTCATCGTCGCGGGTAAACAGCGAGGCATCACCCTTCATGGCGTCCAGCAGAAGACGTTCATAGGCATCCGGGGAAGCGACACCGAAGGAATTACCGTAGGTAAAATCCATGACAACGGGGCGCACGCGCATTCGGGGACCGGGCGCCTTGGAGCTAATCTTCAACGAGATGCCTTCATTAGGCTGTACCTGAATTGCCAGGGTATTTTGCTCGAGATCGCCAACCTGCCGCCCACGAAACATCGAATCAGGGGCACGCTTGAATGCTATTGAGATTTCCGTGATTCGTTTCGGTAGACGCTTCCCCGCGCGTATATAAATAGGCACGCCAGCCCAGCGCCAATTATCGATTTCCAGTCGCATCGCGGCAAAGGTCTCAGTAATAGACCCTGGCGCTATACCCTTTTCCTCGAGATATCCCGCGACCGGGTCGCCATTGACGAACCCCTTGGTGTACTGAGCGCGCACGGTGTTCGCTGCAACTTCCTCCGGCTTTAAGCGCCTAATGGCCTGAAGAACCTTCACCTTCTCGTCGCGAATACCGTCAGCGTCGCTGAGCGAAATGGGCGGCTCAATGCACAGAAGCGCCAATATCTGCAGCAGGTGGTTTTGAATGATGTCGCGCAAGATTCCACTCTGATCGAAATAGCCAGCGCGACTCCCTACTCCGATGTCCTCACAGAACGAAATCTGAATATGATCGATGTAGTTTCGATTCCAAAGCGGCTCGAACATCCCATTGGCGAAGCGGAAGACCAAGATGTTCTGAACTGTCTCCTTTCCGAGGTAGTGGTCGATACGGTAAATCTGCTGCTCGGCAAAACTCTTTCGAATCTCGGTATTCAGAGTCTGCGCGGAACTTAGATCGTGCCCAAACGGCTTCTCGATAATTAGCGACGTAGACCGCTGCCCTTTGCCGAATTCCTCGACCAACCCGCCTGCCTTTAAATTCGCGGAAATGGGCCCGAAGAAATTAGGACCAGTAGCTAAATAATAGAGATAATTAAAATCCTCCCCTCGCTCCTTACCAAGAGCCGTCAGACGCTCTCGGAGTTTAGCAAAATCGGCCACCGACGTTCCGTCGAGCGGCTGGTAAAAGATGTTCTGAGCAAACTTCTGCCACAACTCATCGCTGACCGTGCGACGAGAATGCTTCTTTACCGCCTCGAATAAATCAGCCCGATACTGCTCATCGGTAAACTTGGAACGAGCAGCCCCGATGACCACGAAGCCAGAAGGCAGATATTCGTCGAACGCTAAGTTGTAGAGGGCGGGGATCAATTTTCGGTGGGTAAGATCGCCTGATGCCCCAAAGATCACAACTGCCGTGGCCGGAGGCCGTATGACACGATTCTCACCTTCGGCAAACGGATTTTCCATTGTATTGTCCCTTTTCTATTCCGCGATCCACCCGTGACGCTACGTAAAACGAGCGCGCTTTTTCTCGATCGAGTCGAGCAGCTCTTGGAACGATTCTGAAAACAGTTTTACACCTTCCTTCTGCAGCTGTAGAAGCAAATCACTGAAATCCAGTCCAAGTTGGTTCACCTTAGCCACCAACCCCTTGGCCTCGGAAAGTCCCCGATGGAGCCGAGGTTCAACTGTCATATTTTCTCGCAACGCGTTTAGCGTTTGCGGAGGGACTGTATTCACTGTTTCGCGTCCCGCAAGCTCCTCCACATAAAGCACCGGGCTTAGATCCGCGCTCTTTGTTCCCGTGCTTGCCCATAAAGGTCTCTGAACATGAGCTCCTCGCGACCTGAGCTTCGCAAACCTCTCCCCCTTGAAGAGCTGCTCGTAGCGCTCATACGCAAGCTTGGAGTTAGCGACTCCGATTTTGGCGCGGAATTGAGCCTTGTCCTCGGCCTTTGCCTTGCCCGACTTCACGAGCGCGTCGAATGCCTTTTCGCATATTGTATCTACGCGCGATACGAAGAAGCTCGCCACCGAGGCCAGCCCCTTGATATCCTGATTGCGGGCAGCACGCGCCTCGAGCGCGGAAAGGTATGCTTCCGCAACTTGCTCATACACCGCGACAGAAAAGATCAGCGTAATGTTCACGTTTATTCCGGCCTCGAGCGCCGCCTTTACGGCGGGCAACCCCTCAGGGGTGGCGGGGATTTTGATCATGATATTCGGTCGATTGAGCCGTGCCCATAATCGCTTAGCGGCATCGAGAGTCCCCTTCGTATCGGCCGCCAGAAATGGAGATACCTCGATACTCGCATGCCCATCAGCGCCATTTGAGGCGGTATGTATCGGAAGGAGAAGATCAGCCGCGGCGCCAACGTCGGCTATCATGAGATCCTCGCAGATGTCTTGTGCGCTCATTCCTCGTTTCGCCAAAGGACCAAGGTCGGCATCATAGTCGCTACTGTCCGCGATTGCTTTCTTGAATATCGTAGGATTACTCGTAAGGCCTGAAACTCCAGAGTCGATAATCTTTGCGAGCTCGCCGGAGTTGAGCACGTCCCTGGACAGGTTGTCGTACCAGATCGATTGCCCAATCTCGTTAAGTCCTATAATGAATTTATTTTTGGCCATGGCGGACCCTTAGGTTAAGGAGGGGAAACACCGCCAACGCAGGCACGGTCATTTCCTGAAAAATCACTCTCTTAACCCTACTGCGAAAGAAGTCCGGGTGCCAGGGGTGAGTAGAGATCCGCAGGCTTTTAGAGGTTAGCCGGAAGTTTTCCGAAAACGGAACGAATTGGCGGCTCTTTTGCTTCAGATTCGCTTTTAGCAGAGCTTTCTCGGAGCGTCAGTACTTCCGCCCGGCAGACCTCCCGAGCCTCGGCCCGAAGTCTGGCAAAATCGAAGCGCGGGGTGCGGCGTCCGTAGGACACCAGATCTCTTTGACGAATAGCTTTGCGACGAGCACTCATGAGGCTTCCCCGATTTCTAGCGCCGGATAAGGCGTTTACAAGAATTATCAAAAACCGAGGAAAACCGAATAGAATGTCTGGTTAGTGAGATTACCCTACCTCGCTCTACAGACTCAAAGGTTATGAGCGAAGACTGAATACATGTTCCCTAAGACAAGTACACAAAAAACCATGAGATTTCAGACTGTTACTTACCCGACTCGGCTCGTCCCGAGGCCAGGCGCGGTACATCGAGCGGGCCAGGGTAGGAAATGATATTGCGCTGGCGATTACGGTAAAACTGGTAGCTCGTGTAAAGACAGTTGAGAGCATACGGAATGCCGTTTACGTGGCAGATCTCATCGCCATAATAGGTCGGGATTGGCCTCTCCACGATGCGCATCTCACGCTCAGCCATCGCTAAAATAATCTGCGTGTCAAAATGCCAGGTGTTCGTAAAGGATTCGAAGGGAATACGCTTAAGTGCCTCGGTCGAGTACAGCCGATACCCCGAGTGATATTCGCTCAAGTGCAATCCAGAAAGGTGATTCTGGACCGCTGTCAGGATTCGATTGCCGATAAATTTGTAGAGCGGCATTCCCCCTTTGAGTGCGGCGCCCTTGGTGGACATTCGAGAACCAAAAACCATGTCTGCCTTTCCCTCTGTTAACGGCTCGAGGAGGAACGGCAAAGCCTCGGGGGCGTACTGCCCATCTCCGTGGACAAGCGCGACTATGTCGAGCCCCCTTTCGATGGCGTAGCGATATCCTACCTTCTGATTGCCGCCATAACCCTGATTTTTTTCGTTGCGGTGGATCGTTAGCTTCTCAATCTTGTTCTCATACTTGTAACCAAGCGCAGCATAGTACGTATTGTCCTTGCTGCAGTCATCGATGACAAAAATTTCATCGACCTGCTCATAGAGGTCAGAGGGTATACGAGAGAGGGTCTTGATGAGGTGGTTAACCGCGTTGTAGGCGATGATGAATATTCCGATGCGTGGCTTGCTCATAATGTCTGAACGTCTTCGGAAACCGCCCTGTTCTCCGTCTTTCCGCGCTTGACCTTACCAACAAGATCATACCCAGCAACCTCGGTTATTTCAACCGGGACGAACTGTCCCGTGGGAACCTCGGCAAGATCGAACTCGGCATCGTTCATAATGACAATCCCGTCGACGTCGGGAGCCTGAAATTCGGAACGTCCCGCAAGGAGCAGCTCAGTCTCATCGTGCTGCCCCTCCACGAGGACCGATAGCACCTGTCCTCGCAAGCCATCCAGCCGCCTCTCGTTTACCTCTTGTTGCGCGAGCATGATGCGCTCGCGGCGCTCCGCTTTAACTGACTCCTCAACCTGTTGCTTGAGGTCATGAGCCGGCGTTCCCAGCTCCGGCGAATAGGTGAATACGCCGACGGATGAGAAGTAGCCTTCGCGGACGAAGTTCTCTAGTTCTGCGATATCGCTATCGCTCTCACCGGGGAATCCGACAATAAACGTGGTACGCAAAGCGATGCTAGGCTGCCGACTGCGAATAAACTCTGCAATTCTGCGCGGTGAATATCGGCCAAGCGGGCGCTTCATCTCTTTGAGCACCGATTCGCTTGCGTGCTGCAGCGGCAAGTCCAGGTAATTACATACTCTCGGCAAGGCCACGATTGAGTCTAAGAGCTCCTCATCAACGCCGATGGGATAGGCATACAGAAGTCTAATCCAATCCACCGCCCTGCCTGCGTCAAGGGCCTTGAGCAGCGCAGCGAGATTTCCACCCTTATGGTCGCCGCCAAACGAGGTCAAATCCTGGGCAACCAGATTAATCTCCCTTACCCCCTGCTCTCCGAGGGCCGCTACCTCTCGCACCACCGAGTCGATGGAGCGGCTACGCATATTACCCCGGATTTTGGGAATAATGCAGAAGGTGCAGGGCCTATTGCATCCCTCAGAGACCTTCACAAAGGCGGTGTGTCGCTTGCTTGCCAAATAGCGCGGCGTGGAATCGTCATATAAGAAGTACGGGCGGGCGGCCGAGGATAACGTATCTTCCAAAACACCCCCGGCGGCTTCCGCGACCCTCATTACATCCTGAGTGGTAATAAATGCGTCGACTTCAGGAAGTTCGGCGCGCAAGTCACCGCGGTAGCGCTCGACGAGACAGCCGGCCACAACTAATTTTCGCAAGCGGCCTTGTGACTTGTATTCGGCGACGTCGAGAATGCAATCGATGCTCTCCTGGATAGCGGACTCCAAAAATCCGCAGGTGTTGATGATAGCGACGTCCGCCTGAGAAACTTCGCTGACGATTTCGTATCCGCTGCTCTTGAGAACACCCAGCATTACCTCGGAGTCCACCTGATTCTTCGCGCAACCCAGAGTGACAACCGCAGCGCGGCCACGAAACGATTTGGGTTCGAGGGCGTAATCATGCGTGCGGACGTTCATACTCACCCCATCGGCGCAGCACGCGGCTCCCTCTGTTGATTCTCCGACGATGGATAGTCTGGATTTCATACGACTAGGCTCCGGGGTTCTTGCGGCGATCGTTTATATCTCCGCCCTTGGGAAAGCTGGCGGCAAAAGTATCCTCCGGAACTTTGACATTAACGGAGAGTCCCGAAAGCAAAATCGAGGTGGTATTGCCTCCTACATCGGTCACGGCGGCGCCGCGGGGATAGAAGTCGTCGCCGACGAGAAGCTTAAAGGCTTTGAGGGAGCTGGAGGGCGTCGACTGGGCTGTCTGTCCAGGGGCAAACTCCAGGATAGTGCCAACAGCACCAGGGCAAGCTCTCAGTAAATTGAAATCTCTGCTGAGGTTCCCTAGCCCCATTAGAAAGGCTACCGGTAAGTCTGATATAACTCGGTCTTTGAAATCGTCGATAACCAGCTGATTTTCACTCTTTTGGTAGTACCACAGAGTTCCATCACGAACGAGAAACGTTTGCTCCTCCGGGGATAGATACAACCACTTCATCTTCCCAGGTCTAGTAAACCAGACGGTGCCAGAACTCATTTCAGATATTTCCAGCGCCGAAACAAAGGAGTCTTGGGAAAACGAGGCACTCAGTGAAGCGACCTTGCTGTAGGCCTCCTGGACGTGTTGAACCACCTCCCGTCCCTTAGCTACGGCAAGCGCCTTGCCGCCGGAACAGGAGAAGTCTCCTTGCTCAGCCATGAGGCTCGCGGGAGCAACGACAAATAGAAGAAATGGAAGAATTCCGACCCAACGCATAAGGGAGGGATAATAAGCTAGTTCAGATACTTAGGCAAACTGGCTGCTTTTATCTTAATCCTATGGAGAGCTTGTCAGGCCTTCGCCTCCTACCGGTCCGCGGAATGGTTGGCGTCTCGAAGTGCCGAAGATTTTAGCGAGAGGATGGGTGCAGGGGCTAGGCCCTTGCCCGTCTTCGGAATCTTGGCGCAGCCAAGTATCGAAATATTAAATATTAACGGTGGGATGGGGTGCAGGGGCTAGGCCCTTGCCCGTCTTCGGAATCTTGGCGCAGCCAAGTTCCGAAAGGTAAAATAAAGCGCGGCGGCTTCCTCGTGTCTCCACTAAGAATGCCGCCGCGCGCATGGCAGAAAGTTAAGTCCCTCGAGAGACGAAACTTTTGTCTTTAAGCTCCAAGCGCTCTTGCGATGGTGTCCTACTCCCGGGTTAGCGAAAGTCGGTCCTGTCTGAGAGCACTGACCGTTAGGCCAGTCGAAGCTTGGATACCTGAGTAAAGATCTCCAATGGTAGACTAATCACCCCCTGAGTTTAAACTGCAATGTTTTGAATATCGCAGCCTTTTCTGTCTGCAGCTTTCGTTCAAAGTGGCTTTGCCTGTTTTCACAGTACCTACTTTCGCAGGTTTTTCCACCAAGACCTTCCTCCCTTTCGGGATTCGCTGTCATCAGTTTTGCTAATTGCGGATACTCCTGTTTCCAGTTTCACCGTTTACAGCTTTTCTCAGATCCTCCACCGAACCCTTTCGGGTTGATAGAAGCGAGGGCTTTGCTCCATCGATACCGCGACAAAGCCGAAGCCTTGTTTCGCGCTATCTGACGATCTCCGCTGGTCGCCCAACGAAGCCCTTTCCATGAGAGTCGGTCACCCAAAACAATGGATTCCAAGACGTCAAACTGAAAGCAAGCGAACGAAAAATCGGTTTCCCGTCTATCGCAGCCTCCCCTCATCTCCTTCACTGGCGAACCAGAGAGATCAACGATGAACAGACAAGGCCTTCACTTCTCTACGTCTCAGAGAGCCACCGCTCTCTTCACTCTGACTCTTAAGTACCTTCGCCTCGCGGCAAGATCAATAAAAAACGGGAACTGAATTGGAAATTTCTCAAGATGTTGAATCTTTCTTTCTTCGATCCATGACGAGCGAGTTATCCACAATGTTGGAAAAATTTTTATCTTAGTGGTCAGACACATCAAACAACTTCAACACACTTGAAGGTGTTACTCAGCCCGCACCAGGCCACTATTCATACGACGTTCCATTTTTTGAGCGCTTCGGCAGACTAGCTGGCGCCCGGAGATGAGTGCTGCTCTAACCAGCTAATACCACTAGGCCTCGGGCTCGTGGGTCGGGACGATAACCTCCCTGGGCTTTGCGCCGTCCATGGGCCCAACCAAGCCATCCTTTTCCATCATATCGATGATGCGCGCAGCACGATTGTATCCTATCCGAAACGCTCGCTGCAGCATTGAGGTGGAGGCCTGCCCCTTCTGAAGCACTAACTCTACAGCACGGTCGTAAATAGCATCGTACTCACCCTCATCGTTGAGAAGATCTTTGGTCTCGCTGTTCTCGTCCTCCTCCAGCACCTTCTTGCACATCTCAAGAATCCGCTCGTCGTATTGAGGCTTGCAGCGTTTCTTAACCGCCTCGACGACATTCTTCACCTCAGCGTCAGAAACGAAGGCACCATGAATGCGGCGAAGTGCCTCTGCGCCCGGCAACATGAACAGCATGTCGCCCCGACCGAGCAACTTATCTGCCCCCATCTGATCGAGAATGGTCCGAGAATCAACCCGCGCCGTCACACGGAACGAAAGACGGGCTGGGAAATTGGCCTTAATGAGCCCGGTGATTACATCGACGGATGGTCTCTGCGTTGCGATAATCAGGTGAATCCCAGCAGCTCGGGCTTTCTGAGCCAGTCGAGTGATGAGCTCCTCGATATCTCTGCCAACTGTAAGCATCAGATCAGCGAGTTCGTCAATCACAATGACGATTTTCGGCAGCGGCTCAAGCACCTCGGCGACAATCGGCTCCGCCTCCTGCGAACCTTCCTCGCTCTCGTTAATCCCCGCAGGCTCGGCATTTGGCGCCGCAACGGTCCCGGATTGGACGACGTCTTCCTCTGCAAGCTGTATGACACCTTCGGCGGCGCCAACGGGGGACTTCTCCTTCTCTCCGCGCACAAGAGCATTGTAGCCATCGATATTACGCACCCCGAATCGCTGCATCATGCGATAGCGCCGATTCATTTCATTCGCCGCCCACTGCAAGACGCCCTTGGCCTGCTTTGGATCGGTCACGACCGGAACACGAAGATGCGGAATATCCTCATACACACTCAATTCCAGGATCTTCGGATCTATAAGGATCAACCCCAGTTCCTCAGGACGAGCGCGATACAACAAGCTCACGAGAAGCGCGTTGATACAAACGGACTTGCCGGTGCCGGTCGCGCCGGCCATGAGTAGATGCGGCATAGTAGCGATGTCAGCGACCACTGGATCGCCGTACGTATCCTTGCCGACGGGAACGGTTAATATCGACTCGGCGTTCACAAACGCCTCGCTCTCCAAGACATCACGGAGTCGAACTATATCGCGATGCTTGTTGGGTACCTCGATACCCACCGTTCCCCGTTTAGGGATCGGGGCGATAATTCGGAGCGAGCTTGCGCGCAAACTCATGGCCAAATCATCTTGCAACGCTGCAATTTTCCCGACTTTCACCCCAGGAGCGGGCTCGAACTCGAATAGGGTAATGACCGGACCTGGATGAACGTGGGTAACTTTGCCAAAAATTCCAAAATCTTTGAGCTTATTCTCGATTTGGCGCGACTTATCCCGCAATTCATCGTCATTCTCGCCGCCGACGCTCGGCTCCCCAGGACTCAACAAGCTAACATCGGGCAACTCGTAATCTGGAAAAAGCTTCGGCACATAGACCTCCCGCTCCTCCTCTTCCTTTTCCTTGCGGCGCTTACGAGCCGCCTGCGCTGCCTTGGCTCGCTCCTCGGCGTCCCGGCGCTTTACTACAACACGGGAGTAGTCCTCTCCGAGATCTTCGGCGGGAGAATCATCGTCAAGCTCCGATAGATCTTGAGTGCTCGGGGTAGGATCATCGTCATCATCCGACAAGGTCTCAACCTGTTCATCAAGAGCAGTGCTGTTCTTGCGCAAGCGAGGACGCGGCAGCTTCCATTCCCTCTCCTCCTCATCCGGTGAGGATTTCGAAGTCTTGGAGCCCTGAGTTGAAGACTTTTGCTGCGGCAGTTGTTCTAATGAATGGAGAAAGAAAACCGCTGCTCGCCGGGCGGTCCACACCGCTAGGCGGGGAAGTCCAATGAAGAGCGCATATAACGTGGCGCGAGAAAATCGCTGGAACCCCTCGAATAAGCTCGCAACGGACTGCCGCGTTGCGATCGCAAAGCACAAAACGAATAATGCTCCGGTAATCAGGCTGGCTCCGGCCGTGCTAAAAAGTCGAACGAGTGGTCGAGCAATCAGCCCGCCGACGCTGCCCCCGCCCGAAACTCCCCAAAAAACGGCTGCTAGCGCACACGAGAAAATCAGAATACCCAGCAAGCCACACAACATCAGCAGTTTGGGCGTTTTGCCGTAATCTTCAAGTAGATCTTCGGTATTCCAAAAATATCGGGACAGGATGAGTGCCCAGGCCACGGGTACGAACGCGCACCAACCCATGAACCCGGACAGCATCGTTCCCACGAAATGCCCAACTGGTCCGAATGGGTTTTGCAACAGTCTTACATCTGACACATCGAGACCGAAGAGCTGCCCACGCTCGGCCTGGAAGGATAGGAAGCTCACGAGAATGAAAACTGAAAAGGCAAAAAAGACGACGGCGAGAGCCTCATTAGCCCACTCTATCGATGCGGAGAAATTACGCCCCTTAGCGGAAGTGCCGCCTGACTTTTTACGCGGGAGCCCGCGACGTTTCGTGGCAGTGTTTGTCATGCCCATTACAACCCTTTAAGACAACCTACCCCTCTCAACAGAGCGGGCAGCAGCAATCCAAATCAGTGTTTTATGATAGCCAAGGACGGGGGTTTGCGAAACGGGCAAAATACGATCGCCAGTGCGGTTTAACCTTGGGGCTTGCCGCCTGAAAACTGCTCAATACGCCGCGAGGACAGCTGACTCAGGGCGGATCGAAACCCATCAGCCAGCAGGTCCTGAGCGCTGCGCCAACCAACCCCGGCCTCCGAACTGAAACGCTGCCGAGCCTTGAAGAGATTCTGGCTAAGAAATTCATCTTGGAAGTGGTAGCTGGCCGTCCAGACCGTCTTGCCATCACTGCTGCGCAACAATCGCATGGAAAAGTCGACGCCTGCCGGCTGAGTGGCTCCCACCGCAGATCCCTGGCGCTCCGTGTACCGCAAAATGGTAGTCCGCAGCACAGCGTCTCCCCCGAACTGCCTGGCCACAGCACGCGCAGAGTCGTCACTTGTAGCTTTGGAGGCTGCAACTCTTGCCGACTCAGCATCAATCAATTGCACATCCATCTGCTCGCGAGCCGCCTGTTCAAGCTGCGCTAGAATTCGATTCTGACCGCCTGATGCGGAGCGCGCCCGCGGGTCGAATATTGGAGCTGCAATAAGAATACTGTTAATGCCGAGCAACTCACGTGGCGTCTCAGACTCGGCAATCAAGGCCGGAGTCGTAATTGCAGGAGAAAGCGAAGGTTGCGATCCTTGCCCGCATCCGCCCAGGAATCCCAAGCAAAAGGCAATAAAAATATGTTCTCTTTTCAAACCGTTACTCCAAGATTTGGACGTGCCACGTCAATCAGGGAAAGCGCCACAAGTATTCCCCAACCAAGACCAATGTACAATCATTATCGATCGGTCTATCTGTCCTGTTTTAATCTTGATTTTCGCTCATCGAATCGCTTTACTTTTTCGCTAGGTGTACGATAACAAATACACTCTCATTCTGCTCCTTCCGTCACGGCAAATGGCACTGACGTGGAGAACCAGTAGAATTATCATATCGTTTCGCGGTTAGAGAATATCATGAAGGCAGCTGAAAAAATCATCGACGCGCTTACACAACTCATGGAGGGCTACGCCGAGCTCCAGAGCTCTCTCGAAGAGGACTACGGGGTAACCGGCAAGGGCGCTGAGGAGGATAGCGAGGCAAACGCGGAGGTTGATGCAGCTCTGGTCACCGAAGTACGAGCAGCCGTGGAGTCAGTCATCGAAAACGAAGATTATAGCGCCGAAGAAGTGGCTGCTGTCATTTCCGCAGTAACTGACGCGTTGCAGGAAATCGATCCGGATCTCTTCCAGGAGGAGAAGGAAGAGGAGGAGGAAGACGATGATATCGACTACGATGATGATGACGACGAGGACTTTGAGGAAGAAGACGATGACGATGACGACGAGTAGCGACACCGTCACCTATCGTTCGATATACGCTCGTTTGTCTAAATTTCAGTTTTGCTAGGATCCAGAATTTGCCCGGGAAGTCGTTAGGCCTATTCCGGCAAAAGTCGGTACTCTGCCCAGCTATCCATGGGGAATCTTTCAACAGCGCGCTCAATATCCTTGCGCGAAGTTTGCTTGATGGTGGCAATAGTATCGGCAAGACTATGAACGGCCTGCCGATAGTTCCACTCCATCCCCAGCGCCATTAGTCGGCCCATCGGAAGCTCTCCGCTCAAAGCGATCTTGGCGCAAAGCTTGGCCTTTGCCCGCTCCAGGTCCGCCCCCGAGAATTCTAGCGGCGAGCGAATTATGCCCTCGACTATACGAGCGACCTCCGGAAGCTTTTGCGGTGATGTACTGGCATACGCCAAATAACAGCCAGTCCCGTCCCTCTCGTCATTATCTGCTCCGGCATCTTCCGCAATGCCCTTGTCAACCAACTCCCAGTAGAGACGTGAGCCTGTTGAATCCCCCATCATCATGGAGAGCAGGGACATGGGATAGCGCTCCGGATCTTGCGCCGAAGCCCCCTCGCACATAAAAAGCACGTGCGACTGGGTGAGATTCTTCTTCTTAAGCTCCTTGCGCACGGGTTTGCCGCGATGTGGGCCGACATTTCTCTCAGCTTTGAACTGCTTCCAACCAGAGGTCTCCGCCTCTGCTCTACTGACAAACGCATTCCAATCGAAATTTCCCGTGCCCACCAGAACCATATTCGAAGGGGTGTATCGTCGGTCGAAATAATCCTTCATTTCATCGCGCTTTAACGCGCTGATGGACGCCGTCGACCCCAACACCGAATTACCGGCCGTGTGGCCTGAGTAAAAATCGGCCATGGCGTGTTCAAAAAGGTAAAAGTGGGGTCGGTCCTGATACAGTGCGATCTCCTCGAGAATTACCTTTTTCTCCATATCGTACTCGGCCGGATCCAGGGCCGGGCGTAGCATGTCCGAGAGCAATGATTGCATCTGCGCGAAGTACTCTGGGATCACCTGTGCATAGAAGACAGTATTTTCCTCCGAGGTGAATGCGTTTGCCTGGGCGCCGATATTGCCTAGCTCGTAGGTAATGTCGAGCGCGCTGCGCGTCGCAGTCCCCTTGAACATCATATGCTCTAAGAAATGCGATACTCCGGCTTCCTTTCCAACTTCGTCCCGCGCCCCCGTCCTAACGAAGTAACCCACCGCGGTGCTTAATGCCTCAGCCCGTGGCTCGCCGAGAACAGTGAGTCCGTTCTTAAGCACTGTCTTTCGAAACTTAGCGTCGCTCATGAAAACTCCTGCTCGCTGACTATGGGACGGAAGCAAACGTATCTGAGTGAATTGCCTTAGGGCCTAACGTCATGCTCATAAAGCGATTTACCGGGAAGGCGTCTACATAGGCATCGATATCTTTAGCCTGAACAGCCTCGACGGCACTTAGAATTTCCTGCAGAGGACGCACTCGCCGGCCAAGCCACCAATCCGCTGCTGCAGATGCCGCACGTGAACCCGTAGATTCCTCACCGATGATAAGAGCTGCCTTGAGATTGGCTTTCGCGCGTGCCAATTCCTCAGCTGTCACCGTGCCGCGCAGTTTTCGAAGCTCCGCGACCATTACCTGCAGAGTTTCCTCGGCTCGCTCAGGCGTAGTACCTGCATAGGCCATGATAGCTCCCGCATGCTGGGTTGCAGAATGTCGAGCGTAAACACTGTAGCAAAGCCCTCGTTTTTCCCGAACTTCGATGAAGAGGCGACCAAACATTCCGCCTGATAGGACTCCCGTGGCAACCTTGGCAGCGTAAAAATGCTTTGTACCAAAGGCGGCTGAGGGGTACGCCAGTGCCATTTGCACCTGAGCAGATTCAAAGTCAATGTGATGCGCTGCTAATGTCGGCATAGCGCCAAACCTGGGAAGAGCCGGAGCTTCCCCCTTCCAGGCGCCAAAGTGCTTTTCAACGCTGCGTATGACTCGGTCGCTATTGACCTTTCCAGCAATCGCCAAGACCGAGCCCTGGGGCCTGATGCGGTGCTCCCACTGAGACCTAAGATACGACGCAGTTGCAGATTTGATCCCCTCCTCAGTCCCCAGCGTCGACCGCCCCCATACCCCGGGGTAATACCGCTCTGCCAAGGAAGTCATGACCCGGCGAGCAGGATTATCGATAAGAGACGCGAGGTCATGCAAGAAGACACCCTGGATGCTCTCAACTTCCTCCGCCGGAAGTAGTGGTTCGCGAACGATTAAACCCACAAGTTCAAGGGCCCTGTCGAGCGCGTCCGCCAGGAGAGATCCTCGAAAAACAAATCTGTCGTACGATCCGCTTTCTCCATGAGAAATTCCAAGTCCATCAAATGCTTCCGACAGCTCCCGGGAATGATAAGATCCGGCCCCGCGACTCATAAGCTCGGCCAGCAAGAGACTTGTACCGACATGCCCCTCCTCGTCGCATACGACGCCGCCCGGCACGATCAAATCATATGCGGCCGATTCAGCCTGCGGAATTTCTTCAATGAGGAGCACTAAGCCATTGGAACAGGTATGGGTCGTGAGCATTTCCTACTCTTTACAGATTTGAGCCAGTGTAACGGATTCGGCCTGTCCAGGCGAGACAAAGCTCTGAAATACTCTGCTAACCTCGGCCGGATAGTGCACGGATGCCCGACTTCCGAACAGCGCCTCCCGGATTTCCGAAATGGATAGCTTATCAGGGCTGCGCATGAGGGTGAGCGGCATATCGCGAGAGTCCCCGCGCAAAACGATATGAGCCCTCTCCAATGCGTCAATGGTGGGTTTGAGCACGACGGTACTGCAGCCAAGTGCTTCAGCGAGCTCGATGTCATTGGGCAATTGGGCGCCGCGTTGGAAGGCCCGCGTAATAATGACCAACGACTGCACTGCCAGCAGCATCCTGGCATCTCCCACGCTCAGCACGGAGCGTTTCCAAACTTTGCCGTGATGAGGCAGGTATTGCGCCTGATACGACAGCTCGGCGCCAAAGAGCACTATCGTCCAGCCAATATAGAGCCAGAAGAGAGAAATCGGTATCGCGGCTAAGGTTGTATAGATTGCGCTGTAGGAAGAAAATCGCACGATGTAAACTGCATATCCTTCCTTTGCGAGCCCGAACAGGATCGCCGTCATCAGCGCACCAAAACAAGCAGAACTCAATTTAACGGGAGCCTTCGGCACCAGGTAAAAGAGCGAGACGAAGGCGAGGAAATCTATCAAAAACGGCAGCAACGAGTTGTATATCCAAAGCCCCCCGCCGAATCCGGCCAGCATCGGCTCTACACGCGAGGAGCTGAAATAGTAAGCGGAGATTGCTAGTGCAGGCGCTATCACCAGGATGGCGCAGAAAATAGCGATCCGATGGGCGATCGTTCGCGGTTCGTACACCTGCCAGACCTCATTGAGAATATATTCAATCGAGTTCATGAGCAGAATTGAGGTGATTACCAGGAAAAGGATTACAATCACATTGAAGGAAGAGAGGCGCTCGCTAAACGTGCTGAGATATGCAAGCGCGGTATCCACGCTATTCACGTCTGGTACGAATTGCTTAAGGATGAATCGGCGCACCTCCGGTATATGTTCGCTCGAAACCGCGAAGGAAGCGAACATGCCGAAGGCCAGAGCCATGAGCGGCACCAGGGATAGCAGTGTGGTATATGCGAGGGATGCAGCCTTGGAGAATCCGTTATCCCAATAGAAACGGTCTGCAGAAGAAATTATGACGCGGCACAGCCAGCGGAGTTCCCCCACTAGGCGCTGAGCGGAGCGCCTGGGGTCACTAACCATCTCACGTACTTCATCCTTGACGTCGCCAAGGCTTTTCGATGACATACCTGCGTTTGACACCCCGTTATAACAAACGATTATCACCAAAAGCTCAAGAGAGCACTCAGCGAAAAACGTTGTTTCCAGACATTAGCCCGGAAGTTCTATGATAGGATGACGGTCTAGGTCAGATTACTGCACGGATTCGACTATGGCTTATTTTTGCGCCCATTGCGCCAAAGAACTTTCGCTGACGACCGGCCAGAAGGTTGGAAGGCGAGAGTCCTGCCCACATTGCGATGGAGATCTGCACTGCTGCAAGAATTGCTCTCACTTCGACGATAAAGCCTACAATCAGTGCAAGGAACCACAGGCGGACCGCGTACTCGAGAAGAACCGCTCGAATTATTGCGACTATTTTCAGTTTCGCGATGGCGCCCTCGCGAAGAGCGGGGATCTTGCTAAGAGCAAGGCACTGCAGGACCTGGATTCCCTATTCAAAAAGTAACCTACTCTTCGGAGTTCTCACTCTGACTGTTCGCTACTTCCGGCCTGTCACTTATACCGAGCTTATCCATCTTATATTTTAATATCCGGCGGCTAATCCCAAGCAACTCGGCAGCACGCGTCTGTACGAAGTTCGTCTTGCGCAGAGCCTTGAGAATCATCTCGCTCTCGAACATCTTCTCCGCTTCCTCGAATTTCATTGAATCGTCGAACGCCGGCGCCTTGAACCCTTCTAAGCTGCTTCGTGCCTTCAGCTTGCGCGGAAGATCGGCGTCCGTCACTTGCTCCTGCGGCGACAAAGCCATGAGGCTCTCGATTACGTTCTCGAGTTCCCGCACATTACCCGGCCAATCATACTGAACGAGAATGTTCATGGCCTCAGGCGATAGCTGCAGCTTCTTCCCCCCGTAAACCGGGGAGAACTTCTGGAGAAAATGCTCAACCAGAGATGGTATATCCTCGTAGCGATCGCGTAGCGGCGGCAGATTTACGCCGATAACATTGATGCGATAGTAGAGGTCCTGTCTGAACATCTTGGACTTTATCAATTCCTCTAGATTCTTGTTTGTAGCTGCGATAATGCGCACATCCACTTTAATCGGCTTCGAGCGACCTACTCTATAAAACTCCTGCTCCTGCAGGAAGCGCAGCATCTTTACCTGAACCGGCAGGCTCAATTCTCCAATCTCATCGAGGAACAACGTTCCTCCATCCGCCAACTCGCAGTGGCCGATGCGGCGTTCCACGGCGTGTGTAAATGCTCCGCGTTCATGACCGAATAACTCCGACTCGATCAAAGTCTCGGGTATGGCAGCACAGTTGAGCGCGATGAAGGGTTTGTTCTTTCGCGGGCTCAGCTCATGTATCTGGCGCGCAATCAGCTCTTTGCCGGTGCCCGACTCCCCTGTAATGAGCACCGTTGTGTCACGCTCCGCGACTTGACGAACCTTTTGAAATAACTCGCTCATGCCGCCGCACTTGCCGACCATCGGCCCGAAATCAGCTGCCGGCGCCGGAATATGGCGCCCAGAGTTCTCCGCGCCCGCTGTGAGTCGCACGTCTGCGTTCGACAGCGTTCCGATGATCAGGGTAGTCAGCTCCTCCACTTCGAAGGGCTTGCTCAAATAATCCACTGCGCCCCACTTCATCGCCTGCACCGCTGTCTTAACCGTATTCGTCGCCGTCAGCATGATGACCGGAGCTTCGATACTGCGCTCCTTGAGCTGCTTGAGGGTCTGCATGCCATCGAGATTCGGCATGAGAACATCGAGTAGTATAAGATCTGGTTTGATATCGTCGATAACGCTCAAAGCCTGCTGACCGTCCTCGGCTGTATGAACGTCAAAGCTGCTCTTTAGGAGCAGGCGCAGTGAATCGCGCACCCCTGCCTCGTCGTCGACTATCAGCACGCGCTTTCTAGGCTCTAACATAAGAATCCACCGTCCCGGCCAACACTTTTTCCTCAAAGTAAGATGCAATTTTGAACAGCTCGGTCACCCCGTACTTACAAAAAATGTGCGTTGCGGCGAGCCTAACCCTGTTCACCCTAGGGAATATAGGAAATTCAGCCACTTAGAAAGGGCCAATTTGGGCGGATGTCGGTCAATTTTGCACAGACGCAGGCGCTACCTAAGGCCTGGCAGCCCTTTGTGGCGCTTCGCATCAACCCGTATAATGCGGCGGCGACATTTTAGCGTGGAGCATGATGAACTACTTTTCCTTCGCCATTGGCATTCCGGTACTTGTGCTGACTTTCACTGCGACAACCTCCCAAGCCCAGTACCTGCCCCCGGCGCCAAAGATTCAGACCTGGAGTAGTGGGAAACTTTCAGCACTCCACGATGATGAAGCTGCATTGATTCGACAGGGATTCACTCACGCCGCCGACAACAGGCCCGCGGATGCCGCCTCCAGTTTCGAGCAGGCGCTCAAGCTTCGCCCCAGCAATTCCGATACGCTTTTTCTGTTGGCGCTCGCCCAGGAGAGCAGCAACAAGCCGGACCAAGCAGTCCAGACCTTGGATGAGTCGTTATGGTTCTCGAAGCACTCCTTGATCCCAGCCGCAGAGGTGTTGACTGAAAAGGCACGCTTGCTCGTCTCGCGAGGAGAATTCGCCAAGGCTCAGCCTATTGCAGCTCAGGCGCTAGCTGCCGTTCCTCAGTCCGTTCGAGCACGCTGCGTGGCGAGCGCCGCCGCCGCGGGCCTGGGCAATCGCGGCGACTCGATCCGAATACTCCGAGAGACCCCTGCCCCGATGAACACGAGTGAGGAAATTCGATTTGCTCTGGCGCGCGCGCTTTTGCTTGGCAGCAACCGCTCGTTGAATCAGAGCGAAATCGAGGAGGCTCGGGGAATCTTATCCACTCTTAACAGCACGGAAACGAGCAGCCTCGAACCAAAGCAGGTCGCACAGGAGTATATCCGGTCTCTCATCGCAGTTGGGAAAGTTGACTCAGCATCGGTGGAGCTGCAGCGAGCCATGAAACTCTATCCGGCGGATTCTGACCTTGCCGCGCTTGAGCGTCAGCTGGACATTGAAAAATCTGCACACTCAGAACCGACCCCCGCAAGCTCCTAGCCGTATCGCTACAGCGAGCGCAGCGGGAATGCGCCATGCCGGTATTTCTATCCAGCGCTGGCCGACCCGAAGTAGATTTCCTGCAGCATTTCATGCTGCCGAACCCGCTCTGGGGTGTCGTCGAGCACAACCTTTCCGATATCGAGCACGATGATACGGCTGCAGAATTTCTGAATGAAATTGATATCGTGCTCGATAACGAGCACCGTCTTTTGCAGTGATTTCAGTTTCCGAATGATGCCGGCAACGTCCTCCTTCATCTTCGGAGACACGCCCGCCGTCGGCTCATCAAGCAAGAACAAGTCAGCCCCGAACGCCAGCGTACGCACAATCTCGAGCAATCGCATCTGTCCGCCCGATAGACTTGAGGCGCGCTTATGTTCGTGAGATTCTAGTCCGACTTCGCTCAGGTACTCTCTTGCCTTCTCTCGGTTCAGCCTATTCTGAGCAGCCCATGGGAACAGCGTGGACCGCAAAGGCTGTCGGCTTTCAAGCGCAGTAACGATATTGTCCAGCACGCTCATCTCGCGGAAGACGCCAAAGTTCTGGAATACCCTACCCAACCCGAGCCCCGCGCGTCTAAACGGCGGCATGCGGGTAATCTCCTCGCCCTTGAAATGGATGACTCCGGAGTTTGGGAAATTAAATCCGCTCAGGCAATTAAAAAGCGTAGTCTTCCCACTGCCGTTCGGCCCAATAATACCGACCGTCTCCCCAGCGGCCACCCGCAAGGAAACTCCCGCGAGGATCTGAGCCCCCTTGATACTAAAAGTAATTTCCCGAACGTCGAGCATGGGCATCGCGTTGTTCATACCGTCCTCTCCACTGGAAAGAGGGTCTCTCGCTTCCAGTACACGACTCCAAACTGTATCAAGGCGTAGAGCATTTGCCTCATAGGGCCGAGAATGTCCGGTCGAATATCCAGAAACCTAAGAGGCTCAGGCAACAGCACCAGGAATATTGTTGATGCTGTTACGCCCCAAAATGAGCCGGGCTTGCCCACTACGATAATCGTCAAAACAAAAACCATCTCGGTAAGAGAGAATGAGGATGGATCAATGTAGTTGATATAGTAGGCAAAGAAAGCTCCCGCGAGCCCGGCAAAGGCCGAGGACACGAAAAAGCTCAGGTTGCGGAGCTCTTGGGTGTTTCTCCCCAATGCCTGACACGCTTGATCGAATTCCGCTTGTGCGCGCAACGATCGGCTCATGCCATTTCTAAATAGAATGAAGAGCACGCACTGCGACAGCAGCGCAAAGACGGCAATCAGGATCAGAAAATTCTTATTATCCGAGAAGTCTACTCCCCAGAGCTCGGGTCGGGGGATTCCTGGAACTCCTAGAACACCGCGAGTCAAAGACTTCCAATTTATCAACAACGCAGAAACGACGGAGCTAAAGGCTAACGTCCCTATAGCAAAGTAATCCTGCTCCAGGCGTAGAGAGATGCCCCCAATAAGCAGCGCAAACAATCCACTCAGAAGCATGCTTGCCGCGATACATTCGAGGAATGGAACCTGCAGCTCAGTCGACAAGAGTGCGCTGGTGTAGGCACCTATGGCGTAGCCAGCTACGTGAGCCAAATTGAAGAGCCGTCCCAATCCGAAGGTAAGATTGAAGCTCTGGGCCAAGATCAAATAGATGCAAATGAGAATGAGAAGATGAATGTAATAATCCATCAGGCCACTCTGCCCTTTACCGCAAACAGCCCCTGCGGACGAATGAGCAGAACGAGCAATATGATGACAAAGGCAAACGCATCCTTGTACCCAGCTGGAATACTGTACGAGCCGAAATCGAGCCCAATACTCAGGTTTTCGACTAGTCCCAAAAGGTAGGACCCCAGAACCGTTCCCCAAATATTTCCGAGTCCGCCAAGAATCATGGCGGCAAAAGCCTTAATGGTATAGGCGTTGCCCATGGTCGGCTGCAAGTTGGTTTCATAACCGACCAGCACCCCGGCATAGGCTGCAAGAACGCAGCCCACGACGAAGCATATATATTGCGCTCGCTGACTGCTGAGGCCCAAGGACTCGGCGCCCGATGCGAACTCCGAAACTGCCCGAACCCTCCGGCCAAGAGACGTCGAATGTATGACAAGCGCCAGGAATGACAACAACAACAATGCGCTGGCAATGATAACGATCTGAACCGGGGTGATATAAACTCCGGCGACTTCATAGCTCGTTATTTCCATCCCAACACTAAGCGATTTGACATTCACGCCGAATGCCATAGAAATGCTCGATTCCAGAATGATGGAGAGGGCCAAGGTGGTCACGAAAGCCAGGAAAAAACTATAACGAGAAAAAGGAAGAATGAATAATTTCAGGCTTCCGACTGCCAGCACTATCGTCCCACCGATGGTGATGAGCGCGGAGCTTATTAATCCCAAACCGCGATCAATGGCCGCCCAATAGAAGAGATACGCGCCCACCATCATCAAATGACCGTGCGCGAAGTTGAGAATGCGCAACAATCCGTATGTAAGAGAGAGGCCCGCGCTTGCTAGCGCATAAATGCTGCCTGCAATGAGCGCATTTACCAGAAGCTGGGGCAAAATCTCCATGCCGCAAATTGTAGTGAAGGAACCGGGCTCTGGCAAGTTCTGGAGAGAACTCTAGTAATTGTCGATATCCTTCCAAGCCTGCTCGCGGCGTATGCGATCGGGATCATCCACGATACCGCCTAACACGATACGACCGAGACGGGCGAAAATCTCATCGATCGGCGTATTCTTGGCGTCCGGGAAAAGAGGATCGAGAAAATCAGGGTGGAATCGCATCATGTGTTCCAAGACCGCACGATCATGTTCTGACTTGGCTAAGGTGGCCCATATATGCCGCCCTATCGCACCAAAGTCCATAATTCCCCATTCGAGCATCTTCGCGATGTACTGACCCGCAGAGAGCAATTCCTCGGGAGCCGGCGGACGCTCGAAGGCGTAAGACCCTCCGCTGTTTCGCATGCGGTCCGCGATGCTCACGACATTCGATACGATTTGCGGATGGCAGTGTCCGGAAAGGATCTTTCGCTCCAGCGTTGAATCCAGATACGTAAGCTTGATTGGATGAACGCGGCGAAGCAACGCTTCATCCAGCGTGCGGTTCCAGTTCTTGGTGAAGATCATGAGAAGATTGTCGACATTCGCATCAATCGGCGGGCGCGATTCGAGCCAGATGCGAGCGTCCTGGATCGGACCAAGGAAGAAGGTATCAATGGAGCCGTCCGGTTTATCGAGCTCATCGATAAGTAATATGACGGGCTTCTTTTGCGACGCTAAATAGGCACGCGACAGAATCCCAAGATTCATTAGATCCTCGCCCTTTCCTTCGAGCTTTCCGACCATGGCATTCGCCATGGCCAGTGTTGATGGTGCCTCTATCAGATTCTGTGTCGGCATGCCGCGATAGCAGCTCAAGCACATCAATTCTGCACCGCTGATCTTGGCTAGGCTTTTCGCGAAGAAGCTCTTACCACAGCCCGAGGGGCCCTCGAGCAATAACGCCTTGATGCGCGAGCTCTTGGTATTGAGCAGCAGCGCCACTTGAATAGCCAGAAACGGAAGGCACTGGTATCCCACGGTGGACAGCTTCTCGGCCAGCTGCTGAGGATTACCAAGGAATGAAAATCCCGGCTTCTCTACTTTAAGATTGGATACGAACTGGGCATTGACGGCTCCAAGTCCGTCGTCGGTAGCAACGTGGGGTTGGGGCGCGATTGGGCCGCTCCTAGGTGGGATTTGCTTCTCTGCGATACTAGGCTTATCCGCGGGAGGCTTCAGCGCGGCGGCCTGCGGCTTCGGCGTAATTTGCAGTTCCACCCTAGGTCGATTCGGCATCACCCGTGAACTCTTCGATACGCTGGGTTCAGTTCTGCGCTTAGGAATCATGCTGCCCTTTGTCTAAAACCCCTCGAGGCCTGCGTAATAAGTGACTGAAATTACACGACTAAGTCCCAGCCACCGGCCTCTATTTTGCATCTACCAAGAGTTATGGAGTTGCGGGTGAAAAAGTGGCTTAACTCGGCATCTTAGCGCAACTAAGCTGACCGAATTTGCTCTAGGAGCCCATGACCTGTCTGCCGCCGTTCGGAGAAGCCTTCTCGTTCGCATCTTGCTCCAAGTCGAACTGGGTATACGAACGGTAGTAGCGGTTATAGTAATAGTAATCCCCGCTCGTAATATCGACATCGTTTAAGATGGCACCAAGGATGTTGGCACCAACGGCCTTCAGGCGATTTCGCGCATCATTGACGACTCGGCGTGGAGTTGACGCTCCCTTTATAACCAACACGACCCCATCGACATATCGGGACAGTACGACTGAATCCGTCACCGGCAGCACCGGCGGAGAATCGATAACCACATAATCGAACTCTCGCGAAAGCTGATCTATCAATGATGCCATCTCGAGTGAGCCGAGGAGCTCGGCAGGATTCGGCGGAATCTTGCCACTAGGAATAATGGTGAGCCGCCGTACGACGTCTCGTACGAACACTTCGCCGACGGTGCGCTGCCCCGTGATGACCTCAACAAGACCGGGAAGGTTCTTATCCAAGGAAAAATGCTTCGCCAAGCTCGGACGACGAAGATCCGCATCAATCAGCACCACTCGCCCCCCCGCGGAAGCAAGGCTCGCGGCGAGATTCACTGACGAGGTAGTCTTCCCCTCAGAAGACTGCGCCGAAGAAACCAAAATGGTTCGAGGCGGCTGCCCAGCTCTGGACAGCAAGATAGCAGTGCGAATCGTTCGATAGGCTTCAGAGGCCAGCGACTTCGGAGCATGCACGTAAACGATCGGCAAATGGGAAGCTGCCTGATCCAGCGGCACGATCTCCTTTGCTTGCGGAGGCTTCACGGGAGATTCCCCCTCCTGAGCACCGGAAATCGGCGCGGGCAAAGCCTCAAACATGAACGACGGAACCACTCCGAGGCTCGGCATGCCTATCTGCTCGAGCAGCTGTTCCGGAGTCCGCACCGTGTTATCCAGATAATTAATGAGAAAGGCAAAGGTCAACCCCGCGCCGACCCCGACGAGCAGTCCCAACAGAACGACATAAGTCTTTTGCGGATAACTTGGTCTTTTGGGGACGCTGGCATAATCAACCACGCTGACGTTCGAGGCATTGCTCTCTACCGCTAAGGCCGTCTCCTTGATCTGACGCAACACATTCTGCAGTAATTCACGCGAGGTAGTTAATTCACGGTTGAGGACATTATACTGAACTTCCTTCTTGGATAGCTCGAACGTCCGGCTCTTTTGCTGCTCCAGCTCTTCCTTGAGGTTCTTCTCCTCTTCTGCGGCAGCCATAGCCTTGGCCTTAAGTCCGCTTACTACCTGCTTACGCTGCGCAGACACCGAACGCTTGATGGCTTCAATCTGCGAACGCAATTGAACCATCTTTGGATAACTAGGAGTGAACTTAGCTGAAAGCTGCTGATACTCGCCCTCGAGCTTTGCCAGCTCAGAGCGAAGCTGCTGGATGCCGACATCGTCAAACCCGGCTGACGAGTCGGACAGGGCTCCTTCGGCTTCCTTCCAAATATGCTCGGTCTCGATTCGCTTCGCGGTGGCATCAGTCAGAAGTCGATTAAGCTGCGACATCTTTTGGGCGGTTATATTTTCATCTTTATTCACAGCCACAATCGAATTGGCTTCAGCGTAGTCCGCCATTTCGCGCTCGAGGCCCGCCACCTTCTCGCGCAGCTCATCCGCCTGGCCGCGCAAGAATTCCAAACCGTGGGCCTGCTGCTCGATTCGGTTGCTGCGAGTCCAGTCGATATAAGAAAGTGCGTGCTTGTTCGCTATCAAGGCCGAAAGTGTGGGACTTTTGGTGGTTGCACGAATGACTACGAGAGAAGTCCTTCGCACTGGCTTTACTTCAATAGTATCGAGATACTTTTTAATGACACTAATGGGAGCCTTATAGGTTGCAAGAGTATCGACTCCGCTCGCTAGGTCCTCCCGACTAGCACCCGATCCGAATATCCTCGAGAAAAATCCGGCCGTAGATGCCTGCTCCAAGCTCGAGCGTATGCTTTGATCTTCGAGCGAACGATCCGCGAGGGAGTAGCTCCTAATCTCTTCAATTTGAGTCTCCAGGTAGTTTGACTCCTTGCTCTTCTGCTGCAGCAAATCCTCAATCTTGGTGGCAGTCAGCACGGGCTCATAGGTGCTAATTCGAATTTTAGCCTCGGCGCTATATTGAGGAGTGGCGGTAAAGGCATAGATCAGCGAGAGCAAAATGGCGAGGGCGATGATGCCGACGACGATCGTGCGGTACTTGAAGACCACCCGCCAATACTCGCGTAGTTGCACCTCCGGACCGCTTGACTGCTCGATTCCAACGCTATCGGCTCGAAGTTCGAGCGGCACCGGCAAATGCTCGGGGCGAGGTCTAACATTGGGTGATGGAGAATATTCCGTCATGCTAAATCACTACGGCGCGATGCTGAATCCGGCGCCGATGTTAAAGATTTTGGTGATGCTCTCGAAAGTGTCCTGCGTCAAGCGGCGCCCCGAGTCGGAAGGTATGCGAACAATATCGCCACTACGCAGCCTGATATCCCGGTCCTCTCCAGAAGCAATCTTTTGCAGGTCGACGACGTAGTACGCCTTGCGGTCACCCCCGACCTCGCGCTCCACTTCGACCTCAGCAACATTGGCTCCGTAGGTGATGCCGCCAGCCGCAGCAATCGCCCCAAGCATGGTCATCTGCGGTCCCAAATCGTACTGACCAACCTTTTGGACTTCGCCTTCCACCATGACCTTTCCTGCTTCCGGAATAATTATCATATCGCCGCCGCGGACGGGGATCTCCAACGGGATGCCGCCATTCGTTCCCATGACCTGATCGAGGTAGATCTGAATTCCGGAATCTCGCAGCTGATCAGGTGCCTGCGACGCGAGGGCAAGCCGGGCGCGCGCCTCCACATCATTTGCGGCCGCCACGCCTGACAACTCAGCCGGCACAAGCGTTAGAATATTGCCTGCCTTTTCATTCATACCCCCGGCTTCGCTGATAAGCTCGAGAATGCTATTCGAGCCTTTCTTCAAGGGATAGGTGCCGGGCTTCGACACAGCACCCATTACAGCAATCTTCTGGCTGCCATAGGAACTGATGAAAACGGTAATTTCCGGCTGCTTTACATATCCAGCCAAACGCTTTCGCAGTTCGTCATGAAAATCCGACTCAGTCAGTCCCGCGGCTTTTACTGCTCCAACTAAGGGTAAGGAAACGAATCCGGATTCGCGAACCCGCGCGGTGACGTTCAATTCGGGAACGTCGAAAACGTTAATTTCAAGCTCATCGGCGGGCCCGATGCGATAGTTGCTATCGTGCCCTGAGCCCTCGGCTCGGCGGCGAATCAAGTTCATCAGCCGATTCTGGCTAACTTTGTCGGGCTCCATGAATCTTGCTCGCTCCTCCTCGAGACTGGCTGTCGGAACGCCTTTGGATTCGGCCTCAGACATAATTTGGGAGCGGGATTTTGTACTCGCTCGTGAGGAGCATGAGCAAAGCCCACATACCAATAAGCAACCCACTAGCAAACGAGCGTATCTCATACCAAGGCCGGTCCTAACCCACATAGCGAATCTTAGAGACGATAACCCTGTCTAAACAGTCGATCTGTAAGCCCTTACGATGCACTATAGTATATATAGGACACTGAAGAGCGAACAAGGTTTCATCTTTCTTTGCTCGTGAGATTATATCGCCTTCCGCAGTGACAAGAGCGTCAATCGTGCCCGCCCGCAGAGCCGCTAGCCCCCCATCCGCCTCGGCAAAGCCCCGGACGGTCACAAGGTCAGCGCCTCCCGCCTGGGCTCTCGCCCGAACAGTTGGCAAACGCCTCATACTTAGTTCCCGTCCGGCCTTCAATTCCGACAGCCCATATTCGCCACACGATACGAGATTACTGCCATTGCCAAGATCGGCACCAAATACCTCGCTCGAACTCCGCTCCACAATCGGGCAGCGCCCCAGCGCGGGGAGCAGTCTATCACCAAGCGGGCGAGATCCATTGCCCTCTGTCTCCAGACGCAGCCAGGATGTGCCATCGGTTCCCGTATCACTTGCGGGCTCAACAAGGAGCGATCTCACACCAGGAAGCATTCCGGCGCCAGAGCAGCGGCTCAGGGAATAGCGCACGTCTCCGGCAGTCACAACCGCGCCATTTGTAAATCGGGCAAGCGGAGAAATTCGAAGCCGCCAGATCTTACCATCGGGGGAAATCTCTATCCTATCGGCGACTCGTAGCCCTATACCAGAGGCAGATGACGCCTCCCGCAGAGTTCCCACGACTCCACGTCTCAAGAGCTCCGCGCCCGGATGATCTGAGGTCAATATATTAAGGGTAGGCGGCAAATCCGGGACTCCCAACGTGACGGACACCTCGGACTGAGCGGGAACCGAGAAAAATGCGCTTAGGGCCAAAACAAAAAATCCGCGCAGAATGCGTTGGCCGCCTATCATAGCGTACTCCCACCTGAGGCACTCCGATACACGACGAGAAGCTGCTCGGGATTGTCGCAAAATTTCCTGCTCCGCACGGCATTATTGGAAGATATTTTCCAGTACTTGTAGTAATTCGAATGCGGCCACAGCGAAATTAGCGTTGTCTCCCCAAGTTTTGCACTGCGAACCTGTATTCCACCCTGAAGCTCTTCCCAAGTTCGATTATCCTCACTCACGTAGACGCGCATGGTTCCCTGGACCGCTTGATCGAGATCCGCGCGCGAGCGCAACTCAATCAATACGGGCGACTGCCCCGGTGGCAAATAAAACCCCACTGATGAATAAAAGTCATCGAAGCAGACCTCGCCGCTCGGTGACCAATGCACGATAGGTGTCTTTAACGGTCTGGTATCCGAGGGTACCACTGCTCGTACTACGTCCGTTTCATCCAAGTCTTGTCGATCTCTAAGGTACTGGGCGAGCTGTGATTGCCCCCGCTCTCCGGACTGTGCGGCAATTTCGTGATCAAGCCGCCGCCTCACGCTGGGTCCGCCTGGGGCCCGGTACAGCGACAGAAGCCGTCTTTCGTGAAGCTCTGCCGGTATCAATCCAGAATCAACCTCAGCCCGCGACTCGGCTATAGCGCTGAGCTGTAAACGAGAGAACTCGGTCTGCGCGCTGCGGAACAGACCTGGATTGAGACTCCGCACATACGCCGACCAATCGGCAATCTGAGGAAAACGACCCGGAATAACTGCTTCGACATCTTGCGCTGTCTGTAGGCGGCCGCCGATGTAACTGCGCTGTTCGCTGCCAAGGCTGGTGGAGAGCTGCAATACCTGCCGCAGTCGCCCCAAAGAGTCGGCGTGCTGACCGGCCCACTCATAGATTCGAGCGGCGGCAAACAGCACTCGCACATTGGTGGGATCCGCCTCAAGCGCCGCCTTTGCGACATCAGCAAAGGAACCCTGCGTATACGGCAGGGCGCACGAGGGTGTTTGTCCAAGCAGCTGGCGAATGCTTGCCCAGTTAATCAGGTACTCTGCGTTGTACGGTGCGGCGTGCGCCGCTTTCCCAATCTCAGAGAGCGCTTCGCACAACAATTGAATACGGCGAGCAGGATCGACTTCCTCGCGGCCTTGCTCCGCCAGCCGCCAGTACAACGCCACCGCGACCGCTGCTGGATGAAGAACTGAGGGGGGCGCTGCTCGCAGCTCGTCCTTAGTGACCTTCGTATGCTCTACTGACGACACCGCATGTGGAACCGCGGTGAGGCGAGCTATCATCCGCCCCGCCCACCACTCCCTAGCGGTAAAGACCCCGAGCAATGCGAAGAAAAAGGCTGCACCACTCGAAAGAAGAAATCTCACGCAGCCCTCAGGGTTTAAGTACAGGCGTCATGCCTATTGTGGAGCTAAAATTAGTGCTCGGATAGGATATATCACGGCGTTTGGAACACTATCAATGCGAGAATATTTCGGCGGCAACCAAGATTCGGCAGACCCGCGGATAGCTAAGATTGACGAACGCCGAGGCTTTCCGGGTCCTCAGCGAGCACAATCGCGATTCCAGCCCGATCCGCTGCCGCAATCATTCGATCGGGGTCCAACACTACCGATCGACGGGCTTCGAGCACCAAAGCCCTGGCCTGAGCTTCCGCCATCGTTTTAATAGTACTCTCGCCAACTGTGGGCAAATCGATACGCAGATCTTGCTGCGGCTTACAGAGCTTAACAACTACACAACCGGGTCCGGCAAGCTCTCCGCCGCGCCGAATGGCAGCATCAGTTCCCTCCACAGCTTCGACGGCTACTACCACTCCTTGTGAGACGATTATTGTTTGTCCGATGTCAGCTGGCGCGATAAGCCGAGCAGCCTGCCACCCGATGATAGCGTCCTTCACTTCATCCTCAGATAGCTTGCGCGTGGTCAAGCAGCCCGATCCCAAGCCCGATCCATCCAAAAACTGAGAAGCTGCAACCACTCGCAAGCCGCT
>JAYRHW010000284.1:0-16857 GCA_041907145.1 Bdellovibrionota bacterium
AAGACCCCGCTTGAGCGCTACGATCTAGGCCAGCTAAAGTTGACTGCCGTCCTTGAAGGATTCGACCAGCCGAAGGCGATCATCGAAAACGCGGCAGGAAAAGGATTTACGGCAACGATCGGAACCAAGATCGGCCGCAACAACGGCGAAATCGCCGAGATTCAAAAGGATAGAGTCCTGATATTGGAAACAGAAATCGATTTCACGGGCGTGAAAAAGACCAAGACCACCGAGCTCCGCCTGCGCACCAAGGATCAAAACGAAAGCTCGGGCAAGGGCGGAACAACAACACGCAAACGCCAGCCGTAGTATCTACGTTCACGCTGCAAGACAAAATTTCTCTATTCGCTCGAGCGAGCGATACGAAAGCGCCTCTGCTATATGCCGCGACTGAATAGACGGGGACTTCTCGATGTCGGCGATAGTTCGCGCCACTCTGAGCACCCTAACATATCCTCGCGCCGACAAACCTCGACGCTCGCAGGCACGTTCGAGCAAACGACTCTCCTCGGCAGCAGGCTTCAATCCTGCCAGCAGCTCTTGCCCGGGGAGAAGTGCGTTTACCCTGCCCTGCCGTTCGAGTTGCAGTGCCCGGACAGCGACGACCTGAGTGCGCAGCGCATTCTCACGCTGCACAATTGAATCCCTTGCTGTCGCCTGCATCTCGCTGGGAGCTACCGGTGTTAGTTCAATATGCAGATCGATGCGATCGAGGATCGGCTGTGAGAGCTTCCTAAGGTAGCTGAGAATCGCAGGCCGCGAACATGCGCAGGGATTTTGGGTCATACCAAGCCTCCCACAGGGACAAGGATTCATGGCCGCAAGCAATTGAAACCGCGCAGGCAGCGCCATGGAGCCCTTCACCCGAGTCACATGAGCTACGCCCGCTTCAAGCGGAGCACGCAGAGCCTCCAACGCCGAGCGTCGAAATTCAGGAAATTCGTCCAAGAAGAGAACCCCATGATGCGCGAAGCTAATTTCCCCAGGACGCGGCACGCTCCCGCCGCCAATCAAGCCGGCGTCCGAAATCCCATGATGGGGAGTACGAAAAGGCCGTCGACGAGCCAAGAGACGGGAAGTGTCGAGGCCCGCGACCGAATGGACGCGCACAGCCTCAAGCATCTCCTGCTCCGTAAGCGGCGGGAGAATCGATGGGAAGCGCTCTGCAAGCATGCTTTTGCCGCAGCCCGGCGGACCGACCATGATTACATTATGGCCGCCGGACGCGGCGATAAGAAGCGCGCGTTTTGCGGCGTCCTGTCCCCAAACCTCCGAAAGACTCTTGTCCTGCTGGATGGAAGCCGTATGGGCCTCGGGCATGACCCTGGCCAACAGCGTGTCCCGAAAGTGCTCAGCGACATCTCGAAGGCAGCGGGCCCCGAAGACTTCGACCCCAGAGATGAGAGCGGCTTCATGAGCATTGGCAAGTGGAGTAATGAGCGCCGCTACTCCGCGCTGCCGAGCCTCGGTGGCAAATGCCAGCGCTCCGCGGATTGGCTTTAATCTTCCATCCAAGGAAAGCTCTCCGTGGAACAAAACTGAGTTGAGATCCGGAACTCTTAGCTGGGATGATGCGCATAAAATCGCGATGGCGATGGGCAAGTCAAACGCCGCACCCTCTTTCTTCAATTCCGCCGGCGCAAGATTGATGAGAATTTGATCGGGAACTATGAAGCCCGAGTGTTTGAGCGCCGAGAGTACTCGCTCTCTGGACTCTCGTACTGCGGAATCGGCAAGACCAATGATTGAAAACTGCGGGCGACCACTGCGAATCTCAGCCTCTACCTCGACCGGAACGGCATCAAGGCCGGATATAGTGCTAGTCCTAACTCGCGTGAGCATGCCACCATTTATCGCCTCCAGAGGTCCATAAGTTTCCTCCCTGGCAGGTTTCCTGCAAATACACTGAAGGTGGGAAAATATCTGCCGAGGCACTGCTCGGTCATTCTCCCAACTAGCTGTTATAACTGAGTTATTTTTAGGCCCGTCAGATGGCCTGGCGGCAATAAACTCAGCCTGCGGGCAATAAATTCCGATAGTACATACATGGGCGCAAAACAAAAATTCGCGATGCCAAGCCTAGACGGCACTGAAATTTGGCGCACGATTCCGCCTGAGGAGAAGCTCGAGCTTATGTCCCAGGCGCACGCCAAGGGCATATTCTCCGCCTTCTTGCTTATTCTTGTGGGCAGCACCCTTTCCGTAGGGTTCAAGTCGAACTGGATGCTGTGGGGAGGTATTCTCGCTTCGCCGATGGTGTTTCAATTTGCAGCTGGCAAAGCTTGGCGCGGATTGCGCCCGCGACTCGTTCTCGAGTACCTCGCAGCCCGCTCGGCCGCACGCCGCTATGCGTTCTCAAATAAGGGCAAAGACCTCACCGTGCGCATGATGTTCCGCGGCACATTATCCCATATGTTCGAAGAGGACATGTTGCAGGAAGCGCTGGAAGCCGCCTTCGAGAATACCAAGGAAGCAGCGGTCTGGATCACACTGTTCGGCGATTCCGTCGTCATGATGTCCGAGGAAGTCGGGGGCGCACGCCTGCAACTGGCTCAGGTGCTCAACGATAAGCTTTCGGTCGAGTCGAAGCCGGGAGCGTCCGGAAAGGATTACGCCAATGGCAAGGAAATAGTTTTATCCATCAATTCAAAGACGGGCGATACCAAGAAATATAAAGTGACAAGCAAGCATGCCGCCGCACTGGTGGTGTTCGAAAAGAAGATGCAGTCGCAATTGTCAGAATTGAGGAAGGCGGGAAGCGATCTTGAAATTCCACAACTCGATGCTCCGGCCGGCGGGGATGACGATCTGGCTATTCCCAGCATGGAAGAATTCTAGCGCTAGTTCTCAGAAGCGGGGAAAGTCCTCATGAAGACATTCCCAGCTCTCCGTGCGATTGAAGCTCTACCCGGATAGAACTTTTGACAAACTGGAGCAGCGTGCGCAATTATCAGGGCGATGAAACGATTGGCCCTTCTTCTGTCGCTTTTTTCGCTGTTCTGGTTCTGTGAGGCGTACGCCCAAACCAACTCCCTTTTGTCTAATACCGCCAGCCCGGCCTTCGACATTACCGAGGAATTTTCCGCTGATGGCGCTAAGCTGAAGCTTCGACTGCTTGAGCAGACAAAGGCTAAAACCTGGCACCTCCATCACCCCGAACGAGTGGTAATCGATCTCCCGCCAAGTTCTGGACTCAAAAATAAGGCGTTCAAGGATTTTTCATCGACGCTGTTGCTTGCGGTGCGGCTTGGCATCCACCCCGATAAGACCCGGTTGGTGTTGGACTTGCAGGGCTCGAAGACCACCACCATTCAATCCAAGCAGGACGAGCGGGATCTCATCATCGAAGTGCTTTTTCCCTATTCGATCGTTCCCATACCAACAGCAACCTCAAGCGCCGCCGAACAAACGTCCGCTCCCAAAGAACCTGCAGTCGTCGTGACGATGCCCCAGGTTACTCCGACTGCGATGCCAGAAGTGACCGCCGCCGGCACGGATACCGCGGCCCCACTGCTCCAGGAAACGCCTTCGGTAAGCCCGACGGCAACCTGTACTGAAACGCCTACTGCTGCACCGCCGACAGCTACCGCTACTCCCCATCCAACAGCGACGAGAACCCCTCGGCCGACCGCGACTGCCACCGCCCTGCCAACGGCAACCGGCACAGCGCAGCCTGATAGCAGCGCGCTGCCAGTCACTACAGCAGTACAGGTGAAAAAATTCGAGTATGAGTACGAGGGCAACGATCGCAGCCCGCTGATTCGCATCCGTCTAGATACCAAAACTGCATTTAAGCTAAGCAAGACCGCCGACAAGCTCTATAGCTTGAGCGTACCAACGGGAACCTTTGCTTCCCCAGGTTTGAGACTGCCGCAGTTTCCTCCTCGAGATTTCGCGGGATTTACCTACCTTCAAGGAGCCAATCAGCGGGGCGGTATCGAAGTGATTATTGGGGTAGAGCGCGGGGTCCGCATAACTGCAACGGCGCAGGAACAGGATATCCTCGTCCGAGCGGTTAAAGCTCCTTAAGCCTAGCGCGCAATGCAATCTTTGCCGCAAGAATTCCGGCAGCCAGCCCATCCTCGTACATAAACTCGGCGTTGCCGACCACTTCCGGGAAATTGTCAGGATTAAGGAGATCCTCGCTGGTCAGATCAGGCCTGATGCGCTGAGCTACCTTTTGAGCTTTAGCCGCCTGCTGCTCATGCAGGGCAGCAAGTGTTCTCTCGACCTCTTCCAAACATTGCTGCACAGTGAGTTGTTTCATGTCTTCGAACCTTCAGTCGACTTTGTATGTGCGAATTGCAGCGCCGCAGTTCCCGGCCCCGTGCGCCGCTGCTCCGGAATGCGCTCGAGCAGTCCAGTCGCCTTCTCATGTTGTCCGGTACCCAAATAGCAGGCGGCCAATTCTTCCATAAGCCGCCACCGCCTGGGCTGCCGCTTAACAAGTTCTTCAAGCATTGGTATCGCTCGATCAAAGGCTCCGCGCCGAATGTAGCTCAGTGCCAAGAGCTCCTGCCCTTGCCCCTTGTCTGCCACGCAAGACTCCAAGGCGCAGATTGCATGCCCGCTGGCATATGCAGTGGCCACATCGCCCAACGCTAGGGCCGTATGCCCCAACACCATATGGCCGCGTTTCCAGGTTGGCACCCTGCGCAGGCGCCCACGCAGATAACTGATAAGATCGAGCTCTTCAGCTCGATGAGCGGCATTGAGCGCCTCATAGTCGAGAAGTTCCGCGGCACTTGCTGCCTCGTGCTGCGATTGCCTTCGCAACCGTCGATACCATTGTCTTAGGGAGAGGCGGAGCGACTCCGAGAGAGTCTTAATGCCCGTGAGACCCTTCATGATCATGACCCGCCTGAGATTCGGGCACCGCGGCATGCATAAAGCTCTGAGTCTGCCGAGAATCGGTTACTCGAGACGGTAGCGATGCCTGCGCTGTTCTAAGTTCTTTAAGGGTCGCGCCAAGTACGCGCTCACGGTCAGACTGGCTCAGACGCTGATCAACCGTCGCAAGAAATATCGCGAAGCATACCGCGACCAAACCCATGCCGAAAAACCAGCGATAGCCGTCAGATGCTTCATTCGCGTGTGCGGTCGAGCTCATAGTTCCCCCTAAAAACTGCTTAGCAGCGAGTACGTTATCCCCGCTCCCCCCAAATGATCAAGAGACTGTCCTATAAGCTACTGGCATCCCTGATGCTTTTTATACTCGCCGCCATTGAACTTGCCGGTCTCCAAAATCGAGAAAGCCCGTGGCAAGGGCCTGATCGGCCCTTGCTGCTTGTGCAGCGAGTGCTTGTTATCCCTCCGGGGGAATACTTGAAGCTAATCAAAATGCAGGTATTTTGATTAGCCTCAAGTACAGTTACGATGAGCTTCCCTCCAAGGAGTACCGCCTATGATGCTTTCGAACGAAGATATAAAGCGGGCAATCAAATCCGGCCAGCTTGTGATTAGGCCATTCCGGGACGACTTCGTACGCGCTGCCGGCATCACCCTGCATTTGGGTCATAATCTGCTCAAGCCGGTTCCGGGCGTTGTTGTCGATGTAAAGGGCGGCAAGATGCCCGAGTATAAGAAGATCGTTATCGAGACAGAAAAACCCTACGAGTTAAGGCCCGGAGAATTCATCCTGGGCCATACCTACCAATCAGTCACCGTCGGACAGTCCCTGGGTTTCTTTATCGAGGGCCGCAGCACTTTGGCCAGACTGGGACTTACCATCGTACAGACCGCTATGATGGTTTATCCGGGGCACCGTGACCGTACGGTAACCCTGGAGCTCGCTAACCATGGAGTGAACTCCATCCTCCTATATCCCAAAATGAAAATTGCTCGTGTGGCGGTTTTTGAACTGCGTACTCCGAGCAGTGAGCAGTACGACGACACCGGCAAGTATCGCGAACAAACCTTGGTAGGTCCGCCAATTTTTGAAAATGAAATGCTGGAGGACTAGCCCTCCCTGCAAAGATTTTTTAAATCTTCAGTGAGAGTTCGTAGAATATGTGTCTGCTTAGAGCTGCTGCGATATGAAGGCGTTTTATGCTCGCCGCTATGCAGCGACAGTCTCGTAGGAGAAGTCAAGTTTCCCTTGCGACTGTTTAGCGTGCTCGATCGTTAATCCAACAACTTTGCCGTCCTTGTCGAGTTCGAGCAGAACATTTTCATTCAACTGCTCTGTTTTCGCGGGTTCGCGGTCACTGAGTTCAAGATAGAGAGTGTCGGTGTCTTGAAAATATCGCACTTTCATTGTCATTCCTTAAAATCTCGATCGAAGAATGCGTTGTGCACTGTCTGCCCGTCCTCAAGAAGAACAACTCGAAGCCATTTCCCGTTGGCTTCTTCAATCCTCTGCCACTTTCTAATTCTACCATCATCTTGAGTTTCTGTCTTGGCCGGGTTTTCGATAACCCTTTGAATCCATTCATCCTTGATACCCTCCCTATCTGAGAGGGAACGCCGAAACTGAAAATATTTGGTAGTCTTCATCCGGTGAATTTAAAAGAGCTCTTCCTGCTTCGGTTCAATAGCGCCTGGCTTGCCAATCGGATAAAGCCCGGAGAAGCATGCATCACAGAACTTTCCGCGCGTGGATTGCACCGCCCGGTACATCCCTTCGATGCTCAAGTACGCAAGTGTGTCGACTCCGATAAAGGCCGCAATCTTTGCCGTGTTCTGGGACGAGGCGATAAGCTCATCCTTGGTCGGCGTGTCGATACCGTAGTAGCAAGGATCGGTAGTCGGCGGAGCGGAAATTCGCATATGCACTTCGCTCGCTCCGGCGTCCCGCAGCATTTTCACCAGTTTCTTGGAGGTCGTACCGCGCACGATGGAATCATCCACCACGACGATTGCCTTCCCTTTGAGCACGTCGCTATTTGCGTTGAGCTTGAGCTTTACGCCGAAATCCCGAATCGACTGCTTGGGTTCAATAAACGTTCTCCCCACGTAGTGATTGCGGACGAGTCCCATTTCCAGAGGGATCTTTGACTCTTGGGAATAGCCGATGGCTGCTGTGACCCCGGAGTCCGGCACCGGCACAACATAATCCGCTTTAACCGGAGCTTCCCGGGCAAGCTGCTCTCCAAGGCGCTTGCGCACACCATAGACGTTCCGGCCAAAGATGTTCGAATCGGGCCGGGCGAAATAGATATACTCGAAGATACAAGGCGATTCCTTGGCCTGTCCGAATGGGTAATAGCTCTTGATTTCATTCTTGCCGGAGATTTCTATGAGTTCGCCAGGCTCGATGTCCCGCACGTACTGCGCGCCGATTAAGTCAAAAGCGCAGGTTTCAGAGGCGATAACGTAGCTTCCGTTCAAGCTGCCGAGGCAGAGCGGCCTAAACCCGTTCGGGTCACGAACTGCCATCATGCGGTCCTTGAACAGGAACAACAAGGAATAGGCACCAGAAACTATCTTCAGAGCAGCGATTACACGCTCCACCAGCGGCACATTTTTCTGTCCACGCGCCAACAAATGGATGATTACCTCAGTATCCGACGTAGCCGAAAAAATCGCCCCATCGCTGATTAACTCCTCGCGCAGCTTTTCTGCGTTGATGAGATTTCCATTATGGGCAATTGCCATGCTGCCCTGGGAGATTTCCGCGAACAGCGGCTGCACGTTGGCTAAGCGATGTCCACCTGCGGTGGTGTAGCGCACGTGTCCGATGGCCGCGTCGCCGGGTAAGCGCTGAAAATCAAAATTACTGAAGATGTCTGCGACAAGCCCCAAGCCTTTGTGCAGCGTAAACTGGGTGTCCACGTTGCCTCGATCGAGAGCTACGACGCCCGCGCCCTCTTGTCCGCGATGCTGCTGGGCGAAAAGGCCGAGGTAAGCGAGGTTAGCAGCTTCCTTGTTATTCCAAACACCAAAGAGACCACATTCCTCTTTGAACTTATCGAGTGACTCCATATCGACAGAGTTACATCCCAAATAAAGGTTTTAGGCCATTGGACCAGGCGGCATATGCTTTCTGAAGATCAAGCCTGGCGATTCCCTTGATGGAGATCTCCTTCCCACCAACAGTTCCCGCTGCGCTGACCTTGATGCCCTGCTCCTGGGCCAACGAGCGGACCTTGGCAGCATCAGAGGACTTACAGGAGACTACATATCGAGCGCCGGTCTCCGCAAACAGCAGCCCATCGCGTCTACCGCTTTGCTCCTGCAGGTCCAGGGTCGCTCCGTGCAACCTACCATATGCTCCGAAGCAGCACTCAGCTAAAGCGATCGCCAATCCCCCGCTAGAAAGGTCATGGCAAGAATGCAACAAACCCTTACTGATAAGGCTTCGAATCAAATTTGCGGACTTAAGCTCCAAGTCATAATTCAGAATTGGCAGCGCGCCCTTCTCGATGCCAGCGTACTGCGCCATATACTCGGAGCCACCGAGATCATCGGCGTTCGTTGCCCCGAGCACCAAAATGGCATCCCCCTCGTGTTGGAAATGCGCTCCAATGCACAGAGACGCGTCGTCGATTAAGCCCACAACTGCCAAAAGCGGTGTGGGTAAAATCGGCTTCCCCTTTGTTTCGTTATAGAGACTAACATTGCCGCTTACAATCGGCACATCAAAGGCCCGAGCAGCCTCGGAAAGTCCGCGCACTGCCTCCGCAATTTGCCACATGCCTTCGGGCCGCTCAGGACTGCCGAAATTCAAATTGTCGGAAATGCCGATCGGCGAGGCTCCCACGGCCGCGATATTTCGGCACGCCTCGGCCAACGACAGCGCCGCGCCCTGACGCGGATCGATTCCGCAATATCGGGAATTACAGTCCAGCGTCATCGCCACGCCCTTTTCCGGCACCCCGGGCTTCTCGCGCTTGACGCGAATTACCGCGGCATCCCCGCCTGGATGAACGACCGTATTGGAGCGCACCGTCGAGTCGTACTGACTATAAAGGGGAAAGCGTGAGCAAAGATTCGGCGAAGCCAGAAGCTTCAGCCACATATCTGCTAGATCGGGAGTTTCGGAAATCGTGCGCACATCGAATCTTGCTCGCTGCTCGAAGTCAACTGGCGCCTTCTCTGGCCAGCGATACTGCGGTACTGAACTCGTAAGCAGTGAAGCTTCGAGAGACGACACCATCTCACCGTGCCACAGAAGTTCGACATTCTTTCCGGAAATCACTTCGCCGATGTGGACGGCGTCCAGTTCCCAATGCTTGGCTATTGCCAACACTTCATTGACTCGACTCTTCTCTACCACAAGCAGCATGCGCTCCTGCGACTCAGAGAGCATGATCTCATAAGGATTCATATGCTCCTCTCGCTGCGGGATGCGGTCGAGGTGAATACGCACCCCTGTACCGGCGCGGTCTGCCATTTCATAGGTAGAACTTGTCATGCCGGCAGCACCCATATCTTGGATGCCAACCACCGCCCCCGACTCCATGATCTGCAAGCAGCACTCGAGCAATAGCTTTTCGGTGAACGGATCTCCCACCTGGACCGTAGGACGCTTCTCCTCGGAATTTTCGTCGAAGCCTTCAGAGGCCATCGTTGCGCCGTGAATTCCGTCGCGTCCGGTCTTCGAGCCCAGATACATGATGGCATTACCAACACCGGCAGCACGCCCAAGGAAAATCTTGTCGGCCTTTACGAGACCCAGAGCAAACGCGTTCACGAGGCAGTTGCCATTGTACGATTCGTGGAAGAAGACTTCGCCCCCAATCGTGGGAATGCCCATGCAATTGCCGTAACCCCCTATTCCCTGCACGGCACGGCTCAAAAGATAGGGCGTGCGCGCATTCTCGGGGACACCGAACCGCAGCGCATTCATCAACGCCAAGGGCCGAGCGCCCATGGTGAACACATCACGCAAAATACCTCCGACGCCGGTAGCGGCTCCCTGATAGGGCTCGATAAAGCTTGGATGATTGTGACTCTCGACTTTGAACGCAACCGCGTCGCCGTCTCCGATATCGATGACTCCGGCATTCTCTCCCGGACCTTGAATAACGCGCGGGCCCGTGGTGGGAAGATTTCTTAAATGGACTTTGGTGCTTTTGTACGAGCAGTGTTCGGAATAGAGCGCGGCGCAAACTCCGAGTTCCACCATGTTGAGATTTCGACCGAGCAGATCAACAAGGTGTTTGAATTCGTCAGCGGTGAGTCCGTGCTCGAGCGCGTCCTCAAGAGAAGCAGTATCAGACCATTTTTTCTTCACATCGCCCTTCGTTTTATGAGCACCAGCCGAACAGTCATTCAACTATATTAGATCAGTGGTTTCACTGATATAAAGCTCTCCACCCGCCGCGACAATGGTGTAGAGCCCTGATTTAAATAGAAAATCTTGGGACTATAGCCTATAATAAACAGATAAGTAAATTCAGTAGGTTTTGGGTCCCGTAATCTCCTAGCCGGCGTTTTGAATGTGTCCCGCTGATTCAGCGTCACATTCCCCAGTCCAAGCTGGTTCGAGATCGCCCACAAGGCGTTGACCCAGTATCAGCCGCAGAAAAGCTACTCGATAAGGAGAGTCAGCCATGAACAATCAGAGAAAGACCAAGCGCATCAGCGACGGCATTGAAACACAGATTGTAGAAGATAATCGTGTTCTCTCAGCGTACGCCTACTGCAGTTTGCCTACTCATTTCTTTGATCGCGCTCTTGCCCAAATGAACTCGGACAAAGCCTCCGGCCTGACGATGTCCCGTTGGGGTCAGAAGGGGTTGAATTCGAGATTGCCTCGTCAGTAAATACATTTTCGAGCCCTCGCTCGATTGTTCTTCCAGCACCTAAATCGAAACCGGAAGTGTGCTCCGCTTCCAAGCCTCAGCGAATCACCAGTAGAAACACCATTCTAGTGTTGCCGTTCTGCACTTTTCACAGAAACGGTGCAAAAAACTGCTAACCGCCTTAGAGCGGACAACATCTTAAGAGTAGACCCGCACAGTCAGGTCTCAGTGCGTTTTGATGTCGTTGCCGGGATTCATTGACTCAGGTACTTTGAAGGTAAGGGGTTGAGAGTATTAGATCCGATGCCGATCTAGTACGTCGAAGGTTAAGGGTTGCTGACGAGGATATTGTCCCTGGCGGCACCACCCATTCTCTTTTGCGAGGGCACATGACCGAAGATTTTCAAAAACTAATCCAAGAAGACCGGGAGACCAGAAAGCGCAGCATGTGGAAAGGCACGATGCTCGAGTATCTCGAGATCGCGCGCAGCAATCCCGATATGCCCAAGCTGGCCCACAAGCGCATGTTCGACATGCTTGTCTCAGCCGGTGTAACCGAGGTCAATCTCGAAGAAAATCCCCGGCTCAAGCGCTTGTACAAAGGCGAGCGGCTGAAAGTCTACAACTTCTTTGCCGATGAGTTTTACGGCATGGAGAAAACGCTCAATCACATCGTGCGTTATTTCCACTCGGCCTCGCTCAAGGGTGAGGAAAGCCGGCAAGTTTTGTATCTCGTAGGACCAGTAGGTTCCGGTAAGAGCTCCCTTGTTGAAAAGCTCAAGCGCGGCCTCGAGACTCTCCCCTCTTTTTACGGCATAGACGGCTGTCCGATGCATGAGGAGCCTTTGCACCTCATCCCCCGCCATCTGCGTAAAGAATTCTCCAAGATGCTGGACGTGGAGATCGAAGGCGATCTCTGCCCTGTTTGCCGTTATCGCCTCAAGGAAGAGTTCCAAGGCCGCTGGGAGGAGTTCCCGGTGCGCACTCAGGAATTCAGCGTACGCGGCAAGCGCGGCGTCGGCGTCGTCCCCCCGGTCGACCCGAACAACCAGGACACCAGTGTTTTGATCGGCAGTGAAGACATTTCCAAACTCGATCTGTACTCAGAGGGCGACCCGCGAGTGCTGGATCTCACCGGCGCATTGAACGTCGGCAACCGCGGCATGGTCGAGTTTATCGAAGTGTTCAAGAACGAGACCGAGTATCTGCATGCCATGATTACCGCGACGCAGGAGAAATCGATCCCTGCCCCGGGCCGACACGGCATGATCTACGTAGATACGGTCATCGTCGCTCACTCCAACGAAGCCGAGTGGAAGAAATTCAAGAGTGACCACACTAACGAGGCAATCTTGGATCGTATCGTCACCGTTAAGGTGCCGTACAATCTCAGACTCTCGGAGGAAGTGAAGATTTACAAGAAGATCATCAGAAACTCTCAATTCACGGCGGATATTGCGCCGCATACGATTGAAGTTGCCTCGATGTTCGCGATTCTTTCTCGCCTCGAGCCTACGAACAAATGCGATTTGCTCACCAAGCTCAAGCTGTATAACGGCGAAGAGGTCGTCGAGAAGGGCAAGACCAAGAAGATCGACGTTATTGAGCTTAAGGAAGAAGCCAAGAACGAGGGCATGACCGGTATTTCGACTCGCTTTATCATGAAAGCCCTTGATAACGCCTTGTCGGACAATATCGAAGCGAATGCGATTCACCCGATTTCGGTTCGCGAATCGCTGGTGCATATGGTCAAGGAATCGGACTTCCCTGAGGATGTACGCAAGCGCTACTTGGAATTCTTGCAGGACACCTTGCATAAGGAATACCTGGAGATTCTCGAACGCGAGATCACCAAAGCATTCGTTTACTCTTATCAGGACCAAGCAGAGTCCTTGTTCCAGAACTATCTCGACCACGCCGAGGCCTACGTGACCAAGAAGCGTCTCAAGGATAGGAACACCGGAGAGGAGCTCGAGCCTGATGAGGGTTTCATGAAATCCATCGAGGAGCAGATTGCTATCATCGGCACCGCCAGCGACGGCTTCAGACAGGAAGTCATAGCCTATCTCTGGTCGGTATCCCGCCGCGGCGAGAAGATCACCTACGAGAGCTATGAACCGCTCAAAGAGGCGATTGAGAAAAAGCTTATGGCCTCAGTACGCGATGTATCGCGCATCATCACCAAGGCTCGCACCCGTGATGAGGAACAAGGCCGCAAGTACGACCGCATGGTTGAACAGATGATTCGAAACGGATACCCCGCAAGCTGCGTGGATACGATTTTGAAGTACGCTGCGAATAACCTCTGGAAGGACTAAACGAGCTTCGTGGTCTTAGTGGTCCTCGTGGTCGAACTAACTGCAGCTTGTAACCACAAAGGCCACCAAGACCACTAAGAAGAGAAGAGATGTCGAGTATCTTCCGTCCTTATACCCCAACTTCACAGCGTTCGGATCGCAGCGCTCGCGATAGGCTCCGTCACCGCCAGAAGATCAAAGACTCTATCCGCAATAATATCGGCGATATCCTGGCCGAAGAATCTATTATTGGCCGCGATAAGGAAAAGATAATTAAAATCCCCATTCGCTCGGTCAAGGAATACAAGTTCATATACGGCGACAACGCCGCCGGGGTTGCCCAAGGTAATGGCAATCAAAAGCCTGGAGATGTGGTAGGCAAAGCCAACCCCGGAGATCCCAGTGTCGGGCAAGGCGGGGGCGACCAGCCGGGAGTTGACGCTTTTGAGACAGACGTTACGCTTGAAGAATTGATAGCCATCATGTTCGATGACCTCGAGCTGCCAGAGCTCGAAAAGAAGGCTCTAAAGGAAATCATCTCCGATGATGCCCGTAAGCGTAAGGGCAAGCGTCACGCCGGCATTCGTCCGCGTCTCGATAAGAAAGCAACGGCTAGAAATCGCATCAAGCGCAAACTCGCTGTGCATGGTTCACGCGGGGTAGATTTTGATGACGAGGAGAAGCGCTTCCCGTTCCACACCGACGATATGCGTTACTTTCATATCGTCCCCGCGGAACGCGAGCAGTCAAATGCAGTGGTCTTCTGCATCATGGACACCTCTGGCTCCATGGGCACAGTGAAGAAATATCTAGCCCGTAGCTTCTATTTTCTATTATTCCAGTTCGTGCGGCAGAAGTATCAGAACGTGGAAGTGGTATTTATCGCGCATCACACCGAAGCCAAGGAAGTTACCGAAGAGGAATTCTTCCACAAAGTGGAATCAGGCGGCACGTATATTTCGTCAGGCTACCGCAAGGCATTAGACATCATCAATGACCGCTACCACCCTTCCCTGTGGAATATTTACGCCTTCCACTGTTCGGACGGCGATAATTTTTATTCGGACAATGAGCGCGCGGTCCAAGCAGCGGAAGAGCTCTGCACGGTTTGCAATCTCTTCGGCTACGGCGAAATAAAGCCTTCAGGCTCTGCCTACTATAGTGGTAGCATGCTGGAAGTATTCCGGCAGGTGAAGAACGAGAACTTCCACATGCTGGTGATTGAAAAGAAAGAGGACCTCTGGCCGGCATTCAAGAGCTTTTTGACTCGCGATAAGTCCCAGTTAGTTGGTCCCGCTGAGAACCCCAATGCAAGCGAAGGGGCGACCTCCGCTGGGCCGTAGAACCAGGGATCATTAAGGACGGAGACGGAGCAACAGAGCTCCCCTTTTTGGTATGATGAAGATATGACGAGCTATACCGAAAAAGACCTTATCGACTGGGACCTTCGGATTAAAGACCTCGTCGACCGCTTTGGTCTCACCTGCTATCCGCAAGAATTCGAAGTCTGCGACCACAACGAAATGCTCGGGTACATGGCCTATTCCGGCATGCCTTCGCATTATCCACATTGGTCGTTCGGCAAAAACTTCGAAAAGCAAAAGACGCTGTATGACTACGGCGTTTCAGGCTTGCCCTATGAAATGGTCATAAACTCTGACCCCTGCCTAGCCTACTTGATGCGCGACAACACCCTGCTCCTTCAGATCCTCACCATCGCTCACGTCTATGGTCACAACGATTTCTTCCATAACAATTTCACCTTCACTTCAGCTACCGACGCGCGCAATACGCTGATGATGTTCAAAACCCACGGCTCGCGTATCGACTCATATATCGAGGATCCTTCAATCGGTATCGAGCAGGTCGAGGAGACGCTTGACCATGCGCATTCAATTAGCTTCCAAGTCTCAAGGAACCTAGCAATCAAAAAGCTCTCGCAAGAGGAACTGCGGCTCCGTAAATGGGAGAATGCCCAGGCTCCCGAAGATCCCCATTGGGAGATCCACCCGCCGAGGGAATATCAGCCCCCCGATCTGCAGAAAGTCCCCTTGGAGCCGGAAGAGAATTTGCTTTCATTTATTGCGGAATATAATCCCTATTTGCCCGAGTGGAAGCGCGACTGTCTGCGCATCGTGGAAGAAGAGACCAAGTACTTCATCCCGCAGATGGAAACGAAGATCATGAACGAGGGCTGGGCCAGCTACTGGCACTACAAGCTCCTCAATACTCTGCAGGTTGATCAAGGTTTACACTTGGAGTTCATCGTTCGGCATAATCAAGTACTTCGCCCTACTCCAGGCGGACTGAACCCCTATCATCTGGGGTTCGTGATTTGGAACGATATAGAACGGCGCTGGAACGAGGGGCAGACTGGGCGCGAGTGGACAGATGACAAGCCCAAAAAGCCCATCTCGCTCATGGAAGAGAATGACTCTCCGGGGCGTAAGAAGATTTTCGAGGTGCGTGAAGCCGATCGTGATTCCTCGTTCCTGCGTAGATTTTTGACCGTCGATATCATGCGCGAGTTAGAGCTCTTCCAGCACGAGAAGCGCGGCAAGGAGCGCATCATCACCAAGGTCTCGGACGACGAGAACTGGGAGTCGGTGAAAGAAACCCTCATTCAGAACGTTGGCACCGGGTCGCTGCCAGTCATTAAAATCGATGACGCTGATTTTGGCCGCAACCGCACCTTGTACCTCAAGCACTACCATGATGGACGCGACCTATTGCTGGAATATGCCGAGCGTACGCTCAAGCATGTCAAAGCCCTATGGGAGCGCGACGTGGTCCTTGAAACAGTCGTAAACGGCAAGAAATCGATTCTTAAGGTCGTTGGCGACTCCTTAAAGGTTGAGCGAGCCTAGCGCCAGATCGCTAAACTAATATTGATTTCAAGGCATTACACCAGCTTTTGTCAGAACGATGTTATTTGCCAGCGCTCTGGATTGGAAGTATAATATTATCAGCGGCTTACTGGGGGGATATAAAAGCTTGGGCTCGAGACTTTCTTCCTCTGGTTGAAATCTTTAGTCCCAACCTTTCATCATATTAGTTTCCCAAAGACTGCATACGGGGTTCAGGCATTATAGGGTTAGGTTTTTGCTTTCCGTTTTAAGGAAATGAATCCCTTTCGTCCTACACGCGTGTTATTTCGAAACATTGGCCGATTCTTGCGATCGGTATCTACTCCAGTGGAGAGAATGAGTATGCACATCCATCAAATTAACTCTCTTACCAACCGCTCATTTTCGGAGCTCGGCGCCACTATCGCAGAACTCGTGGTAATGATTGTTGGATTCGGTGCCATCTTCCTGCTTGGTTATGTCTATGTGCTTGGCCCTGCTATGGATAGTCAAGGAGAGCAGGTGGTCGCGCAGGGATCTGTCGACCTTGTTTCTGGAATGCAGGGAATCTCGGTCGGAACGTTTGGTGGAAGCGGCTCTATTCAGTTCAACCAAGTTGATGCAGACAAGAGTGCCTACACCTTGGCAAATGCATTGAGCATAAATTCTAATGGCCTACCAACTCACGCCTATATCGTGAAACTCACCTATAGTGGGTGCACTGCGTCCATCAGTCCTGGCACAGATGTCATGGCTTGCAAGGACGAGACGGGAACAACCTGCGCCTTGAATTCCTTTTCCCCTGACGCGGAACATGCCGCGGAACGCAAGGCAACCGAGATGTGTAGCCAAGATGCGAAATATTTCGCGGTAGGGACGTTCCCCTCGCGGCCATCTCTAAGCACCATCGCTGCAGTAATACCGGCTAGCGCTAAATTTGTAGTGCCAGCCACTCCTGTCAGTGGAAGCGGAGGCATCGGCGGAATCGGCGGGGTCGGCGGTACAGGCGGCACAGGAGGTACGGGC
>JAYRHW010000285.1:0-46525 GCA_041907145.1 Bdellovibrionota bacterium
ACCAGTCCTCCAATTTCGACCCTACCCAAAATGGGTACGTGCTAAACGGCAAATATTCGAAGACGGCCCTGCTCTCTCTCTCCCCTTCTATTACGCGCTTCACCTCCGCAACGAATGACTTTACCCAAAGCTCCATTACGGAGACCCGAGAGAGCGCTCTCCATGCAGCGGAGGCTCATCTCTACTATTATATCAATGATTACCGTTCCCGATTTATCAACGATGCCTTCATCAATTCTCTGTCTCTGGGCAGCTCCGCCTCTGATAACCTGAAGTATCGCCAGTACAAGCCCGATTTGCAGGGATTGATAAATGCCAGGCTGCCCATTACTACCGTGCAGGAGGTCTCCAGTTTTACACCGTGGTCCAATGATGTGCTCAGAAACGACCTTACCGCTCCCGAGAAGCAGCGCAGCCTCGCCGGAGATCCCCTCGATTCCTTTGCTTTCGATCCGGAGTGGGTGGTAGCGCAGTACGCGGGACAGGCGGCGCATTGGATCTCCGCCGGAACCGCTGCCTGGCCGGTGAATCCGACCTGGGGCGCGATTAACTCCAGCTATACCTGGCGCACTGATGTGCGCCCGGCGATCTTACAGGGGTTCAAACTCTGGGCGGCATACAGGTATAGCGGCAACAGCGAAGTCTTTCGCTATGCGATGCAGGTACATCGTAGACTTAACAGCTCAACTTGCGGCGCGCAGAATGTTCCGGCCTGTGACAAGGGTTGGAACATCGACAACGCTGGAATGTATCTCGATACTTCCGATCCGGTATTGAATAATCCGACCAACGCGAGCTGGCCGGCAGGAGCATCGGACGATACACTTCTTTTCCCTTTTCAAGTTCGCAGTGGCGTTCCGGCAAATCACGGCGGTCCTGGAATCGATGGCGGCCTTGGCGGCATGTACATCGCGGCATTGTTCTACGATATTTCAAAGGATGTAGGCCTTGGCGACTACAAGGCTGACCAACTCTTCTGGAAAACAGTTTCGCTGATTAATCCTGGGCAAGCAGTCAGTATGACCAGCTTCGGGCAGCTGATACAGCAGGCGGCTCGCGCCCTCTGGCCGAATCCAAGCGCGCCCGGAACCACCTATTATGAGCAGGACCTTGTCGATGTCCTCAGTGCTCGTGGTATCCGCATGAATGGAGTCAATGACTTCACGCTCAATCTTCCAAGCCCGCTAGGCTCCCCGTCCAATCCTGGGCCTGGTACGATGACTACAGCTTCTGTAGTGGGAGTCGGCTCCCCTGTTCCGGATACTCAGCGGAACAGCTCCACCGGCTACAACTTCCTAAGCTTCTTCCTCAATGGGTACTCCGTAAGCACCGCCGGCACTCAGTATGTTACCTACCAGTTTTACAAGCACTCCAAGCTCGGCGCAGTTGATGCGGTAGAATTCACCAACGGAACGATTAATTCCATCTCTCCAACAAATCCGATTCTGAACTATGACGGACAGATGAACGCGTCTTACGAGGGGCGCTCCTTGGGCAATATGCTACTGATGGCTCCAGGTCAAACACTGCGATTCTTGCGACGACGCCAATCTGCCGTATCGGAGCAGGAGGGCTACTACGTAGAGGACGTGCGTCCGCATGGGTTCCGTGCACTAAAGGCAATTCCTAACGGATTCACCTTCAAGGTGACTAAGATTGGGCCGTCGGTCAGAGGAACGAATTATCAGCTCACCATTGTCGACCCTTCCTTAACCATGTCAGGAGCAAATACGGGACCGGCGACGTATGCCTGGACCTTTACGGATTATAATGGCGTGGTGCGCAATGCCAGCGGTCAAGCGGTGACCTATGACGCACTAGCTAATCAGCCCTTCACCCTGTCTGTCACCCGCACGCGCGGCTCGCAAAATGACAACATCACGCTGCGCGAGCGCGGCAACGACCTTGACCGCAATTCAGGCGCGCAGTTCAACCAGAATTTTGTCGAGGTGGGTTATCCTGTAAGCTTTGACACCATCATAAATCGTCGCATGGTGGAGGGACACGGTTCGTATAATTCCGCCCTTAATCCGGTGGGTGGGGCCTTTGGTGTTCAGGGCCATCGCTGGACCACGCCCAATCAGATTGTGAAGCCCTTGAGCTTGTCAGTTGTCAGCCACGGAATTGGATCGGGTTCTAACCAAGGAGGTCCTTACCGATTCCAGGATGCTGTGTACTATACGGCTTGCATCTGGGGAGCTCGAGATAACGTCACCATCTACCCGGGATGCCATACGAGCGTCGTCACAGGTGACTTTGAAATGCAGGCTCCCTTTCAGCAGGTGGGCGTAAATCTGGGTCTGCCTTTCGCGATTGTGACGGCCGCCTCATATCCGGCACATCGGTGGACCATTAACTTCCCTTCAGATTGGAGGCTGCAACCAAACACCGAGTATTACTTTGGTGGGCATATCTCGGCCAGCGTCGTCAACAATGGTTACTCATACAATGTCTGCTCGTATGCACAGGCAAATTGGGACACCGTTACCCCCGGCAATGCTGCTGACCGATCCGACTGGCTAGCAGGAGCGAACTGGAGCGGACAGAGTGGAGCGCCTTCGCCGCAGACCATGCGCAGCTATTTAGGTCAATCTGGTTCAGTCTCCAACTGCACCTTTGCGGCTTATACGTTTAAGGGGCTGACGGTACCGCAGTAAAGATAGGGACGGCATTTCTCTGCATAAAACCCCTGATCCTTCGCTGCGGGCTTTCTAAACGTCCGGACAATCTTTTGTCCCCAACTCATAAAAATGGGATCGTCCCTACTAAAGCTATCCGCTACACTGACTGCTAGTAGCGCCATTAGGAGATTCCCATGCCATTTTATCATCGCCTCGGCAGTATTCCCCATAAGAGGCATACGCAGTTTCGAAAGCCCGATGGCAGACTCTACAGCGAAGAGCTGATGGGAACCCGGGGTTTCTCCGGCGTGCAATCTATCTTGTATCACCACACTCCGCCGACATCGGTGGTTCGCGCTGACATCCTGCGCGACGAAGTGGTGGAACTAGCGCCGAATATCAATCTCGAGCCGCGACATCTGGTCGCCTCGAACTTTCAATCGCAGGGTGACCCGATCGAATCACGGACTTGGCTGCTGGCTAATCCACAGGTCAAACTCGGCTTGAGCACTCCGACGGCGGCAATGAATTATTTTTACCGCAATGGCCAATGCGATGAGATGATCTTCGTTCATGAGGGCAAAGGTGAACTACAGAGCCAGTTCGGTGTGCTGCCTTTTCGGGCGGGTGACTACGTCATAATTCCGGTCGGCACTACCTATCAGCTCCAAATCCAGGGAAAGGCTAGACTGCTAGTGCTTGAAGCAAACAGCCGCATCGAAGTTCCACAGCGTTACCGCAACGAGTACGGTCAACTTTTGGAACGTTCTCCATTTTGTGAGCGTGATATCCGGGTGCCTGAGAAGCTGATTACCAGGGATGAAAAGGGAGAGTTCGAAGTTCGGGTACGAATGGGCGACCGGCTCAATCGGCTGATCCAGAGCCACCACCCCTTTGACGTGGTCGGCTGGGATGGCTTCCTGTATCCCTGGATCTTCAATATCGAGGACTTCGAGCCTATAACCGGACGCGTACATCAACCTCCGCCAGTGCATCAAACTTTTGCCGGCGAGGGCTTCGTGGTTTGCTCCTTCGTTCCTCGCCTCTACGATTACCACCCCGAGGCTATTCCGGTGCCTTACAACCATTCCAATGTGAATAGCGACGAAGTTCTGTACTACGTGGCGGGCGACTTTATGAGTCGCAAGGGCATAGCCCAAGGCTCATTTACGCTTCATCCGGCTGGTGTCCCGCATGGTCCCCACCCCGGCACTGTGGAAAAGTCCCTGGGTCAGAGAGAGACCAAAGAGCTGGCAGTAATGGTGGATACCTTCGCACCATTACAGCTAACCGTGGCAGGAGCAAAGTTGGTGGATCCCAATTACGTCCGCAGCTGGATCTAGGCTAGCACCTGGTACCCGAGCGCTAGAGCCGTCTTCTGCATACGGGGATCCCGTACTTCCATAAAATCTACTTTGTTGAAGTTGTGTTAGGAGTATAATTAGAAGCATCGTCGTCTGAAGTATCGCTGTAAGGATGTAACGCCCATGTCCAGCGGGCCTGAAAATCAGCCGTCTCCAAGCCCTTCTCCGAAGCCCAGTACTGAGCAAGAACTCCGCGTCGCCATTGCCAAGGCGCATCTCGGCGGTAAGGAAGTCTCCGCAGGCTCGGATCACTGGATCGCTGGACTCGAGAATGCCGGTGATGATCACTTAAAGACCATCAAAGACGAGACTTCCTCTGCCCTGCTTGGAAAGATGCTCACCTTTGAGCCGACTGTCATTGCGCGCAAAGTTTCCGATGAGGGACATTCCGTCGTTTTTAGTCCGCTCGTGCGCCGCATGCATTCGCATGGAGATCACGAACCCGGCGGATATTTGATTCCGCCCTGGCAAGAACTTCACCCCGAGATTGGCGAGATTCTTCGTCGCGGCACCGACACCGAGATTGGTGGCCCCAAACATCAGAGGGAAATGGAGTTTCATGCCTATAAGGGTTCCCAGCTCGATATAGTTCGATCTCCAATCGCAATTCTTGTCACGGATCAACGAATTGAAAATGCTGTCGGCACTCCCGTCGGTGCGCCGAGTATAGTCGTGCTGTGGTCCAAGGCTGCCTTCATAGAGTGCAGCGAAGGACTGATTTCCCAGTTTGCGGCCGTTCAGAAGGGGGCGGTAGTTTCGAGTGACAGCGTGAACGCGCTCAAGCTCGGCCGCGGCCGCAGTTGGGAGGGTGCTAGGCAGTCAGGCCCGGCTTGGCTTGGAGAGATTCCGCTTCCAGGATTTCTCGAGCGTTGCCCAAGCTACCTCTCGGGCCTGATTGCATACGAATCTGTTCATAAGGCGGTACGGGAGACTCTCGCTAGCACGGACTCGCCGGATATCGCGGTGACCGGGGTGCGCTTCCGTGAGAATTGGAACCTCGAAGTAAAATTCAAGTTTGGTCAAGAAGAACGCGAACTCGTCATAAGCCCCCATCTGCCTGAACGTCTGAGCTTTAGCTGGGCAGACGAGGACTACGGAGTAGCAAACCTCGCCAGTCAGTGGCTTAAGTAGGCACCTACCCTAAGCAGAATTCAATTTTTCGTCGGCGATGAGCTCAGACCCTCGCTTTAGTGCTTCTCGGTCCAGCCCAAGGCGCTAAGCATCTATTATCATTAAAGAAAATACATAACCCAAAGGCTACTCCCTGGGCCGCATTTCCCTAGAAAGTCCGCATACCTATAGAGAGGACTTTGGCATGGGAGAAGTAGATTCAAAGGCTAGGGCTGCTGCGGTTGAACAGCAGGAGCGACAGCTGCACCAGTGGCATGACGCCATCGAATCAGTCGTGCGCCTCCAAGATGCTCCGAACCAAGAGCTGCGCGGTAGAACGACAGCCGAGGCCGGCAAAAGAATCGATAGATTCATCGACTCAGATCCAGTCTATCGAGCCGCAAGAGATGAGTACGCCGGGAACGATCGAAGTCGAAGAACTGAATTCCGCGAAACCCTGGAACGTTCACTGAACATTCTTGAACGCCTCGCACATCGCAATCCTGATGTCGATGTTCCCTTGGATTTCAAGGACAACCATCGCTATGTCTATCGTCTGATGGCGCTGCACCTGATGCTCCAGGCAAATGGCCAGCGTGATTCGCTGTCCGACCCTTCCGTCTTAGGCTTGCCCGCGTTTACTCGTCCTCCCATCGCGATCAAGGAGGATCGCAGTATAACGGCTGACTCTCCCGCCGCTGCAGGCGCGCCAGAGAAGGCACACGAAGCACTGGCAAAAAATCCTGACGAAGATCGCTTTTTTGAACTCTGGATTACCCATCTTCCGGGAAATGTAAACTCCATCGCCAAGCAGGTTGACCTCTATGCTCTCGTGGCAACCTATCAAGACGGGATATCCTTCCCGGTAGCTCGTGAAATTCTGAGTGACGAGGACTTGAGCCAAGGAATTCTCTATGAACAGCTCGGCGCTGTCGCCGCGGTAGCACGGGATTGCAAAGAATTTGGCGACGGCCGTCTGCGCAGCATCTCACATGCATGTAACCTGCATGCACGCGCGACCGCGCTTAGTAAGGCCCACGGCCTGCATGAACTGGAGTCGCCTCTCGATGCGCTTGCCGACGAAGGGTTCCTCTCCAATGACGGCAAATCTCTGCTTATTCGCTCAGCAGCGGTTATGCGCGACGCCCTACCCGTCACTGCTCGCATCGTCGAGCGGCTGGAGGAGCGCAGCATTGTCACCGCCGACGACGTTTCCAAGCTCAATACCGCCGTAAACCGATTCCTTCTAGCAGGCAAAGCTGAGGACTTCATCGAGAGACGCCTCTGTACTGCTCTGGTTGGCGCGATTGATAAGCTTGACCACGTTTGCAATTGTGCCGTGCTGCTGTCTCGAAAGGTTCATATTGACGATCTCATTGTCCTTTCGCGTGAGAGCACTTCGATTGTCGCCCGCGCAGCCAACAGAGAATTCGACAGCGTTGCGCCGACAAATACCCGATACGGCAAACTAGTTCGCGAAAGGATCGATGCGGAAATTGATATTCTCAGGCGATCAGATCCGCAAGAACGTCAGGATTTTGAGTCCGCGTTTTCCTCGCTGCAGATTCCTGCCAGCGTGCGCAAGGCGGAACTGAGAGAATGCCTCTTTACGGTCGCCCAAGAGCTTCCAGCGCATGGTCGCACCGCCCGTCTACAGAAAGTAGGCGCCGATCTGACCCAACTGGCCGCAGCAGGCACCGATCTCGGCCTACTCACCGAGATGTTAAAGGCCCCTCCGGCAGAAGTGCGCCAGGAGGCCCTCTTGCTCTTTATTTCCAATCTCGCTCATTTGCAAGCGGACGCTGTTCAGGGCCTGCCGCACATAGTACAGCACGCCCATGAGTTATATTCTCGTCGCCGGGATGGTGATGAAAGTCAGAACATGCGCGGACCGCTCGTGGAGGCCCAAACCGCCATAAACTTGGCCAGAAGCGGCTATAAGATACTGGCGCTCGGCGTAGAACTGCCAAGCAGTAGGTACGATTATGATATCCTGGCTGAGTCTCCGACGGGGGAGCGCCTCGGTATTGAAGTGAAGCGCGGATTAGCTAGTGTAGTAGGCAAGAATACCCGCATGTGGTCGCGCGCCGAGCATGCCAACTCCCAGATGGTTCGCTTCATGGTAGCCTGCAAAACGGACGGATTTACACCGGTTATCACCATCTCTGACTTTCATGATCATACCTGGGCCGCATCACCGCTCAGTGATTTGCTCAATCAAATTCAAAGTGAATTCGGCCTAAAGCCTCGCATCCTGGATGGAAACAACGCGCGCGAGTGCAGCTACTAGAGCGCTTCCGCACAGATGGTTCCGGTGCGGCCTGCCGCTACATGCCACTGACAATGTCAGAGGGCGCGCTAAAAATTATTCCTTGGTCTCAGTTTGCTGCCGCTCGCGAAACTGGCGCACCAGCCCCGCACTGGCGTTTCCAAAATGCTCCATTGCTTCCCCCTGAGTGGCGAGTAATACCTGCAATGTTTCGATTTCTCCCCGTTCAAGAGGGCGTCCGGCGCGGCCTGCCGCCTCAAGCAGTTCGATCTGACGCACTACCTCCTTAGGGAGCTGCGAGCGATCGAGGCCATGTTTGGCAATGAAGTCTGCGTCCGCTTCAGCGGCAGCTGCGGGCGCACTTCCCTGGGCGTCCTCGCGCGGCTTGTCATGATGGTGCACGGCCATGGTTAATCCTCGACCAATAAAATACTGCATAGCGAGGAGCTAAACAATTTTCGCCAAACGGCGAGCCATCGAGGCAACATACTGAAATGTCAGAGACTTTTGTCCTTCTTACTGAAGAGCTCAATAGTCGCAGCAATTTTCTCAGGTTCAAATATCGGCAAGGAACAGCGCTTATCCGTGCACACGAACGCTGCTGGACGGGGAAGCTCCGGATACTGCACATCAGAGCGCGGCAGCGGTCCCTCACTCTTGTCCCACCACTCTGCTCGCTTGTAGGGCGCAAAGTACCGTAGGGCCGCCGCGAAGAGCTGCGCCGCCTTCGGGTCGTCCTTCTTGGCAACAATCGTAAGGTGCAGGGGATCCGAGTGATATTCCTGGTCAGCCAAGAGAATTCCGGGATCTGTCCGGTACTCGAGTGCCACCGCTGATTGCCGTACGTATCGCAGAGCAATCTCGGCGAGCTGCTTGAATTCTATTACCCCTGAGTATTGGTAAAGACGCATCATCGCCCGGGCCAGCTCGATATTTTGGTCGCTCACGCGCACCGGGCTAAGCTTGGCATTTTTCTGTGCCTTAGCGCTCAAGACCCCGGGGGAAGCGGCGGTTAAATCGCCATCGAGAAAATTGTCCTTTATAAAATGTCCGACCCGCAAAGCATGGCTAAGCCACTCTCGCTCAGATGACTCTTGATACAGCAGTACCAAGGCTTGGAGCATGGCAAGATTATCCGCCAAAAATGGGCCGCCCTGATCGTTATCACCATGACGGAATCCCCCCTCAACGGTGGCACGATGGGCTAATATCCAGCGCGCTGCCTTCCTGCCATCCTCCAGGGCAGCCGCATCTCCAGTCGCCCCGTGGTACGTCATCAGCGCACTAATGAACCAGCCATTCTCTCGTGAATAGACATTGGTATCGACTCTCGGAATTCCCTTTGCCCGGCGCTCCTTGTCACCAAGGGCAAAGTAGTCTCCGGAATGAGTGCCTTGCACAAGGTCGGCATCTTGACTCGCGTAGTAAGCGCCGTCCGGCGAACGCAAAAATTCATTCACGTACCGTCGAATTGACTGAGCCGCATCAAGGTAGGCCCCGTCACCGTAGACGAGATAACCGCGGGAATATGCCGCGAGGTTGTCTGCTTGTGTACGCATTATCTTTTCGAAGTGAGGGTGATCCCAGTCACTACGAGTAGAATACTGATACATGCCGCCCCAGGCGGGATCTAGAAGCTTCAAGTTCGACGACAGGGTTTTCTTGGCCCACTCGCGATTATCAGTGTCCCCTTTAGCTGCCTCGATCAGGGCATACTCCATGGGATCGGGCAGCAAGAATCGATGCACGCCCTGTATCCCGCCCTGAGCGGTATCTCGTGTCCCGGCATGCCGAGCAAGAAGCTCGCGGCGAACCTCCTCGCTCAGCGAAGCCATGTCCTGCAATTCGGTCGAGCTTGGTTTCGCAGCGGGGGCCGCCGAGGCCGGAGCTTTCGCAGTCTTCTCCAAGACCGCGACAAAATCCTTTGGCTCAATGAATCCGGCTTCCTTCCAAAGATCCTGCCCCTGCGGACTCAGGATAACAGTGGCCGGCCAGCCATAGTCTTGATAGCGTGCGGACAAATCAGGGCGGGAAGCCTGGTCGACCTTAACGGGGATGTAGTATTTGGCAATCACATTTTGGACGTTCTGATTCGAATACGTCTCCTGCTCCATGACATGGCACCAGTGACACCACACTGCTTCTAGATCCAGCAGTACCAGCTTCTTTCCGGCGGCGGCGCGATCGAACAGAGACTCATCCCAGCTCTGCCAATGAATCTCGGTTGCCTTTGCCGAGGGGGATTCCGCGCTTATCGGGGATGCAATGAAAGAAAAAAAGGCAAACAGGACTGCAAGGATCCGCATAGATGGACTCCACCAAAGTTCTGTGGAGTTTAGAATGCCGGCTCGAAGCGGGCAATATCGCGTCGTTTGCAGAGCTCCTGCAGGGAAACCCGGAACTACACCATGCTCTTGGAGCGCACCTTAATGTTGAGCATTTCTACAAAGATTGAGAACGCCATGGCAAAGTAAATGTATCCCTTCTCCACATGTACGTGGAAACCTTCAGCGAACAACATGGTTCCAATCATGAGCAGGAATGAGAGAGCCAGCATCTTTATCGTGGGATGCCGGTGAATGATATCACTAATCCTCGAGGCAAATATCAGCATGATCAGCATGGAAACAAGCACGGCGGCAATCATTACCGGCACATGCTTGACCAGGCCGACCGCGGTAATCACCGAGTCAAAGGAGAAAACCAAATCTATGAGAGCAATCTGGACGACCACGCTGCCAAACGAAGGAGCCGGCGCGTTCTTGTTCTCATGCTCATCGCCTTGGACTTTGCCATGAATCTCCGAAGTTGCCTTGGAAATGAGAAACAGACCGCCAAGTATGAGGATCAAATCTCTTCCGCTGATCTCGTGCCCCAGTACGGCAAAGAGCGGCTTGGTGAGACCAATTATCCAGCTTATTCCAAGCAGCAATATGACTCGGAAACCGAATGCGAGCGCCAGGCCGATGAAACGCGCCTTGGGCTGCTCGGACTTCTGCAGCTTCCCGGTTAATATCGACAAGAAAACGACATTATCGATTCCCAGGACGATTTCCATCAACGTAAGCGTCAACAAACTTACGTAGGTCTCTATTTCGTACAGGGGAAAGGCCAAGTCAGTCATAAGAGCGTCTGCATTCTAGTAATCATTAAGACAGCCTAGGTCGACAAAGGAGTAACCGTGCACGGGGTATTCAATTTAGCGGTTCCAATCAAACAAATAGGTGACCAAGAAGTACCGTTGGCATGTCGTTCAAGAATATTAACAAACAATGCCAACTCCTTACCGTTGTCACATTATCTCATAACCTACCTCTGAATATAGTGCACCCGTTTCGCGTCGTTGTGGTATAGTGACGGGTCTGCCGAAAGCTATCTTTCGGATTGGCTCTTTAACATTGCCCGTAAATATTGGTTGGCTGGCCTGCCTCATTAGTGGCGGCAGGCAGTCTTCATGATGGGGAGACTCGGCTTATGAATAATTTCTTCGAAAATACTGATGATGGCTTGTCGTTGGTGATTGATGACCGAGGGGAGCGAGTACCGCTGCACTCTGATATGCGCCTTAACTTTAGCAACGTAGCTGGAGCAAAAGTGTGGATCGAGCACTGCGGAGACCGCATTACCTGCTCCGCCCGAACCCCCGAATCGAGCGAACCTCTTCTGTGGCAATTTAAAGTATCCGGTCCCTCAGTGAAAAACCTGCGCGCGCCTACACCGCTCCAGAGCGGGTCTACGTTGAAATCGGCTATCGAAAACGCTCGGGTCCAGTTAAACGGTCGCTGGTAGAATCGGCTCGACGCTGAATTTAACCACTTGATATTTCTACAGTAATGCCATTCCCCAGGGAGCAGCCCTGGAACTGGGAGCTGGCACCCGCTGTTTGATTAATTGTGCAAATCTGATATAAACCCCTCTGCTTTTTACAGATTATTGTTCGGAGAGATTACGTGGCTGTTACATTAAAACTTGCTCGTTACGGAGTACGGGCGAATGCATTCTACCGAGTCGTAGCATCCCAGAAGGGAGCAAAGCGCGACGGACGATTCCTCGAAGTCCTTGGGACCTACAATCCGATGGTCACCCCGCCAAAGATCGCTCTGAAGGAAGATCGTGTTAAGCATTGGATCGAACATGGCGCACAGACCACCTCCCTGGTTCGTTCGCTGATTAAGAAGACCATCCCTGGCTATATCGAGGGCAAGGAAACGTCGCGGCTTGCGAAGCTTCACAAAGCTCGCAAGGCCCGTAAGGCTCGTGCAGCTAAGAACAGCGGCGCCAAGAAAAAGAAGTAAGCGTTCGCTGATTTTCAAGAGGCGCGGCCTGGTCCGCGCCTTTTTTTTATGAAGATTGAGATCCTTACGATTTTCCCCGATCTCTTTTCCGGCTTTCTCGCATCGAGCCTGATTGGAAAGGCGCGCGCGAAGGGCGGTATCGAGGTAGTCACCACCGACATTCGCCGCTACGCTGAACCTCCGCACTTCCACGTTGATGATACCCCATACGGCGGCGGAGCCGGTATGCTCATGAAACCGGAGCCTCTCTGCCGCGCCATCGAGGATGCCAAAGCCCGGCTTCCCCGCGCTCGAGTAATTCTGCTGTCAGCCAGCGGGGTCTCATTCAAACAGAGCACGGCTCGGCGCCTCAGCGCGCTTCCTGAACTGATCTTGGTGTGCGGACGCTACGAAGGCATCGACCAGCGTGTCGTTGATCTACTAGTCGATGAGCAAATTTCTATCGGCGACTATGTGCTCATGGGCGGAGAGGTTCCCGCTATGGTGGTTATCGAAGCGTGCACCCGGCTCATCACGGGCGTTGTCGGCAATGAGGAATCTATTGAACATGAGTCCTTCGACGGCAAAAGCAGCGATGCGGTGCTGGAAGCGCCTCAGTACACTCGCCCCCCGGAGTTTCGGGGCCTCAAGGTCCCCGAAGTATTGCTTTCGGGCAATCATCAGAAAATTGCTACCTGGCGCCTCGAACAGTCCAGAGAGCTGACAAAGCGCCGGCGCGAAACTGACGAGGGGGCCTGAGGTGACAATACCAATCGACCTAAGCGTCGCACTTTTGCACGATGACATGGTAGACAAGCAGCAGAAGCTGGTCACGGCGTCTCTGACCCTCATCGACGTGCATGACATAGCCCGATCTTCGGCAACGTATGGAGTGCATTCTCTGTATGTTTGTCATTCCGCCGGCACCATCCGAAAATTGGCCCGAACCCTGAAGAGCCACTGGGAAGAGGGCTTCGGCTCGTCGTACAACCCGAACCGCAAAGAGGCTATTGAGCATGTGCGGATATGTTCAAGCCTCGATGAAGCTATTGCAGCCATCGATGAACGAACCGGGAAGCTTCCAAAACTGATTGCGACATCAGCCCGCGACGGCGGTAAAAGAATCACGTTTGATCAGGCGCGTCCCCAGTTGGCGTCGGGCGACCCCTTTTTGCTTATGCTTGGAACAGCTTGGGGAATGTCGCCGCCCTTGCTCGAGCGCGCCGACTATTTTTTGGAACCAATTAAAGGCCCAGGTGCATACAACCATCTCTCGGTTCGCTCGGCCTGTGCGATTATGCTCGATCGTCTTATCGCTGCCCGCTAGCTCTGATGCTTCCCCAAAAACCTCCGCACATCAGGTGGATTGTAGGAGTGGAAGTGCTCGAGTATCGCCCGCTCATTATCGGATACAAAAACCATATCCCGAGACTTTTGTTGGATAAACCCAGCTGACACTACGGAGCCGTCAAGAAAGCTCAAGAGAGCGTCGTAAAAGCCGCCCGAATTCAATATCGCGCAGGGTTTGCGATGGATGCCGAGCTGGCACCAAGTCCAAATTTCAAAAAACTCCTCAAGAGTTCCAATCCCGCCGGGCAGCGCGACGAATCCATCGGAAAGCTCGGCCATGAGCGCCTTGCGTTCATGCATGGAATTTACAACGTGCAATTTGGTGAGCCCAGGATGGGCCAGCTCGAGCCCGCGCAGAGCTTCCGGAATCACTCCAACGACCTCTGCTCCCGCGGCAAGTGCCGCATCCGCGAGGATACCCATGAGCCCGACCTTGCCCCCGCCGTACACCACGGTAAGTCCTTGTTCAGCAATGGTTCGCGCCAGAGACCTTGCAGCATCGGCGAAATGGGCCTTATTCCCCGGGCTTGCCCCGCAAAATACACAAATCGATTTCATGCGCCCACTATCATGCCCGCAGCTCCCAATTGCAAGCATGCCGTGAACGGACAAGACTTTTGAATTCCATATTGCTACACTTCGCATTCAATGATGAAGGCAAGCGAGATATTAGACCTAAGCGCAGAGTTAATTGCTATTCCTTCCCTGTCAAACGATGAAGGCAAGCTGGTCTCTTGGCTATCTCGCTACTTGGAGTCCTTGCACTGGCAAGTGGAGCGAATAGCAGTGCCAAATGGACGCGAGGATATCCTTGTCTCGTTTGGCACGCCGAGCATTCTTTTCACTACACACCTCGACGTAGTTCCCGGCCCCAAGGAAATTTTCAAGCCGCGGCGAGACGGCGGCCGCCTCTATGGGCGCGGTGCTTGTGATGCGAAAGGCATAGCCGCCACCATGATTGGCACGTGCTCGAATTTACTCCAACGCGGCCACCGGGACTTCGGTCTTCTGTTTGTCGTTGGCGAAGAATGGGACGGATCAGGGGCAAAGGCCGCCGCCAAGCTGCTAGGCGGGCGGGGGATCAGGTATCTGATTAATGGCGAGCCCACGAACGGAACCGTGGCATCTGGGCATAAGGGCTTTATCTCGGTTGATATCGAGTTCAAAGGAAGGTCGGCACACTCTGGTTACCCCGAGTGCGGTATCGACGCTAATGCCAAGCTCATCAGAACCGCGACTCGCCTGCTGGCGGCCGATTTTGGCAGCGACAGAATATTGGGCAAGAGCACGGTGCACTGCGGTCAAATTTCAGGCGGCATTGCCGGCAATGTCATATCACCGAGCGCCGCACTCTCTTGCTCTGTTCGGACCGTATCTTCGAATGAGGAGGCTCTCGCAAAGGTGCAGGAACTGTGTACAGAAGCTGCGGAGGTAAAACTCACCTACGACTGCCCCGCCGTCCCCCTCCGCACGGTGCCTGGGCTCCCCTCTGCTCCGGTCAGTTTTGCCACTGATATTCCGAATTTTGCTCCGCTTGGTGCACAAGCTCTTCTCTTCGGTCCGGGCTCGATTCTTGTGGCCCATACCGATGACGAGTCCATTTCAACTGATGAGATAGAATCTGCGCTGGAGGGTTACCAAAGGATATTCGACCACCTTCGCGATGAATTGAAAGGAGCGAACGCTTGAAACCCATTCCCTGCCCCTTCGGCGCGCACCTGCAGCATTATTGGGATCGCCTATCCGACCTCGAGAAGCAAATGCATATCGATGAGGAGGGGCTCTATTCCTTAGCTCAACAATCGGTGATGGACCAGATTACTCCGCATCTATCGGGAAAAGTTGTCCTTGATGCGTTTTGTGGAGTGGGAGGTTCGGCCATCGGTTTGGCGCGAGCCGGAAAGCAGGTTCTATCGATTGATACAAATCGCGCACGCTTGGAGATGGCTCGCTACAACGCGGCATTATTTTCCGTTGAGGGTAGTATCGAATTCCGTGAAGCTAATGCCCTCGAGATTCTGAAGGCAGAGCGATTTGACACGGTGTTCTTAGATCCGCCCTGGGGTGGCCCCGGGTATTCCAAGCAGTCGAATTTTCTCCTTGAACACTTCTTGCCGGATGGCAACCAATTATTGGACCTCGCATTCGCTGCGGCCTCAGAGGTCGCCATCCGTCTGCCCAAGAATTTCGCATTTCCGGAGCTCCAGCGCTGGAATCACCGATATGAGCTGCAGGAGAATATGCTTGCTGGTAAGCTCATGCACTATACGGCATTTTTCAAGCTGTCCCAAGAAGGATGAGAATCATGATTAAGAAGCACGAATCAGGAGCCATACATATTTTGAGCATCGGCATTCTGCTGATACTGTTGGCCACCATGTGGATCTTCATGGGTTGGCAGCAGCATCTTGACCGCGTTCATGCTCAAGTAGAGGTGATGCAGCAAAAAATTGAGCTCCTCGAACTTCGTATCAAGGTGCTCGAAGGCAAAGTTACTCCTTAAGCCACTGGGGAAATGCCGTGCGCCCGCGAATTGGAATATCCTGCCGCGTAAAAAGCTTCGACGACTACTCGCAAAAAATCATGGGCGTGCACGTGCCCTACCTGGATTCCATTCTCGAGGCGGGAGGTTTACCCGTCTTTGTTCCTCTTTTCGAGGATAGTGCTTTACTCCGAGAAGTGTACGACTCCCTCGACGGTCTCATGATCCCCGGAGGCGAGGATGTTCATCCGCGATTCTACGGCGAAGCTCCACATCCAAAACTTGGCAAGACATCAGAGCTCCGTGACATGGTTGAGATCCAACTCATTCGCTGGGCATATGAGGACAACCTCCCAGTGCTCGGCGTTTGCAGGGGCATTCAAGTCATCAACGTCGCTCTGGGAGGCAGCTTGTATCAGGATCTGTTAGACCAGAAGCCTGGCCCGCTTCACCATTCCGCAAAGCAAAGCCCGCATATGTGGGAAGACGAGGTTCATACGATGCAAATCCGCGATGATTCGAAACTTGCTTCGGTGCTCGGCACTAAGGCTTTGGCGGTCAACTCGCTGCACCATCAAGCGGTCAAGGGGCTCGCCCGCGGTCTCGTCAGTACGGCGGAGGCCGCTGACGGCACGGTAGAGGCCCTGGAAGCTCCCGGGAAGAATTTCTTCATCGCACTTCAGTGTCACCCGGAGATGCTCTGGCAGAAGAGCAGCGATACGGACTGGCTAAACTTATTCAAATCCTTCATCGCAGCAGCAGCTAAGTAGCTGACATCACGGCACTTAATTTCATTAAATAAGCTGAAGCAAAGAGACCTTCTACGAAGATTACCTAATAGAAGTACTTAGTTGGGTAGAGGGATAATTTCCGGCGCTGCGTAGACCAGCCGATAGGCCTGCGAAGTGCTGGAAGCTTTTGAAACAAGGAACGAAAACTTTCTTCCTTGAGGTTTTATCCCAGGTTATTCGCCAGAAAGAAGAATAAGAACAGCGCCTCAGTTCGCTGTCTACGGTCACAGACCTTAGCGTGTCACGCCGTTTTGCCCTGTCATTTCATTCGCGGCAAGTCATTCGTAGTCATCAGCAATAGTCATCGGAGAGGTTTAGCTTGGTTTACCAACTTGCCGACGATGCAGCTTTGGATGCCCAAAGCGTGGTTTTGATCTTCGGAGGTTACTATTCGGGGTTAGTTAAGGCGAGGTTAACTCAGTTAATGAGATCACTGTTTCAGTGACTATCTCGGTGGGAGCTTGGAAAGCTTAGCGAAGCTTTGCAAGCTCCCACCTAAAAAATTCTTTCTGCTCAAAAGCTTCCACCTTCTACCTTTCATGAAATTTCTCTGCTTCTCAAAGCCCACATATCTCCCGGCCTTTACCGGGGCCTGACAGGCCTATAAAAAAGAGTTACAAATACAAAGCACCTGCGTAGCATCAACTTTCAAAAGAGTAGATACTTTGGGATCCTCTCGTTTCAAGTATTTATCCGGGCCGCTGATTGCCCTCGCCACCATCCTGGCCCTCCTAGGCCTGGGAGAACTGACGGCGCGTGTTTTTCTTCCCTCATCTCAGACCGTCGAGATTCAAAACGTTTCGAAACAAGATTTCGTGGCAAAAGAACCAGAGCATATCGAGAGCAGCGAACACATAGACTCTGTCTTCGAGTGGGGGCATCAAGGAATTCGTCTTCACCCGAACATCAGCGCCACTATACGCAACCACATTCTCAGTCATCAGGATATTCGCATAGACGTCAATTCACTCGGTCTGCGCTATGAGGAACTCCCCCCCAAGGAGCCGGGGGAGTATCGAGTTCTCGTGCTCGGGGACTCCATTACCATCGGTGACTACGTTCAGTACGCCGAAACCTACCCCGCAATCCTCGAAGCTTTGGCGCAAAAGGACTCGAAACATAAGGTTCGCTTTATCAATGCCGGTCTGCCGGGCGCCAGCCTCAGTTCAGAAATTTATCGCTATCTCGAAGTACGGGATGCTATACACCCCGATCTCGTGCTCGTCGGAACGTACCTTAATGACTCTGTCGACTCGCAGATTCTCGTGACACAGGGATTGCCGCGCTGGGTGCAGCGATCAGCACTGCTCTCATGGCTCTTTAGCCGCCTTAGTATTCTGCGTCAAACCTTCTGGAAACCTCGCGAACTTCCTTCCGACATCACGGAGGACTGGAAGGAAGATTTCCGCAACGGGCGAAATTTGCACTCTGGGGATATGTTTGGTGACCGGGATGCCATGGATTTCGAGATTTATAACGCTCCGATGGATTTTGGACTGGCGTGGAATCCGCGTTCCTGGGATTCGCTTGAAGCGCAATTTTTGGCCCTGCGTGAAGCGGCTGCGGCGGGCGGAAGCAAGCTTGCCGCGTTCCTTCTCCCCGTCCATTTTCAAGTCAAATCATCAGTCGAGGACTTCCGGCCCCAACGTTCATTTCTTGCAATGTGTTCACACATCAGTGTTCCCTGCTTCGATACACTTCCCGGATTGCGGGCTGAGTGGGCGCGCACGCAGGAGAATCTCTACTATGATCATTGCCACTATCGTCCCGAGGGCAACCGGGTAGTAGCTGGCTTGGTGTATGCTTGGCTGCGTTCGGTTTCGCTCATTCCTTAGGTCAAGCTCTCACGCCAGCTCTGCTATATTCTGGAACCCGATACGAGTAGCACCACTACACCGAGAATAATTCTATAGATGGCGAAGGGTACCAGAGTACACCTGCTCACGAGGCTAACGAAAAAGCGGATCGCCCCGACGGCAAATACAAACGATACGACAAAACCGACCAAAAAGACCGGCGCGTCCGCCGCATGCAGAAACGCCATGCTCTTCAACAAATCGTAGCCCGTCGCTGCCACCATGACGGGAACCGCCGCCAAAAATGAAAACTGCGCGGCTGCGGCTCGCGATAATCCGCAGACCATCCCGCCGATAATGGTGCTGCCGCTGCGGGACATGCCGGGCCACAGAGACAGGCACTGGAGCAAGCCAATCCCCAAGCATTGCATGTAAGAAACGTCCTCTATGCGCTCGACTTTATTTGCTGCTTGCCTATGCTCGATAAGAATCATAAGCAGACCGCCAACTATCAGTGCCGCCGCCACGGTGCTGGAATTAAACAAATGTTCTTTAATGTAGTGGTGAGCGAGGAAGCCGACGACAAGAGCCGGCAAGGAAGCAACGAGAAGACAGAGAATCCCGCGCTGCCCGCGAAAGTCCTTCGCGGCTGTTCCGGCTTTAAAATCCAGCAGCCCTAGAAACGTCGGCCAGTAAAGATAGACTACCGCCAGTATCGCTCCCAATTGAATAAAGACATCGAAAGCAGCGGCTGTATCGCCCTTGTAGCCAATAGCGTCTCCCACCAGAATCAAGTGCCCGGTGCTTGAAACGGGGATAAATTCGGTGAGGCCTTCAACTACCCCCAAAATGGCCGCGATAAGTAGGTCTGACATCGACTCTCATCCAAAAAAGATGGTCAAAACAACAGCAGTATCATGATACTTTCCTACCTGAAGGGAAACGGTTTTTAACGTTCATCGACCAGCGACATGAAGATGGGGTAACCAGCGGATGGAAAAATTTAGACCTGAAGTTTACAGCGGCTCAGTGCTTGATTCCAGAAAGGCGCCGACGGTCGTGGGCGATCCGCTTGGAATTGAAAGTATCGATTTCATCGAACTGCACGCAGCAAACGCAAGACAGGCTTCGTACTACTATGTCCACGCCTTTGGCTTTACTCCCCTAGCCTACCGCGGTCCCGAGACCGGGTTTCGTGATGGAGCTTCGTACGTGGTGCGACAGAAAAACGCCACCATCGTAATCTCGAGTTACCTTCGCAGCACCCATACCTACTCGAAACTCGTTGCTGCTCATGGCGATACGGTGCTCGACGTCGCATTTCGAGTAAAGAACTGCGAGCAGTTCTATGCTGAAGCCATGCGCCGCGGAGCAAGATCTGCTCTAGTGCCGACTCGCTATGAAGATGACAGAGGCGTGGTAAAGCGCGCAGGTATTTGCACGTACGGGAACAATATTCATTCTATCGTCGAACGCCAGGACTATACAGGCTCATTCTTCCCCGGGTTCGTTCCCTACACTGAAGCTTTCCCCGGCACGGAAGTATATACCGATGTCGGCATTGAGGCGATCGATCACGTCGTGGGAAATGTCGAGCTCGGCGCTATGAATAAGTGGGTAAAGTTCTACGAGGATGTTTTGGGTTTTACCGAAATGCTGCACTTCAGCGACAAAGAAATTTCTACCGAATATTCGGCTCTCATGTCCAAAGTAATGGCAAACGGAAGCGGCAAAGTGAAGTTTCCTATCAATGAGCCGGCTGAAGGCAAGCGGAAATCTCAAATCGACGAATATCTCGATTTTCACTGCGGTCCGGGAGTTCAGCACGTCGCACTCGGCACGAAGGATATTCTCAAGACTGTAGAGGCGCTGCGCCAGCGCGGGGTTTACTTTCTGCGAGTGCCCGAGACTTACTACGATGCAGTGCCAGCGCGAGTCGGCAGCATAAAGGAGGATCTCAAGAAAATATCGGCCCTCGGCATCCTGGTCGACCGAGACGACGACGGCTATCTGCTGCAGCTATTCACTAAACCTGTGCATGATCGCCCTACCCTCTTCTTTGAGGTAATCCAGCGAGAAGGATCACTTGGTTTCGGAGCGGGGAATTTCAAGGCGCTCTTCGAAGCAATCGAGCGCGAGCAAGCGCTGCGGGGAAACCTTTAATGGCTGCGTCTCGACCGGGCCTTGACGCACTGCTCGAAGGAATCTTCGATTATGCGGGCATGTTCCCACCAGCCTCGCTTTCCTTCGATCAGGCGCTGGCGATGGCGGCAGGACATCCCCGCGATCTCAAGCACCGACAGATCATTGCCGCAGACTTGGTAGTCTCGGTCGATCATCTTCCGAGGCTCACTCCATCCGTCATTGCAGCGGCGGGTTTCGATCAACCGCGCCCCTTTCGCGTCTGTGTACTGGGCAGCAGTCTTACGGAGCCCCTGGCCGGAATACGCACGCTCCGGCAAGAAATCGAGCTGCTTGCGCAACACTCTCCTCCCGACCGTCATTCCCATCCACAGCCGATATCCTATGAATTCAAAATAGCTCCACCGATGCTGCGGAATATGCACGAGGTTGAGGAGTTAGGGCTCTTCATGCAGTCAGCGCTGACAGGGCGGACCTTGTGCATATTTCTTGAGCCAGATCTAAGCACCGCCGACTGGGTGGACAGCCTGGAGCGAGTAGCGGGAACAGTGGCAATGTTGGATGACTCGGACTCAGCCCTGCAATTTGGACTTAAGGTACGCTGCTCGGGTCCGCAGGCCGTTACCGCTCAAAAACTCTGCTCGATACTGAAGACCGTAGCGGCCGGTCGTTTGCACTTCAAAGCAACGGCGGGTCTGCATCATCCCATCATAGAGAAGGGACGCTATGGCAACGATCTAGGATTCTTGAACCTCGCGATCGCACTCTACTTGAAGCGACAGCTCGGCGGAGATCTCCCGGCTCACGAGTTGCTAGAGATTTTGTTGTGCTCGGATATACGGCGCTTTGACTTCGACACTGCGGTTTCATACGGGCCACACCGAGTCGATAGCAAGGACATTTGCAACTTGAAGAAGGCGTTTCACTTTAGCATAGGAAGCTGCAGCCTTCTGGAGCCCGATCAAGATTTGCTCCGCTTACTAGGTGCTTAGGTCTTCAATACGCCGGCAACCATCGTACCATTCTGAATCCGCTTTACATTGAACTCCCTTCTCGATTACCATTTCTGTATGGACTGTGCGCAGACGTTTCCCAAATTGAAGCCCCTGCTTCGCTACCTTGAATCACTCAAGTGCAGAATGGAGCTGCCGCTTTTACATCAATCCCTGCTCGAATCTGATATACGCTTGGACGACGTGACGAAAGCCTGCACTTTTGCGGAGAAGCATTACCAGCGCAACAAAATCGCAACTTCCGACTGGTTTGACTTGCTGGTTATTTGCTGGAAGCCCGGCCAAGCATCACTGATTCATGATCATAAGGATTCCTCGTGCGGATTTAAGATCCTGACCGGAACCGCGACGGAGGTCGTTTACGAACGAACTTCCGGGAGAGGCGAGCTAGGCGAACACGTCCGCCCCGTGACGAAGCGCTCGTACGCACCAAGCGAAATCTGTCTGGCCCATGATAATGACATTCATAGGATTTCGAATGAGAGCGTGAGCGATAATTTAGTGACGCTTCATGTATATTCCCCGCCGCTGCAAATGAGCTACTATAGTTTGGACCCTGCCCTGAACTTGCCCCCCGATCAAAACGACCGGGAGCTTGGCAAGCTGTTGGCGGGCAGTCGATAGGCCCATTCCCTTTTCTGATACTGCGGCTCCCTTATGCTCTCAATCGTGAATCTTCCGGGCTGGGCTTTGCTGGTCCTGCTTTCAATCATCTCGACATTCCTCTCCAATTCTATCGTCATGGGCGGGAAGCATCCGCTTGAAGCCTCGGCAGTGGCGGTGGTGCTCGGCATTTTGCTGGCGAACCTAGGCCGAATACCATCCGCATGCAAAGCAGGAGTAAGCACTTCCGAAAAGCTGCTCGTAATCGGCATCGTGCTAATGGGTGCCGGGCTTAATTTAGCAACCATCACGCAGGAGGGATTGCCGCTGCTCGCAGTCATTGTCATCACGATGCTTCTGGGCTTCTTCTTGATCGTGGGGTTGGGCCGGACATTCGGCCTGCCACCAGGACTTAGCTTGCTGCTTGGCGTTGGAACTACTATTTGCGGCACCTCCGCAATCGCAGTCACTGCACCCCTGATCAAAGCTAAGCAAGAAGAGATTAGCTACGCCATCGGAACAGTAGCGCTCTGGGGGCTCGTGGCGATTCTTCTCTATCCGCTCCTTGGAGAGATGCTGCATGTCAGCGACACGCATTTCGGAGTATTCGCCGGAGTGGCTATTCACTCTACTCCACAGGTCATCGGAGCTGGTTACATATTCTCGGATGTCGCCGGACAAACTGCCACGGCAGTCAAGCTCGTCCGCAACTGTTTCATGGCTCCAGTGGCAATATTGATCGCTCTTTGGTACGCGAAGAAAAATTCGGACAGCACCATGAGTAAGGTGAACATTGCCCGCGCCTTCCCGTGGTTTCTCTTTGGCTATTTTCTTATGGCATTCCTCAACACCAGGGGCTGGTTATCCGCCTCTGCCGTGACCAACTTTACCGAAGGCGGTAAATTTCTGATTCTGATTGGAATGGCCGGTGTTGGCCTCAATACTCAGTTCTCCGCGTTCAAGGATGTGGGGCTGAAGCCGCTCATCGTCGGGCTCATCGGGTCGGTCATCGTGGCCGGTGTCAGCATCGCGCTCATCGCTCAATTACTGCCATAACTGTTTGATTCTATGACCTAATATCGCCTGGAACTTCCGGGTGCTACTCCTTGTCTAAATACAGAGTAGCGAACATAGGTTTTTAGGTGAAAGAGCCTCCAGGACAGCGCCCAGCGGCCGAAAGCGCCTTACGACGAGAACAGTCGGCTCGCGATCAGCGCTGCATCCGAGAAGTTCTGTCCGGGAACGCAGATGCCTATCGCCATCTCGTCGCCGCCTACAAGGATCGAATATTTTCTCTGACCCTGCGCATGGTAGGCGATCGTTCAGTGGCCGAAGAGTTGACCCAGGAAATATTCGTGAAAGCGTACTCCAATCTGACATCCTTTCGCTTCGAAGCCTCGTATTCAACCTGGCTTACCCGCATCTCGCTCAACCACATCAGTAATTATTTCGAGTCGCGCAGCTTTATTCAGCAGAAGCAAACAGTTTCATTTGATCCTGTCTCGCATGATCGGCCGATAGACAACCCCTCCTCCAATCCCCCGATACTGCAAGCATTTCGCTCCGCGCTTGAAGATCTCAAACCCGCTTATCGAGATGTGCTGGTGCTGTGCGTTTTAGAGGATAAATCGTATGAGGAAACGGCTGCGATACTCGACATTCCCATTGGCACCGTTCGTTCGCGCCTCAATCGAGCCCGCGAACAAGTGCGACAACTTCTTGAGCTTAGCCTAGGAGCAGCATGAAGATCGAAGCAGAAACTTTCATGGACTATTTGGACTCGGCGCTGGCAGGTACCGACAGCAAAGCGCTTGCTGATTTAATTGCCGGTAGTGCAGAGTTGCAGCGCGAGGAGCGCGCCTATCGCCGCTTGCAGGCTGCGGAGCGTCTTGCTCAGTCGGAATCCGATTCCCTGCCGCCAACTTTTGAGCACGCTGTCATGCGTCGAGTGCGGGTCGCTGTTCCGCCCGGCGAGCCCTCGCTCGTTCAGCAAATGGGCAGTGCCTGCGCGGAGCTTTTGTCTTCCCTTGTTTCGCATCCCCGAATTCTTGCCTCGTCCTGCTTGAGTATTCTTGCCATCGCGCTGATCCCAGTCTTTGTACTGCAGAGCGGTGTTCAGCCAAGCGATGCGCCACTTTCGCGAGATCTCTACGATCCCGCTCGAGAGCAGCCCTATATGCGCCTCGTAAACGCCGTAACCGCCCGCATTCCTGAAGGGTATCGCGCTATAAGCTTTGGCGCTGCTGGACGAACCATTCCTGGCGACAAAGTCGATGTCGTTTGGCTCTATCATCAAAATAAGCGCTCTACCGCTACCTTGATCGCGCGAGATGTTCAGGTGCTATCGACTGAGCGCAGGAGTGAAGAGGAGTCCGATTCACCTGCATATTCTACCGTTACCCTCCTGCTGGCAGCGGAAGACGCGGGTAAAGTCGAACTTGCCGCCTCCACCGGTCAGCTCGCCCTATCCGTAAGAGACTCTTCTGACGCTGGTCAGAATAGTAAGCCCCAATCACCTGTTTCGGTCGTAACCAGCTCAAAGGCCCAACCCGAATTGGACTTTTTAGGTCCCGATGGTCAGGTCGAGCGCTATCTTGTGCGTGACGGTCGCCTGATTCCCCGCATTTGATGGCTGGAACTTTTTCCCCGTGTCTCCTGTCCAATGAAGGAACAGGCACTATCCAATTACCTGAGGAGTACGCAGTATGTCGGGTTACTTTTCCAGTCGAGTTATGTATCGTCATCCGCTTCAAGAAAAAGCAGTGCCACTTATCGCACTCTCGATCTTCACGCTATTCTCGGCCGCGGGAGTCTTGCTCTTTTTTTCAGGGCGCTCGCAAGAGAGCGCCCCTGCCGAGCCGCGTATCATTGCCAATCCGGATGATAGTGTCGAGGTGTTGGTTCCGTTGCGCGATATCGAAGAGAATACCCCATTGGATCCCGGTCTCTTTCGGATCGAGAAACGCAGCATAGCCTACGTCTCTCCCCGTATAGTCCGCAGCATGGAAGCGGTGCACAATCAGTTTGCACGATCGTTCATCGCTGCCGGAGAACCCCTGCATTCGGGATATCTCAGCGCACGTCAGCTTTCTCCTGGTGAGGCTATTTCCAAGTCCATTCCCAAAGGATCTCGCGTCACTACCATCCGCGTCGACGATACGCAGGCAGGAGATGGAATTATTCGCCCCGGGTCCATTGTCGACGTATCTTGGGTGCGCAGTCTGGCTGGCGTGCCAAGCGTCTCCTTCATTGTGCAAAATGCCAAGGTACTGCTCGCCGACCGGCAAATTGACCCTGCTTGGAAGCCGGGCATGCCCACACCGGGTACAATCACCCTACTCGTCACTGCCGAGGACTTCAAAAAAATGGAACTGGCGAAGACCGTCGGCAAGGTCGGACTGGCGCTTCGCGGTACCGATGGGGTCGGCTATGGAGATATCGGAGGCTTATTAACGATCCGAGATCTCAATGAACAAAAGACAGCTCCGCCTCCTCCGGTCCCTTGCCAAAATACGGTGAGTGTCTGCGAGAGTGCCGGCAATTGCAGCAAGCTCTGCATGCAGCCAGATGGGAAACTCAGCCCGGCAGCTGCTTCATAAATCGAAGCGCCGACACTGGTCGGCCTGGCTTGATGATTCCCGCCGCTGAAGTATCAATGAGCTCCCATTGGTACCCCTCTGAGAGCTTCTGCTTCAGTGCGGCCAGGTCTTCTTGATACACAAAGACTACCCCGGCTTGAGGAGCACTTTCCTCCAAACGATCGATGCGCCTATGTAGATCGAAGCTTAGACCATAAAATTCATTTTGAAATGAGTAAAGCTGGTCCGAGCTGGAGAGCCTCTGCTGCAGCGCTAGGGCAAAGTTCTTAGAAGAAAGCGCCTGGCAGAACGGAGGAAAGAGCGCCGAATCAGCAGCCAGAAGCAGTGCGAAAACAAGTCCCACAAAGCATTCAAAGCTGGGGAACCGCGCTGCAAGCTTTGATCGCAGGTTGGCAAGAGCCAAACCGATGACGAGCAACAGGAGAATAGCGCTGCTTCCGAAACTGGATACTTGCAGATTTCCCAGAACATCCAGCGCGAACCTTATATCCGGCGACTTGGAATGAAGGGAACCGGAAAACACCTTGAGGGCAAGGACACTCGCCGAAATTGCCAGAACGAGCCACGCCAAAATCTGTGCCGCAAGGCGGAAAGACCGGTCTAGGGCCGCTCCCCGATTTACGATGAAAATGCCTAGGAGAGCCGCAGCAAACGGATAGAGCGGCAGAAGATAGACACCCCGTTTACTAGAGGGAATGGAAAAGAAGACAATTACGGCAACGACAGCAATCGAACAGAAAAGACAAAAGGGCTCAGCCGTCACAATTGCTTTACGTGCATTCCTTAGTCTGCGCCACAGCGCGGGAAGCTCAGCTACCAGGGCGCGGCCAAGCACTAGTGTCCAAGGTAAAAACCCCAACAGCAACATGCCGTACAGATACGGCGCGGAGTGATTATGCGGCTCATCATCCATGGTGCCCGCGAATCTAGCGACATTCTCATAATAGACCTTATCCAGAAATGCCTGACCGCCCTGATGCGCGGCCAGCCAGTACCAGCTCAGGGCGAGAAGCGCCGCCGGAACAAATACGAGCAGTGACTTTCCTGTTGCTCGACCGAAACATTCACCCCGCAGCAGCAACAACAGGCCGAAGATCCCGCTCGGCAAAACAATCGCGACGGGGCCCTTTGCGAGCGTAGCGCCGGCCAAGAGAAGGACCGCGAGCACGGGAATTCCGCGGAGATCCCTTTCATACCAGCGATACAAGGCCAGCAGCCCCCCGCTGAACAAGCACGCCAATAACATGTCCACCCTGCAAGCAGTCGCCGCTCGGTACCATTCAAGCGAGGATAGAAGCAGCAAGCTCGAAACAAAAGCCTTGTCCCTGCCCACTCGTCTTTGAAGGAACAAATAAAACGCACATACCAAAAACAAGCTCGCCAGTGCCGATGGCAAGCGAGAGGAAAACTCGGTCACCTGGCCGCCAAGGCGAGAACAAAGGCTAATCAGCCAATGCAGCGCGGGAGGTTTGGAGGGTACCACTCCTCCATAGCCCTGGGGCAGCACATAGGCCTGATGCTCGAACATGTACTGAGCGACTAGAGCTTCGCGCGGCTCGCCCCTGGTGAAAAACGGCTTCTGTCCGAGCCAGGGTATAGTGAGAATCGTGGCTATGAGAGCGACTAGATACAGCGAGCGATAGCTGTTGCGGGCGGGATTGTCCAACTGGGTCATGAAGCTTGTATACTATACCCAACGGAATACAGCCAGGATGAGCAGCCCCGGTAAATGGCCAGTTTGTAGGTAAAATTGCTATGCGATTAGTGTCCGTTATCATTCCCGCCCGAAACGAAGCCTCTACGATCGGCAAGTGTTTCACGGCGCTGCGCAAGGCGGCAGCTCGCGCAGAGTGTACGCTACAAATTATCGTGGTCATAAATCGCTGCACCGATGATACGGAAGCAGTTGCTCGAGCAGCGGGGTGTGAGATCGTCAAAGAGGACGCTAAAAACCTTTCGAAGATTAGGAACGCGGGCGTCAAGGCAGCCCGCGGTGATATCGTCGTCACCGTTGATGCCGATAGCATCGTCTCCGAGAATATATTTAGTAAAATGCTCTTGGCCATGAAGAATCCCCGAGCAGTTGGCGGTGGCGTACTCATTCTCCCTGAGCGTTGGTCACTCGGAATATTCGTAACCGGGATTTACCTCCTACCGATTGCACTATGGTATGGGATATCGGGCGGCCTCTTTTTCATGAACAAAGTCGACTTCGATGCGATTGGAGGGTTCGATGAATCACTCGTCAGCGTCGAGGACATTGATTTTGCTAAGCGCCTCAAGGCATATGCCAAACAGAATGGCCGCCGCTTCGTGAATCTCTTCTCGGCGCATATCGTTACAAGCTGCCGCAAGTTTGACCGGTTCGGTGACTGGTACTTTGCGCTTCGTCCGCAACTTATTTGGAAGTTGCTCAAGGGCAGGAATCAAAGCGAAGCGGATAAGATGTGGTACGACTTCGAACGGGAGGCGTAGTGGTCGCCTCGCACACAGCCATAACTAGCTGATTTGATATCACTATTCTCGCTGCTATGATTCAGAGCGCACAGAAATGCTAGGCGAAGCTCATGCATCCGCATAACAAAAGCACAGTACGATTCTGAGTCCAGCGATGGAACTTGTGGATTATTTAGAGTTCCGCGCCCCTCCCCGGGGAATCGTTCGTTAAACAACAGCATACGCTGCGTAGTTCTATCCCGGGGGTACTCATGTTCGCGCCCGCCTACGATCCAGGCCTAGACACTTCACCCGTACTTTCAGCGCAAGGCTTTCAGGCCTTGCTAAACTCTCGCACCCAAGCTCTCGATCCCGAACAGGGGGAGATGCTCCACGTTTTGGGAGCCAGAATTCAACTGGCAGCGCATGATGCAGCAAAGGTTTTTCCGATGCCCAAGGATACAGAGTGGGAGACGATATTTATCCGGGCCGACGAGAGCCAGTTTCCCAGCCATGTGACAAGATTGAATGCCAGCATTGCCGAAAATAAAATTGACTTCCTCTCTGTCACCACTCTGACAAATTTGGAAGTACTCCGTTCCGTCGAGGAGATAAAGGCCTTCGATGATCGGTATCGTGAGACCCTTCGAAACACCTATCGAGCATATGCAGCCGGCAACGCCGAGCTAAATCTTTTTGGCGAGCAAATAGCTGAGCGCCTAGCTCGAGATTTAGTAATCGAGGAGCGGTATCAGCGCCAGGGAGGATCGAGAGCAGCTATCGCTGCTCTCGTTGAGGAAGGACACTTCAAGGAACTCGTGGCACATCACGCCAAAGTCATCGGCCAAGAGATGCTCGGGGTTCAACTCCAGGCAATTTCGAAGGAAGGCGAGGAGAGAATTCAGGCCGACCTTACAAAATATGTGCGAGGGATGAGGGATTTTCGACTGCGCTCCTTGGAGCCAAAGGGATGGGCGAGCCTTCAGATTGATAACCCGACTTCCTCGGAAGTAACCATTCGAATGCTCGCAGCAAATCCAGACGGTCTCGTTTACCTTAAGCACGACGAGGACACGGTCGAGATCCACGAATCGGAAGAAGCTCAGGCCCTCGGCCAGGCTCCACGCCTGGTGCGAAGAATAAGTCCAATCGACCTGGCTCTGCTCACGAAGCTCGCAAAGGCTCTCGAACAGGTACCAGAGTGGCTGTCCAAGCAAGGATTCTAGGCACCGAGATGTTATCCAACGCAACGGTATCGGCTTATTTCTGATAGGAGCCGTTGCCTTGGCGGCTAGATCATCATGCCCTTACCGTGCCTGACGATCTCGCCCTGGATCATATAAATGACGTCTTCGGCGATATTCGTGGCGTGGTCGGCGATGCGCTCTAAGCTGCGAGACACTGCAAAGAGATGGAGCAGTGCTGGAGCCTCATCCGGACTTTCCTTGAGTCGTGCCTGAATTTTGTCATACATGGCGCGATTGAGTCCGTCGATCTCATCGTCGGACGCACAGACTTCACGAGCCAAGCCTGCGTCCATGTTCACCAAGGCCTGCAAGCAGCGCCTGAGCATGAGCTTCACTTTCTCTGCCATGCCGCTGAAGTCCAAGATTGCTGCAGGATTCTGCAGCTGCGCCAGTGATTTAGCGCGGCGCGCGATCGCCACCGAGAGATCTCCGATACGCTCGAGATCATTATTGAGCTTGAGAACGGCAACGATGAAGCGCAGATCAATCGCCACCGGCTGATGCAAAGCCAAGATCTTAAGACACTCCTCCTCGACCTCCACCTCCATGTCATCGATCTCTCTATCGTGCTCACGCACCTTCTCCGCAAGGACCATGTCGCGCATCTCGACAGCCTTGACGGCCATGTAAACCGAGTCCTCCACCATGGCGCTCAAGGTCAGGACCCGGCTCTTTAATCTGTCGATCTCTCTTTGCAGATGTCTGGTCATAAACTTTAGCCGAAGCGGCCCGTTATATAGTCTTCTGTTTGCTTTTTCGAAGGCATCGTGAATACGCGCTTTGTCGGCCCAAACTCGACGATCTCGCCCTCAAAAAAGAATGCCGTGAAGTCGGAGACGCGCGCGGCCTGCTGCATATTATGCGTCACTATCACAATCGTGTACTGCTTGCGTAATTCTCCGATCAAATCCTCGATTTTCGCGGTGGAGCGCGGATCGAGCGCCGAAGCCGGTTCGTCCATCAAGATTATCTCAGGATCGATTGCCAACGTACGCGCGATGCAGAGGCGCTGCTGCTGACCACCTGAGAGCGCCAAGGCGCTATCCGCCAGGCGATCCTTCACCTCGGTCCAAAGATCCGCCTTGCGTAGACTGCGTTCAACAATCTCCGAGAGCATTCGCCTGTCTCGCAATCCATGAATCCGAGGTCCGTAGGCCACATTATCAAAAATGCTTTTCGGGAAAGGGTTCTGACGCTGAAACACCATGCCGACCTTCTTTCGCAATTCTACCAAGTCGGTACGAGGCAGGTATATATCCTCGCCATCGACGAAGATTTGCCCCTCATGGCGCGTGCCCGGGATCGAGTCGTTCATGCGATTCAGCGTGCGCAGAAAGGTAGACTTTCCGCAGCCCGAAGGCCCGATTAAAGCCGTCACCTGGCGAGCAGGTATTTGCAAATTAATGTCGAAGAGGGCCTGCTTCTGCCCATAGAAGAAATTCAAGCGCTCTGCCTTCACGATAAGCGAGAGCCCCTGCATGTAATTCTCATCCGGTATGCCGGGAACGCCTATGGGCGGGCTATGATCTGCTACTGTCATAACTTCTGCTTCCATATCGAAATAGACCTCTATGCAAACTTCATTACGAATTAAAATGACTGGATATCAATGCACCGTCTCCTGGGCTTGTTCGACAAATGACGGCAAACGAATCGAAAATAGGCTCCCCTGCCCCGGAGTGCTTTCAACCGTTGCCCTTCCACCATGGCATTCGGCAATGTGCTTGACTATCGCCAGACCCAGCCCGGTGCCTCCTGCCTTGCGTGTGCGAGCCTTGTCCACTCGATAGAATCGCTCGAACAAACGCGACAAATGCATTTTCTCTATACCGGGTCCTTGGTCACGAACCTCAATGCGAACCTCGCCGCCTTCGTCCACGACGCTCACACTCACCGTCGTGTTTTCTTCGCTATACTTGATGGCATTGTCGATAAGATTAGCAATGGCCTGCTCGAGAAGATTCTCATTGAGGCGCGCCACGACTCTATCTGACATACGAGTTTCGATGCGGACTCCTCGCTCCGCCGCTCGAGCGCTGCACGACTGAATGGCGGCCTTCGTCACGGCCACCACATCGCCGGGCTCCAAGCGCATGTCCTCCTGGGCGTTGCCGTCTTCGATACGCGAAAGGGTAAGCAAATCCTCGAATATCGCGTTGAGCCGATCAGCCTGCCGCGAAAGAATATCGAGGAATCGCCGCGCGTCCTGTGGATTATCTATCGCGCCATCGGCAAGCGTCTCTATGAATCCCTTAATGGAAGTAATAGGAGTCCGCAGTTCGTGTGAAACATTGGCCACAAAATCGCGCCGTACATTCTCGAGATGTCGCAGGCGCGTAATATCGCTAAACACTACGAGGATCCCGATGGTATTCCAGCTGCTATCGCGGAGCGTCTTGCCGTAGGCATGGAGAATTTTCTCGCTGCCTTCCCGAATCGTTATGTCGCTCTCTACCGGTTCACGGCTCTGCTGCACGCTGCCGATGAAGCGCAGCAGATCGGAGTTTCGAACCACCTCCTGCACACTGCGCCCAATGACATCGGCTTCCTGGACTCCCATGAAGGCGCAGGCGCTCTCGTTCATACGAATTATCTTTTCCTCCGTGTCAACAGCGATGACTCCTTCAGTCATGCTGACAAGGACCGCATCCTGTTCACTGACTTTCTGCGTGAGTCTCTCGAACCGCGCCTGCACCGCCGAGGCCATTTCATTGAAGGCGCGCGCCGGAGCCGAGGCGTCCGTTAAATCAGCCGCATAGAGGCGCCGGTCGTAATGCCCTAAGGCAAAGCGCTGCAAGGCATCTTTGAGATCGTCGAACGCATCGAGGTGTCGCACGCCCGTGTAAAGAATGATTGAAGCGAGCAGGAGAACCGACCCTAGTCCCAGATATGCCATGCCCCAGGTCAGTACGAAGAGCAGATAGCAGGCAAAGGTGCCTACCGCCACGAAGAGGAACGCGATCCGCAAACGCCATGCCTGACTACTGCGGAACATGCATTCTAGCCCTTAAATCGGTATCCAACGCCGCGGACAGTTTCTATAAACTTGCCGTATTTCCCAAGCTTCTTTCGCAGCCCGACTATTTGTACGTCCACCGAGCGATCAGTAACAGGATAGTCATCGCCGTGCACCGCGTCGACAATCTGATATCGGGTGAACACCCAGCCAGGCTGCCGCGCCAAGAAGTGCAGAACTTTAAACTCGGTCGAGGTAAGTTCAACGAGCTTGTCTTTGATCAGAACTTCGTGTCTACCAGGGTTAATCGAGAGTTCCTCCACCTTAATCGGAACCGTCTCGTCTTCAGGGACTCCCTTATTGCGACGCAAGACTGACTTGACCCGAGCGCTCAAAACCCGCGGGCTAAAGGGCTTTACCAAATAATCGTCAGCCCCAAGCTCCAGACCTGCGACAATGTCAGCCTCTTCACCTTTGGCACTGAGCATTATGACGGGAATATGTTTAGTCTTGCCGTCGCTCTTGAGGGCCTTGCAGACATCGAGGCCGTCCACACCCGGCAGCATTAGGTCTAGCACGACCAAATCCGGCGAAGCGCTCTTCGCCATAGAAAGCCCCTCTTCCCCGCTGGCAACACAGGTAATCTGGTACCCTTCCTTCGAGAGATTGTAACGAACCAGCTCTAAAATATCTTCCTCGTCGTCGACTATGAGAATGTTTTCCTTAGCCATTCCTGCATCCTGTCAAAAGTAATCGGCGGCTTTTAAGCTCGAAAAAGTAGGCCTTTTTCATGTTGAAACGCTACCATGCGCTCTGCTCTAATGCTAAAGCGCGATGATTATGGGTGGTTAGAATATTGTGAAAATTTGATGAGCAAAACGCGCCGCACTCATGCCAACTACACAACTCATTGAAATAACTAGCCTGCCGCTCTGCTCCGTTATTCGAATACTATGACTTTTTTGTGAGGATGGTTCGCTATGGTCAAAGCCTATTCAGATATACCCGATGCTCCTAAGGCTATCGGCCCCTACTCGCCCGCCGTAGTTTCCGGCGGTTTTGCCTTCATTTCTGGACAAATTCCCTTGGACCCCGTCTCCGGGAATCTTGTTTCCGGCGGCGTGGAAGAGCAAACCGAGCAGGTGATGCGCAATCTGAAGGCGATCCTCAAGCACCTAAAGCTTGATTTCTCGCACGTGGTTAGTAGCCGCATTTATCTCCTCGATCTGGGCAATTTTCAGCTGGTAAACGCCATTTACGAGCGGGCTCTGGCCGGCAGCAAGCCAGCGAGGGCTACCATCCAAGTTTCGGGGCTTCCTAAGGGGGCACAGGTGGAAATAGAGATGATTGCCGCGCTAAATAAATAATCAAGTATTTCGAATAGTTAGCACATTTCCTGAAATACTCCGAAGCATTAGGTCCTAAAACCCAGATATGGGGAGGACTATGGATACGTACACCCTTTCACCCGACGGTTCAGGCATCGCCGAGGCAGAAAGATCCGCTCAATCAACCTCCAAGGATTCGGAAAGCACTCACGTCATGACAGATACAATGCAAACTGCACGTCCGTGGAAGCGTGCGCTAAAGGGTTTCATGTCCCTGCTCAGCGGAGACATGGAAGAGCAGAACGAAAATCGTCAGCAGGCATTTTTTGAGAAGCTCCAAGCTGCCGAACATACGGGCTCTGAACAAGGCTTCAACCGCTTTCAAAGGGCGCTCCGCAGGGTGCGTCACTCAGGTCGCTATGAGCCCTCGCGCGCTCACAACACTCCCCTGGGAATTTACGATGGTCGCCCAGTTATCGGAGAGACGAGCCGTGTTAATGGCGGAATTTATATCGGAGTCGTGCCGCAAGAGGCAGTCGTCGTTGATGACAAACACGGCGAGCTCGATAGACTTTATAATGAATTGGTAATGCGTCTATCGGAAATCAGCTTGGAGCGGACGCTCGAGGAAAACGAGATTCTCCCTGAGGTTGCCGCCTTGGTAGCAAAGCGTCTGCGCTTTGATGAGCACGCCTTCGATTCCATCTGCGCCCGTGAAGGCATCAATAACGACGACAAAGTTGCGATTGATATGTTTCTGTTCGAGGGCATCGGCGTAGCCAGACATCAGGTGCTGACAGCGGCCTATCTTATCGAAAGACTGCGCGCTCGCAATCTACTGCAGGGCTTTGCATCAATCGACGGCATCAGTACGCACCTTATGGGCCGAGATGAGCGCCTAACCTACACTAGTCCGCGAGGCTACTTGTTCATATTCGATCCACTCAAGCTTCAGCGCCGCTAAGTCCGCAATACCTCAAGCATTCTCGCCCTGCGACACGCCTCTCGCGCAGTTGATTTTGCTCAGTATTACTAGTATGTTACTGTGATATTGGGAATTCATTCTCAATTAGCTCAAAAGCCATGGTCATAAAACAAAACAGCCGGGACGCCAGCAAGAGTTCTGGACGAGAAACCGTGCAGCAACGCCTCGTGCGTGAGGCGTTCGAGTCCGCCAAGCGTCCGTTGCGCCCTGAGGAAGCATGGCAGCGAGCGCAAAGAAATCGTCCCGGTCTCGGGATGGCTACCGTATATCGCACAATCAAGTCCCTGCTTGATACGCAAGAGCTCTGCGCGGTGGAGTTACCCGGGGAAGCTACGCTGTACGAAATGAATCATGGCCATCATCACCACCATTTTCACTGCCGTACCTGCCGGCAGGTGTTCGAGGTTGAAAGCTGTCCCGTACACGCTGAGGAGATTGCCATTCCCGGCTTCACCATTGAGCGTCATGAGATAACGCTCTACGGGCTGTGCCGAGACTGCGCTCCCAACAAGAAGATTTCAGGAAGAAAGAGGAAGTAATATGGATACAGTGCAATCAGATAAGGTGCTCTCGAAGATGGATACTGTCGGTGCGTGTTTGTCGTTTGCCTGCGCCGTGCATTGCATCGCTATGCCGTTCATCATTACTCTGCTCCCGCTGATAGGGCTCGGCATGCTTACTCATCACGGTATTGATACGGTGATGTTTACGATTACCATCTCGCTGGCAACAGCAAGTCTATGCTGGGGGATGTATCTCCATCGAAAGATTCGAGTACTCTTTTTTCTGGCAGCCGCCGTTATCCTCTTCTATCTTGGCGGATTTTCAATTCACGACAAGCACGAAGCCGTTTACGTTGCATTCGGCGGATTCTGTTTGGCTCTCGGCCACGTGGTAAATCGGAAATTGTGCCGCTCCTGCGTCGATTGCTGCGAACATGAAAAGCAGCAAAAGGCTGCATAACTGGGCTAAACTTGATAAAAATTCGCCTTAGGATTAGCCTGTGCTGCGGTAATCGGGACCGAATACGAGAGTAGTCCCCGGCAATTCTGGGCGGAAATGAACCGCGGACGTGGTGTTTTCAGACGGTATGTTTATGGAAAAATCAGTTGTTCTTATAACTGGCGCCAACGGAGAAATCGGTCACGGCCTGATTCGCTATCTCTCGAATGAGGGGATGCATAAGATCGTCGCATTGGATCGCAGCCCGATAGATGACTACCAGAAATCCGTCGATTTTTTTAAAGGCGACATCCTCGATAAAAATCTGCTCGATGAGTTGAACCGCCGCTATCGCTTCCATACCATTTTTCATCTTGCTGCCATTCTTTCCACGGGTGGTGAACGCACTCCGCTGCAAGCTCATCAAACCAACGTTGAAGGAAGTCTCAATGTCTTGAACCTTGCGGACTCGCAGTCAAGCAAGGGGGAAGGCCGTGTCATCGTCGTATTCCCCAGCACCATCGCTGCCTACGGCTTCGGCACCGCGGCAGAGCGCACGAAGGCCGGAAAGATCGATGAGCATCGCTATCTCGAGCCGCATACGATGTACGGAATCAACAAGCTTTACATCGAACACATGGGACACTACTTCAGCGCCCACTACCGCCTGTTCGACAACGTCGCTCCCGAAACTCGCCTTGATTTCCGCTGCGTCCGATTGCCGGGCATCATGAGTTCGGAGTCCCTGCCCTCCGGCGGAACGAGCGACTACGGCCCGGAAATGATTCACGCCGCCGCGCAGGGCAAGCCGTACGAGTGCTTCGTAACTCCCGAGACTAGGCTCCCCTTCATGGTCATGCCTGATGCGGTGCATTCATTGGTCTCGATTTCGCGTGCCCAGAGTCGATCGCTTTCGCAGCGTGTCTATAATGTCGGGGCGTTTTCGATCTCTGCGCAGGAGATTCGCGAGGAGGTAACGAAATACTTCCCCAACGCACAAATTAGCTTCAAACCTAACCCGCAGCGGCTGTCTATCGTTAATAGCTGGCCGGTCGATGTCGATGATGGCGCCGCACGCCGCGACTGGGGCTGGAGACCTGAGTTTGATCGTGAGAGCGCTTTTAAGAACTACCTCATTCCCGGCATCACTCGCCGCTATGCCTCCCAGCGTCCATCACAGGCCTCCATGGCTGTACAAAGCGGACGGGCTTAGGCAGGCACTATCGCCACCGTGACTTCGAGGAGAACGCTATGTTTGACCACGTTCGTGAAATTTACGCCCGTGAGCTAGCATCCATAGAAGAAGCCGGTCTTCGTAAGCGTGAGCGGGTTATCGAATCTCCGCAAGGCGCCCGCATTCGCGTCAATGGCAAGGAAGTTCTCAATTTCTGCGCTAACAACTACCTCGGGCTCTCCAACAGCGAGGTGCTGAAAACTGCCGCAAAAAATGGCATCGATCAGTATGGCTTGGGTCTGTCCTCGGTACGCTTCATCTGCGGAACTCAGACCATCCATAAGGCGCTCGAGCGGAAGATTGCCGAATTCCTGGGAACGGAAGACTCGATTCTGTATACTTCCTGTTTCGACGCAAATGGCGGGCTATTCGAAACGCTGCTTGGCGAACAGGATGCTATTGTCAGCGACTCCCTGAATCATGCCTCGATTATTGACGGCATTCGCCTCTGTAAGGCCAAGCGCTTTCGCTACGAGCACAACAACCTCAAGGAATTGGAGGCCCATCTCAAAACGGCAAAAACCGAGGGCTGTCCGCGCATCATGGTCGCGACCGACTCAGTCTTTTCCATGGACGGCGACGTCGCCGACCTTCCAGCCATTTGTGATATCGCCGAACGGTACGGCGCGATGATGATGGTTGATGAGTCACACGCCACCGGCTTTTTTGGTCCGACTGGACGAGGCGTCATCGAACACTGGGGTGTCACCAAGCGCATTGATCTAATCACCTCGACGCTGGGTAAAGCTTTGGGGGGCTCTGCGGGAGGATTTACCACCGGCAAGGCAGAGCTGATTGATTTACTAAGACAGCGCAGCCGTCCATACCTGTTCAGTAATTCACTACCGCCCGCACTCGTCAGCGCCTGTCTGGCCTGCTTGGAAATGCTGCAGAATGATACCAGCCTGCGCGACAAGCTAGCTGCTAACACCAGCTACTTCCGCGAGCGAATGAGCAGTTCAGGATTCAATATCCGGCCGGGAATTCATCCGATCGTTCCTATTATGCTCGGCGAGGCCAAGCTCGCTACTGCCTTAGCCGAGGCCATGCTGGACGAGGGGATTTACGTCGTTGGCTTCTCCTTTCCCGTTGTACCAAAGGGCCGGGCCAGAATTCGGGTGCAGATATCTGCCGCCCACAGCCGAGAGGATCTTGACCTCGCTCTATCGGCTTTTGCAAAGGCTGGGCGCAAGGTCGGCGCGATAAGATCTGCGTGACAAAGCAATTTCTTTGCCGCACCAATTGGCAGTCTCCTTAGACTTTTCCTCCCATCCGTGTTCTATGTTTTAGCTCCCCCTCGCACATGAGCAATAGCCGAGAGTAGCGCCTGGGTGTCAATCGGCTTGGCGATATACCCGTCCATACCGGCTTCGAGGCACTTTTCCTTGTCGCCTTCCAGAGCATTGGCCGTCATCGCTATGATTGGGACGTGTTTGCCGGTTCCCCGTTCCCGAGTTCGAATTGCCTCCGTAGCTTCGAATCCGCTCATTCTCGGCATCTGACAATCCATGAGTACGATGTCAAAACTCTCTGCTGCCATCTTTTCCAGGGCCTCGATGCCGTCGTGGGCAACCGCGACAAGCATGCCCCGCTTTTCAAGCAGCCGCCGCGCGAGCTCCTGGTTCACCTTATTGTCCTCGACCACGAGCACTCGGCAGTCATTCATCGGGATGGGCTCCGACGCCTGTTCGATGCGTCGCGAACCCAGCGACCGCTCAGTCGCGGCTGGCACCTGCAAGTGCACAGTGAAGTGAAATGCACTCCCCGCTCCCTGCTTGCTCTGCACCCAGATTTGACCGCCAAGCAGGGTTACGAATTTCTTACAGATGGAGAGTCCAAGCCCGGTGCCGCCATATCTCCGGGTAATGGATCCATCGGCTTGAGTGAACGGCTCGAATACTGCCTGCAATTTGTCTTCGGCGATACCGATGCCAGTGTCGGATACGACAAGATGTACCATCGCTCCCGTAGCATCAGCGCTGTCCAGCAGCGCCAAGACGATAATGCCCCCCTGATTGCCGGTGAATTTGACCGCGTTCGAGAGCAGGTTGGCAAGAATTTGTTGTAATCGCGTCTCATCTCCGATGAGGCGGGGGGGAATACGCGGATCAATGAAGACACAATGCTCGATGTGCTTCTTCTCGAATTGCGGCTCCAGCAGTCGAGTAACGCTCGAGATCATCTCCAATATGCCGAATTCAACATTTTCGAGAACAACTTTGCCGGCTTCAATTTTGGAAAAGTCGAGAATATCATTGATGATACGAAGCAACGAATGAGAGCACTCCCTTACAATTTCCAGCAGCTCGCGCTGATCGGGCTTGAGCTCCGAGTCAAGAACAAGATCAGTCATTCCGATAATCCCATTCATGGGTGTGCGAATTTCATGACTCATATTGGCCAAGAATTCGCTCTTCGCGATATTTGCCGATTCGGCGACTTCCTTTGCTTTGATCAAGTCCGCAGTGCGTTCAAACACCATGCCTTCGAGGCTTGCACGATGCAGTTCGAGTGAATTTTCTCGTCGTTGAATCTCGGCCAGCATCATGTTGAAGCCCTCGATCAGGCGCCCGAGCTCATCGCGGCCGCTATTCTGCACACGCAATGAGTAGTCTCTGCGTGTGGAGACCTGTCTGGTTGCCGCAACAAGAGTCAGAATCGGCTTGCTGATGACAACTTGCACGAGCTGTGCGATGGCAACGACAATCAACATGGAGACGGCCAGCACGAGCAGTCCGATGAGAATGTTTACCAAGACTTTCTGACGGAGAGCATTGAGGCTCGATACAATAACGACGGTACCGACTTTCGTGCCTGCCACTTCGACCGAAGAGCTGGAATATAAGCGCCCCGCCTGAAAGCCAGGGTGGATTTGAGAAATTTTGTCGGGAACGACTATTTGCTGATCTCGAGTATTCCTGCTGTAGAAAGCAAAGACATTCCCGCTCTTGTCATACAGGGCACCTAGAACTACATCGGGGTTCTGCTCCAGCGATCTCAGTGTCTCAAGCGCGGCTTCCCGATCTGAGAGAGATAGCGATGTCGAGCTGTTTACTGCAAGCACTTTGGTCAGTGTATGCATTTCCTCCAGTGCGCGTTCGCGGAAGGAGTATATATCCATTGCGACAAAGCCGATCGCGGCGACGCTCAGGGCGATAAAGCTGGTTGCCACCATTAGCAGCGTAAGCTTTCGCTTGATAGACAAGTCTCTGAATTGAAATGGATTCACGCCCCGTAAGCCCGAAACAGTCCCTGCATTGTTATCGGCAGGATGGGAAGCTTGGCCTAAGAGGAAAGTGCGCGCTGCGCCTTCGAACTCGAGATGGAAATATTAGTATTTTCAGTGGGTTACAACAAGAGCCGATAGCTGAGTGTAAACTCACGCACGAAAGTTTGGGTGAGCCTACGCACCAGCTCCGGAGCAATTTGAGCCGGAGAGAGCTTAAGGTTGCCTGCTACCAGATATTTCGCCCCCTGACGCACGATCGCCACCGGGAAGATGATCGGATGCTGCACTCCTTGCAGTTCAACACTGCCCTCGAGATTTGCCTGGCAGGGAACGCGGTCTGGAAGGCAGTTTCCCGACATCTTATCGACGCGTACCTGCACCTCTTGCAAGCCCGCAAGGAGCAGCAGGGTCTTCACCTGCTGTAGTCGGGAATCTCCAGCGGCTTCCATATTCGCCACTGGTACTGTCACAAGAGACTGTATTGAATTGGGATCCTGCAAGGACTTGAGCCAAACTCTACCGGAGATATTTTGCGCAGATCCGCGTACCGTTCCAGACTCGGTAACTACGGTGAATTTTAAACTTGCCCGAGAATCATCAATGCTGACCGGGGTATTCCAGGGACTCGCCTGCGCCCGACCCACACTGAGAACTATGCTCGATGCTATATACAGATACGCGAAAAACGTTCTCATGGCAGCAATCGACAATCAGGATCATTAGGCATAAAGTTTACCCATGAAGCGAATCGCACTCTTCGGCGGCGCATTTGATCCACCGCATGTTGGACATCGCGGAGCCATATGCAGCATGCTCAATGCGGGCATCGCCGACGAAGTCTGGCTTATTCCCACCGGCGATCGACAGGATAAAACAATCCGTGCGACTGCACCACAGCGCCTAAAAATGCTTCAATTGTTCTTGCAGGAGAACTTCGAGAAGGAGCAGCGGGTAAAACTTGAACTGTGTCAGATTGAGGGCAGAATCGCCGGATCGTACACCATCGATCTTCTGCGCTATTTCAAAGCGCTCTATCCAGGTTTCCATTTTTCCTTCGTCATCGGCAGTGATCTGATCCCTCAGCTCCCAAGCTGGAAGGATGCCGAGACGCTCTATAAAGAAACAGACTTTTTGGTGTTACCGCGCCCAGGCTTCCCGACCGGCGTTGCGAGCCAGGCCAGGCTTACGGTCATGGATTTGCAGTATATTACACCGTCCCCAGCGTCGAGCTCCGAAGCCCGCAGATTAGTGGATGCTCAAAAAACAACGGCGGAGGTTCTCACCCCCGCCGTTGCATCATACATCAACAAGAATCGGCTCTATCGCGCCGATAGCCCTGATTCTATTTGATATTGACCGTCGTCTTGCTCACCGAGATCGGAATTCCGGACTCGTCGAGCACTTCAACGAACACCGTGTTCTTACCACGCTTCACGTTCTTGATCGTTCGTGAATACCGGTGCGTCGATGCGTTGTAAGACATCGGATAGCGTCTGGCAGAACCATTCTGCGGCTTAACGACCGCTACAACGCCGGAGACCGCCGCATTGACCGCTGGATTGCCGCCGCCGCCAAGCGCTCCCGAGCTCACCTGGACCGTGCTGCCATTGGTCGACACCGTGTTGGAATAGCTTCCCCCACCGCCGCCGTTGACGAATCCGTTGCCGTTGAAATTATTGTTACAGAAATCCAGGAAGAAGCTGTAAAACCCATGATAGGTGTTCGAGCTTATATTTAGTGAGTTCAACAAGCCTATGATGTTGCTCAACACCTGAGACAGGTTACTCAAAAAATCCGGCAGACTGATTGTTGGAATTGTCACCAAGCCCTGCAGACACTGCATGATGCTTTGGTAATTCCAATTGAACTGACTGAAATACTGACTTAAATCTCCGAACTGCCCGAGCACGCCGCTTAAGCAGCTTCCGATATTACTACCAAAATTGCCGAAGCCGCCGATATTTAAGCATGCTTGCAGGTTGCCCAAGCCCGGCAGGTTCGGCAGCTGTCCATTAAATCCGGGGATACATTGAGAAGGGTCGCCGACGCCTCCCCCGCTGCTTCCCAATCCGGTCATCTGCAATTGGATTGACCGCAACTGACTGAGAATGTCTTGCAGCACAACCGACCAGTCAGTGGTCGGAAAATTACCGCATACGAAGGAGACAAATGAACCAAGATCACCGTTTACATAGGTGCTCTGAGCTTTTGCTTCCTGAAGATTTGCAGTGCTGAGTGCGACTGCGAGAAGGATACCTAAAAACTTCGACATCAACCGAGTCGGGGGGGACTTGGCTTCCATGCTATTTCCTCACATCAAAAAACCAACCAAGAACCGGCATAAATCCCAACCATTAGGCGTTAGAACCGGACGGTGGCTATTCGTCTAAAGCTGTTATGGGTCGTGTAGCAACGTCTGTTGCAAACAGATCTAAAGTTTTATTGCAGTATTATCAGATAGTTAGAAGACTAGGCGCGGACTCGCTCGCGGCTGGGATTGCTGCGCGAAACTGAATTCTGTCTCGCCACGACTTTAACCAAGGCATAGAAGATTTGCCGGAATTCTCCTCTGGTCGGGCAGAATGAGCGGTTGAAGCGCCTAATGACTCGATCATAGAGATCGTCGCAACTCGTCACCACAACGAGCTCCCGATGCTTATGCTCCGGGTGCCCGTCGACCAAGCGGCGGCGGCGCTGAAAATAATTCTCGGCTAATTGCAGCCTCGTGAGCGATTCCAGTTCTTGGCGCTTATAACGGTTGCCCCTTAGTTGACGATGCCTACGATGATACGAAAGGTATTCCTGCCGGCTATTGAAATCGCCGAACCTCCCCCTCTCGGCATGAAACCGCACGCCATGAAACTCCACCAAGAGGCCATGCACGAGAAAATCTACCGAGCTTCCATTGCCGAGCGGAATTTGAAACGTCTCTCCAGTCCGGACCTTAAAATTGGTCAAGAACAGCTCCAGCAGGGTGCCGCAAACTGCTTCCGAAAGCGAACAGTACGCAATATTGTTGAATAAAATGCTGCCGGAAGCGAAGACGCGCTCGGATTCTCCAGTTTGCTTGGGAGAGGGTACCGCTACGAGGGTGGGTTTGGGCTGACTACCGAAAGTCACGTTACCGTTGAACGATGAACACACCGACTACAGAAGTAAGTATTCGGGAATTTCGGCTTTTGCGCTAGAAGCTATTTCATAAATGAGCTGCTAGCCGCGACAGGCAGCCGGGGGGGTCTAGGCGCCCCGGCGGAGTTTGTAGCGGATTTTGAACGGGCGGGAGCCCATTCAAAGACCGACTCATTGGAGGTAATCTTCTAAACGCGATTCTATTGACGCGCCGCAAGGACCACTGCCTGGTTAAGCGCCGCCTCGAAGGTATGGTGGATCTGCTGCTCACCGATTAACTCCATGACGCCGAAGTGGGACAGCGCTCGTTGAACAGAAGGCTGCACCTCGCTAAGTACCAACGTTGCCTTCTGCTTCGCGCATTTGTGGTAAAATTCCCGCAATGCGTACATGGCCGTCGAGTCTATGACCGGGACCTTTCGTAAACGCAAGATGAATACCCTGGGGGGAGCCTCCACCCGGTTCAGCATATCCTTGAAGCGATCGGCCATGCCGAAGAAGAAAGGGCCGTTAATCTCAAAGACTTCGACTCCATCGGGGATGGCAGGGGCTTCCGTGCTCTCCTCCTCTTCCTCGGACTCCGACTGAAACATATCGACGTTGGTGACTGCGTCAGTGACATCGCTCATGCGCTTCATGAATAGCAAGGCCGCAAGAACGATTCCAACCTCTACCGCCACGGTCAAATCAACAAGGATGGTGAGCAAGAAAGTCGCGAGCAGAACCACGACATCCCCGCGCGGTGCGCGCAATAGGTGCTTGAAGTGGTCGACTTCGCTCATATTCCACGCGACGAGAAAGAGAACCGCGGCGAGAGTCGGTAGCGGAATGTATCGCGCCAGCGGCGCCAACATCATCATGAACGCCAGCAGCACTAAGGCATGAATCATACCGGCGACCGGGGTGCGGGCGCCGGACTTTATATTGGTTGCAGTACGGGCAATTGCACCGGTCGCTGGGATACCTCCAAATAACACCGAGGCCATGTTCGCGATCCCCTGCGCTACCAATTCGCCATTCGAGCTATGTCTATCACCCGTCATGCCATCCGCAACCACAGCAGACAGCAGAGATTCGATTCCCGCCAATATCGCGATAGTCAGCGCGTCCGGAATGATTTCTCGTAGGCTGCCAAAATTGAACACCGGAAGCTGCGGAGGAGGAATATGATTGGGGATTTCTCCGAAGCGGCTGCCAATCGTTTCCACCGGCAAGTCGAAGAATGCCACCGCGAAAGATGACAGAATGACCGCCACCAGTGCCGCCGGCATCCTCGGACTAGTGCGTCGGCAAAAAACGAGAAAGGCCAGCGACGCACAGCCTACAATAGTTGCCCACCTATTGAGACCGGAGAAATGCTCCAGATAGGAGCTCCATTTCGCGAGGAATTCGCCCGGCACCGAGGCAATTTGCAGCCCGAAAAAGTCCTTCACCTGCGTGGAAAAGATGACGACCGCGATGCCGCTCGTAAAGCCGGTGGTCACTGGATACGGAATGTACTTAATCATAGTGCCGAGCTTGGCAATGCCAAGCAGCACTAAAATCGCGCCGGCTATGAAGGTGGCCGCCACCAAACCATCGTATCCATGTCGAGCTACCACACCCGAAACAATCACCACGAAGGCGCCGGTCGGCCCGCCGATTTGAACCCTGCTCCCCCCAAGCGCTGAAATGAGGAAACCGGCAATCACAGCCGTAATAAGCCCTCGGTCAGGAGATAGCCCTGAGGCAATGGCAAGGGCCATGGCAAGCGGAAGCGCCACGATGCCGACGGTAATTCCGGCTACCAGGTCACCGGTAAAGTGCGCGCGGGTATAGCCTTGCCGGAGGTAAAGGTACGAACGCGGAATAAATTGATTCGCTCGATGCATGAAATGCTTTGGACGATCGCAATTCTATCCCAGAGAATAGGCAGTAACGGGGATCGCCGCAATTAGCTTCTCGATATTTGGATGCGAAGACCTCGCATGGAACTGGAGCTATCGTAGCCGGCAGTGAAATCCGGCTTCGGCGGCGAAAGTGCTTCTACCCGGCGGATATTAATTTGCTGGCCTGCCGCCTCATTCCTGCAAATCTCATTCAAGTAATCTGGGGTGATTTCGCGGCTATTCGCCGAAAGCAGCAGCGTTCCGCCATCGTCCAAAACGCCGAATGCTAGAGCCACAAGTTCCGGCAAGTCGCGTTTGAGTTGAAAAGTCTTGCTGCCGGCCTTCCCAAATGATGGGGGATCCAGCACGACAATTCCGTATCGCGCTCGTCCGGTAGCTACCCTTCTCACCTCGCGTTTGAGAAACGTCACGCAATCTTCTTGAATAAAGCGCATCTGGCGGAGCGCGTCAGGACCGTTGAGGGCAAAGTTCTCCTTGGACCATTCCAACATCGCCCGGCTCGAATCAAGCTGCACGACCTCCGATGCTCCACCGCAATAGGCTGCCACACCCAGGGAGCCGGTGAAGCAAAAGGTGTTCAACACCCTAGCACCGCGGGAGTTTTCCAAGAGAAACCTTCTCGTTTCTCTCGTATCGAGAAAAACCCCCGCATTCACATTGACCTCCGGACGCACGATGAGTGCTATGCCATGCTCATGGATGACCGCGTCCTTAACAGGCGGCCCAAACAACAGTTCGGCGGCCTGCTCGCTCGTTGCCCGCGGATCGCGAACATGCTGTCGCAAGTACAACGAGGAAATTCCGATTCCCGATGTGAAGAACTCGCGCGCCTGAACGAGCTGGTCCCTTAATCCCGCGCTGCCGGGCTGTTCGAGTAGCAGATGCGCCAAGCAAAAAGGTCCGATTCTATCGATTACCAAGCTTTGGTTTCCATCCCCTGCCCCGTCGAAAAGTCGGAAGAGCTCCAAAGAGAGCATCTCGGTACGGAGCTCGCGGGCCGCCTCAAGAAGGGCAATCAAACTTGCCGGTGCCGGGCTCATCGAACCTCGAGAACCAATCCCTTCAGGTACTCGCCCTCAGGATGGGCAACAGCAACCGGATGGCAGGCAGCCTGCCGGAGTTCAAACACTATTCTCGCGTCGCGGCCTGCACGAACTACGGACCGCCGCACTACCTCTGCGAAGTCGTGTCTGCTAAGCAGCTGCGAACACGAAAAGGTGAAGAGTAGCCCGCCGGATTTTATTTGCTTGATCGCGAGATGATTAATCGTCTCATAGCCTTTGATGCCTCCGCGCATCGCCCCACGATGTTTTATAAATGCTGGAGGATCGAGCACGATGATGTCATATGCCGCATCGAGCTTCTGAAGATAGTGCAAGCAGTCGGCCTGTTCGGCCCGATGCCGGCCCGGATAGCTGTTCTTAGCCAAGTTATCTTCGAGCATGCGCAATGCCGAAGCTGAACTATCGACTGATACAACCTCTGAAGCGCCTCCCGCCAAGGCGTAGAGCGAAAAGCCTCCGGTGTAGGAGAAGCAATTCAAGACAGCGCGCTTCTCAGATAATTTGCCAAGTAGCGCTCGGTTGTCCCGCTGATCGAGGAAGAAGCCGGTCTTTTGCCCCTGCTCCCAATCGACCGAAAACGTCAGTCCATTTTCTGTAAACTCTGCTGGCCCCGGCTTGCCCCAAAGATAGGTTCCCGGCCCAGTATTCAGCTTGCTCTCTTCATCTTTGTTG
>JAYRHW010000286.1:0-6956 GCA_041907145.1 Bdellovibrionota bacterium
AGCCAACATTGATGGTGTTTGGACGTTCCTGCTGCTACTCACACGGTTCGCGGGTTTGTTCACCTTTGTACCCGGTATCGGGATGGGCGAGCGCGGACTGCCGATACGCTTACCCGCCATAACGATCCTTGCTGCCGTTTCCATGTATACCAGTCCACACGCAGTCATGCCTGCCAACTGGATAATTGCGGCAGTTATGCTCGGCGGTGAATATATTCTTGGAATGATTCTCGGTCTTATCCCGATGATGATTGTCGCCTGCGTGCAAAATGCCATTCAAATGGCGAGCACCACGATGGGACTGGGCATGGGCAATCTCATCGATCCTACCCTTGGCATACAAACGTCCGATGTGGCGCGTATTATGGGGGATATTTGTACCGTAACTTTTCTCCTTATGGGCGGGCATCATGTGGTGGTGCATGCCACTGCGGGTCTTGGCGGAGTATTGGTGCCAGGAACATTCATGCCGTCAGAGATCTCACTCAATGTGGTCATTGACGGGGTAGCCGCTATCATGAGGTACGGAGTCATTTTAGCCTCGCCTGTCATTGTTGCATTGATGCTCACGAACTTTGTGATGGGGCTCATCACTAAAGCAGTTCCAACAGTAAATATTTTCATCGTCAGTTTCCCGCTGACCATCGGCATTGGGTTGATTCTCACTGCGCTGGCTATTCCGGATATTTCCGGGGAATTCAAGGAACGTGTGATGGGAATCGAGAATAGTGTTTTACAGGTGGTCCAGGACGCGAAGACCGTAACTCCAGTGCCATAGAGCTTGACTTCGACTTCTCACTAGTCTCAGTATTTCACCATGGAATGTCGAAGCGGCTGCGCTGCGTGCTGCATAGCGCCCTCAATTACTTCTCCGCTTCCTGGAATGCCGGATGGCAAGCCGGCGGGGATTCCTTGTATCAACCTTGAGCCGGAGACTTTGCGTTGTCGCATCTGGGGTACTGAACATTATCCTGCCTTTTGCAGGGGCTTTGCGCCAAGCATGGAGGTTTGCGGAAATTCTAGAGCCGAGGCTTTGGTGCTGATCGGACGAATGGAATCGCTGACTGCTCCTCGGAAATAGGGACGATCCTATTTTCGGCGCTGGAAAATAGGATCGTCCCTATTTAACCTGTCAGGCTTTTGACGGCATCGTCAAAAAGCGCGGGAATTTAGCTGGCGAATCGAATACTAAACATAACTAATCCAAGTGGTTAGTCATCCTGGCGGGAGGAGATCCCTGGGCATAGACCTTGCTCTTATGTCAGCCCGGAGAGGATCTATCCGCGCCTTGTATGTCAGAAACATCAACACCTGAAGAACGGACAGAGGACCCCACTGAGCGGCGCATGGGACAGCTGCGTCGTCAGGGTGCCATCCATATGTCCAATGACCTAGTTCAGGTCACTTCTCTCTTCGCAGGGTTTCTCGTGGTGCGGGAGATGTGTCAGCGCATATTCGGAAATATGCAGCTGGTCATGACCAAGTCCTTCGGTATGATTTCGTCGACCGAGCCGCTTGATTCTCACCACCTCCGTGACGGCTTTCTCGGTCTCCTGCGCATCGTTGGGCCGGACATCTTCTTCATCGCTTTCACCATTGCCGTAGTTGCAACTCTTGCGGTCATGCTCCAAACCAAGTGGAACATCAAGGAGCGAAAAATCGAATTTAAATTCCTACAGCTCAATCCGCTGGCCGGAATAAAGCGCATCTTCTCGATTTACGGCTGGATGAACACCATGAAGGCCGTGGTGAAGCTCGCCATCATCCTCCCCATCGGCTACTTCGCTCTTAAAAGTTTTTCTCCTCGCATGATTCAGCTCGTGCACATGGGTATCCCGGAGATCATGGCGTTCGCGAGCCTCTCCATTACCACCGTATTCTGGAAAATCTTGTACATTCTCTTCGCTCTAGCGATCTTCGATTACTTCTGGGGCAAGCATCAGTGGCTCAGAATGAATCGAATGACCAAGGATGAAATAAAGGATGAACGTAAGTCAGTGGAAGGCGACGAAGCCACGAAGAAGAAAATTCAAGCGAAGGGCTTACAGCGCGTCTGGCAGCGAATTCGCAATACCGTCCCGAAGGCTGATGTGGTGGTAACTAATCCTACTCACTACGCGGTTGCCTTGCAGTATGACCGTACCACGATGTCGGCTCCGATTGTGCTCGCCAAGGGCAAGGGCTTTTTGGCTCAGCGTATCAAGGCCGTAGCCAAGGAAGCCGGCGTTCCAGTGCTGGAGCGCAAGCCGCTCGCACGCGCTCTGTATGGTTCAACTGAGGTTGGCTCGCAGATCCCGTACGAATTGTTCAAGGCCGTGGCTGAAGTTTTGGCCTACGTTTATAAGATCAAGCGACCGCGCAGGCCGCTAAACGTACAGCAAGCGGCGAGATCAAGGACTTTTAGATAATGGCAACGACCAAGAAAAGAAATAGGTCCCGCTGGCTGCATCTGCTGATGCCTGCTGCGCTTATCGCGATTTTGTCGATCTTGCTGTTTCCGATGCCGACACCGCTGCTCGACATCTGCTTGGCGATCAACATCACCATTGCGTTGATCATAATGTTTGCTTCTCTGTATTTGGAACGCCCCCTGGACTTCTCCTCGTTCCCGGCACTGCTTCTTGTTACCACTCTCTTCCGTCTGGGTTTGAACGTAGCTTCCACTCGTCTGATTCTCCTCAATGGCGACTCGGGGCTCGACGCCGCCGGGCATGTCATTCAGGCCTTCGGCGAGTTCGTGGTCGGCGGCAACTATGTCGTCGGAATTATCATGTTCTTAGCGATTAGCATCGTGAACTTGAAGGTTATTACCAAAGGTTCCGGCCGTATCGCTGAAGTTGCAGCCCGATTCACATTGGACGCCTTGCCTGGTAAGCAAATGGCAATCGATTCCGATCTCAATACCGGAATTATCAACGAAGATGAGGCCAAGGAAAGAAGAAGAGATCTTTCACGCGAAGCCGAGTTCTATGGAGCCATGGACGGTGCCGCGAAATTCGTGGCCGGGGACGCCGTCGCCGGCATGGGTATCACGCTCATTAATATTATCGGCGGATTCTTCATCGGTATCATGCAGCACAATATGGACTGGATGCTGGCGGCCAAGACCTACACTATTTTAACGATTGGTGACGGCCTGGTCAGCCAAATCCCTGCACTCGTGATCTCAACCGCATCCGGCTTGATCGTGGCGCGCGCCGCCTCGGGCGACGATCTTGGCAGTGAAGTACTATCGCAATTGGGTGCGAGCGCTAAGCCGTTGTTGATTTCGTCCGCTGTATGCGTCGGATTCTCACTTATTCCTGGGTTACCGTTTCTGCCATTTATGGCGCTCGGGCTCCTGTCCGGCGGACTCGGAATAATTCGTCGCCGGGCTCCCGCGCAGGACAAGGAAAAGGAGGCTGCTGAAAAGAAAAAGCAGAAAGAGCTCGAGAATGCCCCAAAGCCGGGCAGCAGGGAAGAGGTTACCGGCCTTCTTGGCATCGATACCTTGGAATTGGAGGTTGGATACGAGTTGGTTTCGCTGGTTGAAGGCGGAGATCTTGTCGAGCGCATCCGCTCGCTACGACGTCAATTTGCCACAGACTATGGATTTATCGTCCCGCCGATTCATATTCGCGACAACGTCCGGATTAAGCCAAGCCAGTATCGCCTGATGCTGCGCGGCGCCGTCGTCGGACAGGGCGAACTGAAGTCTCACCACCTCTTGGCGATGGACCCCGGCAATGTATCGAGCCCGATAAATGGAGTTCAAACTCGGGAACCAGCCTTCGGTCTCGATGCTATTTGGATTAATGAAGGGGAGAAGGAGCGGGCGCAGTTCTCCGGCTACACCGTAGTTGATTTGCCGACCGTCATCGTTACACACCTCACTGAGCTTGTTCGCGCCAATATGCATGAGATGCTCGGGCGTCAAGATACCCAGCATCTCCTCGATACACTGGCGAAGGACCATCCCAAGGTCGTTGAGGAGCTGGTCCCGTCGCTGCTTAGCCTCGGCCAAGTTCAGCAGGTACTCCAGCACTTGCTGCGTGAGCAGATCAGTATCAGAGATTTTCGCACCATCATGGAAACGCTCGCGGATTGGGCTCCCCATGTTAAGCACCCTGAAAAGCTCGCGGAGTACGTTCGTAAGAAGCTATCTCGCGCGATTACAGCCAAATATATCTCGAACGATGGTGTATTACCCCTGGCCAGCCTGAATCCGGTTCTGGAGCGAGCGCTTAGCGACGCCGTTCAGCAGACCGATGAGGGGTCGTTCCTGGCTCTTGAACCCAGCCAGGCGCAAATATTAATTACTCGCCTGAGCAAATCATCAGAGAAGTTTGTTGAATTAGGACAAACCCCGCTCTTGCTTGCTCCGACCCATTTGCGAGCGGCCCTCTCGCGCTTTGTCGAGCGTTTCGTGCCAGGGTACGCCGTAATTAGTCACAATGAAATTGCCCCGAACACTCGTGTGCAATCTCTCGGTGTAATTTCGATTGAATAGCTAAGGAGCCGATCATGCTTGAAGAACTTCTGATTGATCAACGCCTCAATGCCGGTGCCCGGGATCTGCTTATGACCGGCTTGGCTTTGAAGCAGAAGCAGCCGATATCGGCGGAGAGGGCCATCGCCAAGCGCCTCAATCGATTGCTGACTTTTGACTCCAGAGTACCGGAGGATGGTCGTGCAATTGCCTTTATCGGCCCAAGAAGTTGCGGCAGGACGACTTTGATTGCAAAGCTCGCCGTATGTTTGCGCGAGAGTTTCGCGCTTTCAGTCGGAATGATTAGCAGTGATGCCGAGCGGGGAGGAGAAGGCTTTCATTTGGGCACTTTTGCTTCTCTTGCTGGACTGCCTTGCGTGGCGCTGCCGAAGCAGGCCACACGCTATACCGTAGAGCGCGCAACCGAGCAGTTAAAAGACAGCGAGTTAGTGCTCATCGATGTTCCAACCGGCCAGGAGCGGAGTCTACTTGCGAACTGCGATGCAGAAAGAATGTTGGTTTTGAGCGCCAATATGGGTCAAGACGCCATCGTTGAGGCGGCGCTGAGGTATCCCGAGGCTGAGTCAGCGCGGCTTGCTATCACTCATGTGGACCGCTGCGGGTATAGCGGCCCCCTGGTAGAGGCCTTGCTGGAGGCGGCTAAACCATTGGGGTTCTTTGGCCTTGGGCCGCGCGTTCCGCAGGATGCTGAGCCCGCGACGGCGAGGCGTTTAGCACGCATGTTAACGAGAACATTACAGTAGAAGGCGTCAAATTTTTGATACCAGAAAACTGCGACAATGAAAGTGATTTACGAATCTTATAAAGGACGTATGACGACAGCGAGATCGGCTATGCAGGGCGTAACACGAGTGATGAGTTTCACAAGCGGCAAGGGCGGTGTCGGTAAGACCTGCTCGGTCGTGAACTGCGCCATAGCTCTGGCCCGCGAAGGGAAGAGCGTGCTCATTCTCGATGCCGATCTCGGTCTGGCAAATGTCGACGTCATGCTCGGGCTCGAGCCCCACTCGACTATCTATGACGTTATTCGCGGTGAGAAGAGGCTTGAGGAAGTCATCGTACCGGGGCCGGAAGGGATATCGATCATTCCCGCCACCAGCGGTGTCCAGGCAATTTGTTCGCTTGACGCAGAGCAGCGCATCCACCTCATGGAAGAGATCGAGCGGGTTGCGCATCAGTACGATTATCTGCTCATCGATACGAGTGCCGGCATTGGCACTGACGTGATGTATTTTAACTGCGCTTCGCGAGAGATTGTCTGCGTGGTCACCCCGGAGCCGACCTCGCTGACAGACGCGTATGCCATGATCAAGATTCTCTCCACTCAGTACGGCGAGAAGTCAGTGTCTGTCCTCGTTAACAACGTTCGAGCGGGGACCGTAACTGCCGAGAACGAGGCAGCAAGAGTATTCAATAGGTTGTCTAAGGCAGTTGAACGGTTCTTGCATATAGAACTGAAATACCTCGGTTTTGTGCCTTCGGATGTTTCGGTAGTCGAGGCGATTCGCAGTCAGAGAGCCTTGATGGATCTCTATCCCTCAAGTCCCTCGGGCTTAGCGTATGCTTCGTTGGCAAGAAAAATTGACTCGGAGTTCCGAGATCTTAGAGTCAAAGGTGGCATGCAGTTCTTCTTTCAACAGCTGCTGGAGATGAGCAGTCATGGCTGACAAGAAGCAACAGAAGTTAGTGAAGCGGGTTAGCTATTCGTACCTGCACAAACTTGCCGCAGCCACGTCACTTCTTGCCTTCTGTGTCGTGATCGCCGCTGGAGTAATGGCAGAAGCTCGTGTGTTTACAATAGCTTATCGAGCGGCGCTGGTTATCGTAGTTATCGGTGTAGTGAGCAGGATTTTAATCCGGATTCTCGCGACGTATGAGGAGATGAACAGTGGCCAAGCCTAAACGTTCAGCGGTTGAAGCGTATAAAAATATCGACGAGTTCGAAAAAGAGGAACTCATCAAAAGCTACCTACCACTCGTAAAGAAGGTAGTTCATCGTCTTTCCGGCAGGTTACCTAAGGATGTCGACATCCGGGAAATGTTGAATTCCGGAATTATCGGACTCGTTGACGCCCTTGAAAAGTACGATCCACGGCATGAAACGAACTTTTCGACCTATGCACAATTTCGTATCCGCGGTGCAATTTTGGACAGTTTCCGGTCCCAGGACTGGCTGCCCCGATCCTTGCGCTTTAAATCTCACAAAATAGAGTCTGCCTATCACCGCATCGAGCAAAAGCTTGGCCGCGCGGCTACGGATGAAGAAGTTGCCGTCGATTTAGGCATTCAAGTGGACGAGCTTCAGCGCCTTCTCGGAGAAGTAGGGAGCATCGTGATGCTAAGCTTCGAGGAGCTGGGCTTCGGTCATGGCGAAGAACGCTTTCAGGCCGATGAATGGCTAGCCAGTAAGTCACAAGATCCGCTTAATAGACTATTGAGCGGCGAGAAGGTCAGCCTAATTGCTCGA
>JAYRHW010000287.1:0-14287 GCA_041907145.1 Bdellovibrionota bacterium
GGCATTCCTCCCACAACTCACCCTCTGGAACTCATTGTCGGCCGCATCAGGGATTCAAAGATCCCCGCGGTCATTCAAGCCTCATTCAATCCTCCAGAAGCTGGCAGGAGTATTGCGGCCCAAACGTCGACTACCATTCTCACTCTCTGCCAAAATGTAGGCGAGCTTCCCGAGGGCAACGACTACCTTTCAATGTTGGACTTCAACATTAGTAAAATCCTTGGAGCATTCCGGAATGACTGATTTTATATCTCTTATGACTCGGCCTTTCGTTGCATGCCTGATATTGACTGGCATGCACGCCTACCTGGGCCTTCATGTAATTAAGCGGGAAGTGATATTCGTGGATTTGGCTCTGGCGCAAATTGCGGCGCTCGGCGCAACGGTGGGAATCTTCTTTGGTTGGAGCTTGCACTCTACCCAAAGCTATTTCTGCTCCTTAAGTTTCACGCTTGTCGGCGCTGCAATCTTTGCCCTAACTCGCCTGCGCAGGCCTCTGGTCCCTCAAGAAGCCCTTATCGGTATAGCCTATGCGGTCGCGGCGGCGGCGTCGATCATTGTTCTCAGCCGATCTGCAGAAGGTGGAGAGGAACTAAAATCTCTACTCGTGGGTCACTTGCTTTTTGTTGACTGGCCCGAGATTCTAAAGATCCTTGGGTTATATGCCGGGATTGGGATTCTGCATTGGTTTTTCCGCGTCCCATTGCTGCTTATCTCTAGCGACCCGGAGCAGGCATTTAACTCTGGCGTTTCAGTGCGACTCTGGGACTTTTTTTTCTACGGGACCTTCGGGATTATAGTCACAAGCTCTACTGAGCTCGCGGGAGTATTGCTCGTTTTTTCCTTTCTCATTGTCCCCGCGGTTTGTGGTGCCTTACTGTCTTCAACCACCAAAAATCGCCTGATCATTGGATGGATATGCGGCGTAGTGACAAGTGTATCGGGACTGTCCCTATCCTATTTTCTAGACCTTCCGACGGGAGCAGCTATTGTCTGCGCCTTCGCGGTAACGCTCTTGCTCTGCGCCGCGCTGAGGGCTCTAAAAGCTCCCCGAACTTGCTCTGACAGCCAATGAGTTAGGATAGCTTTGCGACCTAGCTGTTCTTTCAAATCATAAGTCCTTGCCTTCAATTTTAATTAGCTAGAGCCGCCATTTGCTAGGCTCTGCGGGAGGTGAGCAACCGCGGCGATGAAGGACACGCAATTCAGATGCTCCCCGGGTTATCTCCGGCCGCTGGACAGATTTCGGGGGCGGTACCAACGCAACTGATTTGCACCAAATAACTCCCCAGTACCATCAACCGGTCGACAAAATCGGACGTATCCGACCGAATCGGCAAGCAATTTATTACCCTGCGGTCGTCTTGTTAGCCCTCATCGAGCATGATAGTCTACTTGGAGTCAAAAACTTTCCACTAGAAAGTAAGAAATCCAGCGCGTCCTGCACGACTGATTTCCTTATTACTTAGTTAAGAAATTCTTGATCCCTGCCCGCATAGGCGGCGCGGGTTACCATAGTGCAAATAAGGAAATACGATGAAAAAGTTGTTTATTGGAAAGCTTTCTCTTTCCACCAATGAGTCTGGCTTACGCAATTTCTTTGCGAACTTTGAGCCCCTTTCCTCGGTGAAGGTCATTACCGATAAGTTCACGGGCGATTCTCGCGGATTCGCCTTTGTTGAAATTGAAGACGATCAAAAGGCCGAAGAAGCTATTCAGGCTCTCAATGGCGCCTCTCTCGACGGTTCGTCGATTGTGGTTAATGAAGCGCGTCCGCAAAGCGACAGACCCCGCAGCTTCGGCGGCGGTGGCGGTGGCGGTCGTTCAGGCGGCGGCGGTGGTCGCGGCGGCTATGGTGGTGGCGGCGGCGGTCGTGGTGGCGGCGGTGGTCGTTCCGGTGGCGGCGGCGGTCGTGGCGGCTACGGTGGTGGCGGCGGTCGTGGTCGCGGCGACGGCGGTGGCAATCGCTACTAGCCCCCTGACCCAAAAGTATTTGCATTACAGTTTGTAATGCTTGGAGGCGGAGTACTGGCAATACTCCGTATCTTTTGTCGCGCCTCCACGCGATAGGTGTTGCGTCCTAAGCTTCAGTTCACTATGAACCCTATTGGACGCAACACTAGCTTTCAGCTGGCCCCCAGCACACACCTTCAATACACGGAATAATATTGGGCACGAAGAGTAAGGCAAATTTCAGCCTTAAGGTCTTGCTCGTGGGTTTTTTTGGTTCGCTGCTGTTGAGAGCGGTTAGCTGGACCCTGCGTTGGGAACTAGTAGGATTGAAGGAGGAGGATGGTCAGTGGTGGGCGAACCAAAAGCCCTGCATCTTGATCTTTTGGCACGGCCGCCAGCTATTCATGCCCTGGATTTATCTCAATCGACAAAAGTCAAAGAATGCGCCGCGCATGGCAGTGCTGATTAGCGAGCATAATGACGGCCGCATGATTGCGGCTGGCATGCGCTTTTTCGGCGTGGACTCCGTTGCCGGATCGTCATCCCGCGGCGGACTGCGTGCCCTTCACCTACTCATCAAGAAGTTAGAGAACTACAGCCACGTGGGAATGACTCCCGATGGCCCCAAGGGGCCTCCGCAGAAGCTGAAAACGGGAGTCCTTGTCATTGCTCAGCGCAGCGGAGCGGCCATACATCCCGCAGCTTTCGCTGCGGAGCGGTACTGGCGATTCAAAAGCTGGGACAGCATGATTTTTCCTAAGCCGTTTTCGAGAGCGGTACTGATCAAGGGCAGCCCAATCTTGGTGCCGCAGTGCGACACGGAAGAACAAATGGCTGAAGCATCCAGTCGAGTCGAAAACGCGCTCAATGAGGTGACTAAACGCGCTGACGAATATTTCCATCAGCCAGCGTCAGCAGCCGCTCCTCACGCCGCTTAAGCTAAAGGAGAATATCCTGCTGAACTCTGTCGGCGCTCGCCGCTACTGTGCCGTCGGCTTGGGCGATCCCATCGACGTTGTCCACCTCGATCGTTTCTGGAAAAACGATCGTCCTGGGCATGTCGGCGTTGCGGTTGCTGCTCGGAGCGAGCTCCCCTTCGCCGGAAATTTCCCTGATCCTGCCCCTGAGGTTTGCGCGCGTTGTAATCAAAATCCGACAAGGTTCGCCTTTCGAGCGTCATTTTAAGTACACGCTCAATGGAGCGAACCATTGCGGTATCCTCAGGATCAATCATCGTCAAAGCATCTCCCGTCTTGGCAGCACGCCCAGTTCGTCCGATGCGATGCGTATAAGCTTCGACCGTATCAGGAATGTCGTAGTTGATGACGTGCGAGATACTGGAAATATCTATTCCACGGGCGGCAATGTCGGTCGCGACCATAATCTGATAGGTGCCATCGCGGAAGCCGCTCATGGCGGCCTTGCGCTGCCCCTGCGAGAGATTCCCCTGCAGAGAAGTCACCTTGAACCCCTGCTCCCCGAGTTGTCGTGCCACACTCTTGGCTCGGTGCTTCGTGCGGGTGAATACCAAGACGGACTCGGTATCGGTGTGCTCGAGCAACTTGGTCAAGAGCTTAGTCTTGAGATGCGCCTGCACCGGGTAGAGGGCGTGGCTAACCGTCGTAGCCGGAGCTGACTGCCCGACCTGCACCGTCACCGGATTTTGCAGGGCTTCCTGGGCCAAGCGTCTAATCTCAGGGGGCATTGTTGCGGAGAACATCAACGTCTGACGCTGCCTCGGCAACTGCTGCAAGATTCTACGAATGGTAGGAGCAAAGCCCATATCAAACATCTGATCGGCTTCGTCGAGGACCAAAATCTCAAGCTTCGAAAGTTGTACGGTGCGCTGCTGCATATGATCCAGCAAGCGGCCCGGGCAGGCCACCACGATATCAACGCCATGTCGCAGATCCCTAATCTGACGATCCATACTGACTCCACCGAACACCGTTGTGGAGCGGATGCCGAGTCTGGAGCCGAAATCACAAATCACTTCGTGAATTTGCTGGGCCAGTTCGCGGGTAGGGGCAATAACCAAAGCTCGGACGCTCTTGTCCTTGGACTTGGACAGACGCTCCAAAATTGGCAGCACAAAGGCAGCGGTCTTTCCGGTGCCGGTCTGGGCCAAACCCATAACGTCATGACCCTGCAAAACATGCGGGATAGCCTGCTCCTGAATAGGAGTCGGGCTTTCGAAGCCCTGTACCTTCAGCGCTGTTTGAATAGTTGGATTAAAATTAAATGATGAAAAACTCACAAATAGTTCCTTAAAAGTCGCAAAGCAAAGCCCTGCGCGAAGATCACCGCCAAGAACGACGGTAAAAATCGAATAAATTGAATCAGATGTTAATAATTACCGGATACCCAGTCTGATCTAAGTGAGTGCCGAAGCACCGAGGTTTCCGGGGGACTTGAAGACTGTCCGCTTACTTGAAAGGAAAACAATACAGCTCTTGACCCGTGTTATGCTGGTATAATCGCATAGATGGCTCGATTAAGCAACCCGGCCAGAAACGTGCATACGCGACAGGGCTAACTGCAGCACTCGGCCAATACCACCTCGAGGGTCAATCCCGGCCCCACACCCAATATAATAAACTTGTCCCCGACTTTGGCCCTCGCGCTCTCTATGAACTTCTGCAGCACAACCAGAACGGTAGCCGAAGAAAGGTTTCCATAATCTCGAAGCACCACATCGGACCAAGAGCTCTGTTCTCGCTCGAGTCCGAGTAGCTCATTGAGATAGTCCAAAATTTTGCTTCCACCGGGGTGGAATAACCACCAGGAAATATCTGACCGCTGAATACCGTGCTTGCTTAAGAATGACGCAATGAGCTTTGGCCCAAAGGTCGCGATATACGATGGGAGCTCCTTCTGCAGCCTTAAATACGATCCATCATCCTTGATGTCGTACCCCATCACCTCTCTGGTGTTTGGAATCAGCATAGATTGATGATCGATCAGTCTCACCCTTGCCCGTTCTGAGTACTCTCTCGAAATAACGGTTGCTGCAGCTCCATCTCCGAAAATTGCAGCACCGATGAGGCTACTCGGAGAGCGATCGTCCGCATGGAACACGAGCGAACAAATCTCGCAAGAAACCAGCATTACATTCTCTATAGCGGGGCCAAATTTTTGAGCCAGCCCAAGGCCCAAAACACCTCCCGCACAGCCGAATTGATAGGAGGGAAGTCTCGTCACATCGCTACGAAATCCCAAAGCCTCAATCACATGCGTGTCGAGTGCCGGGATGACGGGACATGAGCATGAGGTGAAAATGACCGCATCAATCTCCTCGGGCTTGCACGCGCTGCCGGCCAGGGCCGCCTCTGCTGCATCTATGGCTAACCGCGGCGCATCCTCTTCAAATACTCTCGCCCTTTCTGCAGCTTTGCCCATTCGGACGATGTCACTCGCCTCACGGATAAAGTACCGAGTCCTTGCGCGCGAATGCGCGCGGAATCGCTGGAAGAGTTCAAAATTTGCCGGATCTCCCGAAAGCCAAATACGAGCTGCTGCCAAAGTCTCTTCATCTCCCGCCCGAAATTTTGGTAACACTGAATTGACTGAGGAGATGTACAAGTTTCGCTCTCTATTGCTAGCCGTGTTTAAGCTGCATCTTGAAGTTAATCGTTACGTCTTTATGCACCCGAGCAACCAGGATAGAGGGATCTTCGACGCCGAATTCGCTCCAATCAAGTTTCGTAGTCCCCGAGACCACATAGTCTTGGCCTCTCGTCTTGATTACCGACGCAGACACCGGCAAGTTCTTTGTTATATCGCGAATTTTCAGCTCGCCGGTCGCATGAAAGGAACACGGCTCCTCTGTTGCCATGGCTGACGGATTGCAGATCTCGCTCCCGAGATTACTCAGCACGAACGAAATCTCCGGAAAAGTCTCTGCGCTCATGACCTGGCGCATTTCTTTGTCCCGGCTCTTATTCCCTGTATCCATAGCAGTAACGGGTATGTGAATCACGGCACCAACCGCCTTGTAGTCCCGAGGATCGGTCAATCTCACCTCTCCACCTACTACACGCACCTGTCCCTCAAGAGTATGCCAGGTAGTATCGAGAGAAAACTTTATTTCGGTATTTTCGGCATTGAGAACTTGAGGGAGATTCCAATAGTTCTCCGCCCAAGCAGTGCCTGGTTCCGACAAGCCAACGCCTACCAGTAACAAAGCAAGATAGAGTTTCATAGCAAAAAGCCTAGGGAAGTAATTATAGCATTAGGAAGCAGGGCCCTGCCCTCTCGGTCGCAGACTGACTTATGCATAGTTCGCATAACGTCCCGGGCGAGCGAACTGCACCGCATACTGCTGCTGAGAGGAAATTTGGCGGTGGCAACCAAAGACCAATAGCTAAGCTGCGAGTAGGCCGCAAGCTTTCTTGTTTCCCGCTGAAGGTGTTTCGCGTGTTGAGCATCGGAGATCCGCGCTGACGTACGGTGATGCAAGCTCTCCTGAATCGTGCTGGCTACTACTCGCGAACTTACCAAGGCGTGGGTCATTCCCATGCCGCCAATCGGATCCAGCTGGCGTATCGCGTCCCCTACGGTAAATAAGTTTCTCATTTTAGGAACGCGCTCAAATCGCCCTATATTGGCGCATCCTATTGGTGCGCCGGAAATCTCCCCATCGATTCCGGTTTGACTGAGAATTTCATCGATTGTTGCCGCTAGCCCTTGTTTCTGCACCAGCTGGGCTTCCTGCGCTCGAGTCATGATTGAGATCGAGATCGTATCGCGGGAAACCGGCGTACAGCAGGCTTGAAATTTGCCTCCTAAATAAATGCTTACATGCTCGGTTCCAGGCTGATTCATTCCATTTAGCCTTATGTTAACCTTGGTGCCGTAGCGCACTTTCTGGTTATCCTTCATGAGCATTCCGAAGGAATCCGGAAGCGCAGACAGCCCTCCCGTGGCAAACACCAGATGTCTCGATCTAAAAGTCCCGCGCCGCGTCGAAATCCAGTGGGTCACTGCTTGGTCCGTTCCCAACTCATAGACTCCCCCGAGCACGGCCTCGACTTGGCCAGTGGCCAGTGCGGACTGCAACACTAGCTGATCCAAATAATAGCGTTCGATACCTATCCCATGAACACCCGCAGAATCGTCAGAAACTATTCGAAGCGCTGATTTCCGATTACGTTCGAAGAAGTTAAATCCAAGAAATGGCATTTGCGGTACGGGTGCCCTTCGAATGTCAACGCCAAGCAGGCTCAACTCGACAAGTCCTAGGGTCGACAACCCATCACCACAGGCCTTCTTTCGCGGGAAGCTAGCCTTGTCGACGAGCACAGACGAATAGCCGCTCCTGCCCAGCCGCAAGGCTAAGGAAGCCCCCGCGAGCGACGCGCCTACGATAATGACATCAACTTCAGAGCTCATGTTACAAGAATACTTGCTTGGCGATTGCGGCACCGTGCGACCAAAACTTAGCTTTGTCATGGGTAATCGAGTGGCAAATGCGGGAGATCGCGTCAGCGCACTTGGTCAATTCTTCCTTGGTAACTGTCAGCGGAGGAACGAATTTAATGACCATGTAGTTATTGCCCGCCATCTGGCAAAGAATGCGCTCGTCTTGAAAAAGCGAACGAACGACCATCTGTCCAAAAAGGCCCGGGTGGGCAGTGCGAAGCGAATTAAAGAGAAATCTCAATCCAATGGCCTTTGGCGGCTGGAATTCGATGCCGTTAAACAATCCGATACCCCGAACCTCCCGCACGATTTCAGCGTCAGCCAAGCGTTCGCGAAGAGCGCTGCGAAAGAATTCTCCCATGGTAGTGGAGCGCTCTCCCAGCCGTTCCTCCTGAAGCACGTCCAAAGTCGCAAGTCCCGCGCGCATGGCCAGAGTATTTTCACCGAAGGTCGACGCGTGCACAAACGATTTATCAATCGAGGAGTAAACAGAGGCCGAAATATCAGAACGCATGAGAAGCGCTCCGACGGGCACCAGTCCGCCGCTGAGCGCTTTGGCGAGGATTGTCATGTCTGGTTGGACACCAAATTGGTGCGAAGCCAAAAATGGCCCAGTTCGATGCAGCCCCGTCTGCACTTCATCAAGGACGAGCAGAGTGCCGTATTCTTCGCATAGTGCTTGCGCCCCTCGCAGATAGTCCTGAGATGGGATCTTTATTCCGCTCTCCCCTTGAATCGGCTCGACGATAAACGAGGCATACTTCCTGGTACTAAGTTCCTTGCCAAGAGCATCCAAGTCACCGAAGGGAATAGTATGAGTCTCGCGTAATAGGTTTCCGAATCCCTCACGCCACCATTGATTGCTCATAAGTGACAGAGCTCCGCAGGTCAGCCCGTGAAAGGCTCCATCGGCCGCCAGGATCCAATTTCGCTTCGTAAAAGCTCGAGAGAACTTTATTGCAGACTCAACACCTTCCGAGCCTGTGTTGGTGAAGAAGACCTTTTCGGCCTTGCCTCCCGCCAAGCTGCAGAGTCGCTCAGCCAATTCACCTGCGAGCTGCGGAATGTTGCTCTGGAGCATAGTTGGCCTTTTGCTCTGAAGCTCTTCGATAAGGGCAGCGGATATTCGAGGATGATGATGCCCGGCGTTATAGACGCCATAACCGGAAAGCAGGTCATAGTAGGTTTCGTTCTTATCCGTGGAGAGCTCCATCCCGGCGCTTCTTATGAAATTCCGGTTCAACCCCAACACGGACATCAACCTAACCCACTGGGGATTTACGAATTGCCCGTACCGGGCCTCGGAGGTAAGCGTGTCTGACTCTGGTCGCTGCAGCATAAGGTGATCTTCCTGCGATTTTTGGTCTCAAGGGTCGACGTTAATTTCGTGCAGAGATTCGATTGAACGCATAGGAGGAACCTCCAATGCGAAGTTTTGGTCAATGAATTCCCAGGACTATACGGCTTTTCCCGGATTTGTATCCGATGCAATAACTTGGGACTGACTTGGCGAAAGCAAGTCCTCCAGGAAAAAGGCCGCAAGTTGCGCGCGTCCGGAAACCCCCGATTTCTTGAATATTGCAGAAGACTGTTCCCGAACGGTTCTCTCGCTTGTCTCCCGTACCCCGGCGATTTCCAAATAGCTCAGACCCTTTACGAGAAGCAGCCCTACCTCCTTCTCTGCCGGGGTCAGTCTCCAACGATCAAATTGGGCATCGATGGCGGATGATATACCGCTGGCGTATTTCTTTATGTCGGCCTTCCAACGAGCTGCCTCCGATTTTAAATCGTCCAGCGTCCCCTCAAAGATCGCCCGGCTTTGCTCGAAACTATCAAATGCTGCGCGCCAAATAGCAACGGATAGCACGAGAGGAACGAAGCTGCAAAGGAACTCGCCTATGATGTGAAAGAGCGGATCGTTATCGAGCCAGTCCACGTACAGATCGTAGGCATTGAACAGCCCCATGAGCGCGAGAAGTAGCGCTACTCTTTTCCCTTGCCGAGCGATGAGGTCAAAATGTCTGTCCATCGGTGAACAATACGAAGAATTTCGGGAAAGGGCAGCAGCAGCCAACCACGATCGCCGGAGAACCTGAACTGCCAGCTCAACTATCCCATCACCTCGTATATCCCCCGGAGGGCCAGGAATATTGGAGGGACGGTTACTTGCCTGGCGTGACTTCTCGGTCCAAATATCGAAACAGAGGCAATGCCAGTACCGTAAGCAATCCAAACCATGCGAGGTCGGGGATTCCTGTTACCTCGGGCAAACGAATTTTTCCGAATGACGCCACTGTAAGAATGTTGGCCTGAATCCATGGAAAGCTCAACGCAAAGAGCATTCCCCCAACCAGCATTCCCAGAAAACCAACCAAGGCATGAATGCTTCCCGTTCCTACGGCAGCAACTCCCGTCCCGGGACAGTAACCATACAGAACCATCCCCACTCCAAATAGCGCAGCCCCGGAGACTACCGCCAGCATATCGGCTGGCTTGATATGATATTGCGCCAGTCCCGCCTGATGAAGCAGCAGGACTCCGAGCCCGCCCACGATGATCGCGGTGAACATGACGCGCATGACCGTGAAGTCCCTCAGGCGAAACTGATTCACGATGACGTTATAGTCCGCAACCCGCCCGCGATGAAGCAAAGCGCCGAATACCGCGCCGAATACTACGGCCAGAACTAGGTTCAAATTTCCCGTGATTGGTAGAGCCATACCCTTTCCCTCGATATTAATTTGACTTGGCGAACAATGCCTTGGCAGTCAGCACGGCCGAGGCAAACATAACTAGGAAGAACGTCCAGCTGCTAACTGCAAGCTGCAGCGAGCCGCTTATCCCGTGTCCACTTGTGCACCCGCCTGCAAGTCTTGCACCGAACATCGCTAACACCCCACCCGCAAAGGCCGCGATTAATCGCGGCGCCGCACGCCCTCCAAAGCGCTCACCCCACGTTGCCGGTACGACCTCCCACTTAAAGGAATGGCTAAGCAGTGAACTGAGCAGCGCGCCTAAGAAGGTCCCCACTAAAAAGAGAGTTCCATAATCCCAAGCCGGTACAATCTTGGCCCAGTAGGGATTAGCTGCGACTGCCTCGGCTCCGATTATGGGTATCGCAGCCGCACCCGATGCCTCGGACAGCGCGGTTGTGATTCCGATGGGAGCATTTACAACGACAAATACTACCCAGCTTAGTATGCCGATTCCGGCCCCTATCAGGTATGACTGCTTGTAAGAATTATTTTTCATTTGTCTTGCTTCCCTCTGATTGTGCCTTAGTCCCCTGCCATCGCTTGATTGCACCAACACCAACGAGTCCCGGTGCTACGAAAATACAAAGCGGGCACAGGGCTCCCGTGATTGCTGCAGAGATTGCGCCGAGTGCGCCCACACCGGCGCCCAGCGCGATGCAGGTATTTCCCTCTCTGCGATCCTTTTCAGCCTTAGACTCTTGAGTGCCATCGCCCATAACCCAACTCCTTTAGCGAAACAGGTACTGGACGACCAACACGACGAGCGCTGCTCCCCAAATAAACAGACACGGGGAACAGCGAAACTTACTCGTACAGGTCGAGGTCCCCGACCGCGGGCCATTGCAGCAACTTGGCGACTTCTGATCCATACAGACTCCTTTGAAAACAGACTCCATTGAAACTTGACTTGTATAACTATATAATCATATAATTATATAAGTCAAGAGGACACGGGCTGCCATTATGAGTCGACATGCATTGAAAGCTCTTCCAGCAAGCGCCATGGAAGCGGTCGCCCTGCGCTTTCGAGCGCTTGGCGAAGTCAGCAGGCTCTCGATAGTTCAAACGCTGCAAAACGGAGAGCGGACCGTCACCGATCTGGTAGCAGCCACGGGTCTTAGTCAGCCCAATGTATCAAGCCATCTGTCGGTACTCGTCAACGCCGGGCTCATAGGCCGCAGAAGGGACGGGCTCAATATGTTCTATAGAATAGTGGACGAAAATCTTGCCGAATTATGCGCGGTTGTTTGCAAAAGCGTTTCATCAAGCGGAAGGAAGTCCTAAAACTCTCGCCTCTCTAAATCGAGGCCCCCATGGCCTTCCCCACCAACGCCGTGACTCCCATGGCAAGCACACCCCAAAAAGTCACGCGGAGCGCGCCCTTGAACATCGAAGCGCCCCCAGCATACGCTGCAAGCGATCCAAGAATCATCAACGTAGCAACAGTGGCTATCGTCGTTGTCATGCCTATAGAGGCTGGCGGCGCCAGCAAGGCGCATACAATCGGAACCACGCCACCGACCCCGAAGGCCGCCGCCGAGGCCAGCGCTGCCTGAATGGGACGCGCCATGAGCTCCTCAGTGATCCCCAATTCATCCCGAGCATGCGCTCCCAGTGCATCCTTCGCCATCAACTGCCGCGCGACTTTTTCGGCCAGGTCCGCCTCGAGACCACGCTTGACGTAAATAGAGGTGAGCTCTTCCAACTCCTTTTCAGGCTCCTCCGTCAACTCCTGACGCTCTCGACTTAGATCGGCATGTTCAGTGTCGGCCTGCGACTGCACGGATATATATTCTCCTGCGGCCATGGAGAGCGCCCCCGCAGCTAGCCCGGCCATTCCTGTGAGGAGGATATTACCGGATGCGGCGCCCCCGGCGGCCACTCCGACCACGAGGCTAGAGACGGAGACAACCCCGTCGTTAGCCCCCAAGACAGCCGCGCGAAGCCAGCCAATTCTATGCGATCGATGGGATTCAAGATGAATTGCTCGCACGTTTTGCTCCGATGAGAATGTAAGTTATGAATCTACTGCAATTTAAACACGGGCACTACAAAAACGGCAGAATAATCCACGCCCTCGGTTGGCGCGCTAATACTGAGCTGCCAACTAATTTTCCCCCTCGCGAGTTGGTATCCTGTCTCTTGCGGGTAATTGGGGATCTCGATTGAGAAATGGATTCCTGCGCGGGAGCTGGTAGCGCCTCGCGCGACCTTCTGCGTCCCCTGCCAGTGGATCTCGGTTTTGGAAGTACGCTCCTTGCCGGTGCCGACATGGTACATTTCTATGCACTGCAGAGTAATGGTGTAGTCACCTTGAGGATTGATCTCAGTTTTCGTGCTTATGGTTCCCTTTATCCCCTTCCCGACTACGCCGGCCTTCCCATGAATTCGGCACAATGATTCTCCGAACCGCAGCTGTCTCATGGTCACTCGAACGGCAAAAGCAAGGATCGGCAATCCAACCAGTGCAAACAGTCCTAGCACCACAAGCCCGCCAGTCTTAATTGCCGGGTTCGATAGTTGTTTGAAGAATGAGACACCAAATGTCAGGTTCCAAACAACCGCCAGTGTCCAAATGGCAAAAACAAATTTCCTACCGGAGGACTGAATCTCGCCGCTCGCCCATGCACGGTTGGCGGCTACTCGCTCTTCAATCGAAGCTACCCGTCCAGGCTTGGCATCGATTTGCCCTTCTCGCCGTAAATACGATGCCCGCAGCTTCGTACGAAGAAGATGCATGGCAACGAACAAAACGAGAAAGCCGGCTATGACCGGGATGTAAGGAATTGGCTGCTCGAGAAGTGGATCCATGGATAAAAAGTAGACGTCGCGAAAGGCCAAGACAAGCCCAGTCTTACGACCTCCAGTTAGAGAGCGCGACTACACAACTGCCAATTCCTCTCGCATGGCAGCCTCCCGAACCAGTTCCGCCAGCGCGTCGATCAAGCTCATGTCAGCAAATGACGGTCTAAAGATCAGTCCCACCAACCGAGCCGTAGAGCTCTCGGAGAAAGGAATATAGCTAATTCCTTCCCCTCTTCGTACCGCCAACTTTGGAATTAAGGTGACACCATCCCCAATGGCGACCATGCTTCTCAGAGTCTCGATGCTCGTCGCTGAGAGGTCCGTCTCGTCCTCAACGCGGGAAAACTTGCACAACGAAAGAGCCTGATTTCGAAGGCAATGCCCCTCACCCAGCAGCAGCAGCCTTTCGTTCAATAGATCCCTTAAATGTACCGTTCTGCGCTCGGCGAGTACATGCGACTTACTTACTGCAAGGAGGAACGGTTCTGAGTATATCGCCCGCTCCTCGAGTCCGCGCTCCTTGTTCGGAGTGCTTACGATTGCTACATCAATGGTCCCGTCTCTGACCGAGCGGATAAGTTCCCTGGTCTGCGCCTCCAGTAGCGTCACCCTGCGGCCTTCGATTCCACGACTCAAGCCGCGGGTGATCTTCGGCAGCAAATAGGGAGAGATGGTGGGAATAACACCAAGGCGAAAGCGGCCTCGATGGCCCTTACGTTCGCTGCGGGATTTAATCTCCGAAGCCAAACGCAACATTTCCCGTGCCAGCGGGAGGACGTCCTCCCCTAGGCCTGTGGGGATGGCATCACCACGCATCCTTTCGATCAACTTCCCACCAAGCAGTTCTTCCAATTTTCTCAGCTGCATGCTGAGGGTTGGTTGAGAAACTTTGACAGCCTGGGCCGCCCTTCCAAAATGCCGCTGGTCGACTACTGCAATAAAGTATTCTAGATCCCTTAGGTTCAAATCCATTGGCCGCCGTTTCCCACGTACATCAATCTAAGCACTGTGCCGAAACTTCCCGCTCAGTAGCAATAGATATTATCTATTATGAACATCTCATCAATCAATTTTACTTATCTTTCGGCCCCTTCTATGCTGCGGGGGCTACCAAACCTTTTTCATCCTTGAGGAATGACCATGGAAAGCACAGCCAAGGGAAGCGAGACGAAATGCCCCTTTCATAAGGCAACTCAGGGGGCTTCCCCGGGCGGAGGCACGACAAATCGTGATTGGTGGCCCAATCAGCTAAGGCTGGAAATCCTCCATCAGCATTCATCAAAATCGAATCCCATGGGCGAGGACTTCAACTACGCCCAGGAATTCAAAACTCTAAATCTTGCGGCCGTTAA
>JAYRHW010000288.1:0-17654 GCA_041907145.1 Bdellovibrionota bacterium
AATTTTTGCCTTCCAGCACTTCAGGCGCCATGTAGTCCATGGTGCCCACCCCTTTTTGCAATTCGGCGAGCGATGATTTGTCGCCGGGGAGCAGCGCCACGCCGAAATCGGCAAGGCGAATTTCCTTCGGGCTGATGACCAGGATATTGTCGGGCTTGATGTCACGGTGAACGATGCCAGCGCGGTGTATGAATGCTAACGCCTCGGCAAGCTGGAGAAGAAACAGTTCGGCCTGCACCGGATTGAGTTTTCCTCCGGTCTTGGAGGCATATCGGCGCAAATCGGATTCCGGAGCGTACTCCATCGATAGATAGCAAAGCTCGCCGACTGAGTGAAAGTCATCGAGTCTCACGACATATTTATGCCGCGAGGAAACCATCGCCAGGGCTTCCTTACGAAGCTTTTCGCCACTGGCCTTCTGGTCCTTCTCGTTGAGCAGAACTTTGAGCGCAACTTCACTGGCCGGCGCAACGGCGTGGCGAGCGTGATAGACGACACTGCAAGCACCTCTCCCTACGATGGAGAGAATCTCGTACCTGCCGTCGAATATCTTGCGTTTCTTACCGGCGAGGGCCATCGATCAAACACACCTGCAAGCGGGTTTTCTCTCCGATCCGGAGCCAGTCGCCGTGCTCGAGCTCTGTCGGGCCGTGCACTTCGCTCTCTTTGCCGGAGTTACCCTTGGTTATATACGTTCCAAAATCCGAAAAAATGTCTTGTACCATTACTTTGTGGCGAGTTGAAGCGCTCAGGGCTACGTGTGGAGAGGAAATGCTGTCGTCCTGCACCGTGATTACGCGCTTATCCTTGCCCGTTTCTGAGGAAAGAAGCGATCGTCCTGCGCGGATTTCGAATGATTTTCCCCGGGCATCCATTTCAAAGGATACCAACCAGCCGACTAGCCTGTTCTCGCGTTGCGAAGTGCCTTTCTCTGCCATAACTAAATTCTCCAATCAGCCTAAAACCTATCAGTGCTAAAATCCAATCAACGCAGGGCAGCCCTCAAAGCCGCCGTATGAGGCGAGAGCCTCCATCCTAGGAGGTGGTAGTGATGCTACAACGTGGAGTGAGGAGTAGAGGTGTTTCTCAGTGCAGCTGCTCGAAGCGAATATCGAGGAGTTATTCAAGGAAGAGATCATCACAAAAGCCTCTACAGCTATGAACCACGTGCTCTGACCCACCGTCGCACTGGTAAATCCCTTTACCTTGGCCGCTGAGTTTCGCCGGATTCAGCCGACCAAACTCAGAGGAACGTCAGAGAACATCGAAGTTAGTTTTACGCAGCAAACTGCGTAAAATATTGTTCTAACTCCTGTTATACTCTTATCCGGCTTCTATGTGGCATTGCTCCAGGCTATCCAGGAACAAATATAAGCTTTTAGAATCATAGGAAAATTTCGTAGATCCACCGGCCGAGGCTACATTGCTAACTTATTAGAATTATTGATCAGCATCTCTGGCTGTCTTTACCTTTCAGCGCCATTAGGCGAAAAACAAGCTACGTATACGCACCCGTAGCTCAGGTGGATAGAGCACCTGCCTTCTAAGCAGGGGGTCCCTGGTTCGAATCCAGGCGGGTGCGCCAGTTCAACTGCGAGCTGGGCAGTGAGAGCGCTAACTGTCTGCTGCATTGCTGAAACGGGTACCCCACGGTACTAATGCTTGAGCGTGAGTGACGCGCTAAAGAATCTTATGAATACATACGACGGCGTTCTGATTTTGATGTTCGTGGCTGCTGGGTTTCTGGTCACCATGCTGCTACTTGCTTCAGTGCTGGGGCCCAAGAATCGCACGCGCACTAAGCAGCTTCCATTCGAGTGCGGCTCGGTCTCGGTCGGCAACGTATCCGAACAGCGCTTCAATGTGCGCTTCTATCTAGTCGCCATGCTCTTTATTCTTTTCGACATCGAAGTAATCTTCATGTATCCCTGGGCAGTAGAGCTTGACTCGCTCGGCGTATTTGGTCTTGTCGAGATGTTCGTGTTTGTCGCAGTACTCGCCGTCGGCCTTATCTACGTATGGCGGCGGGGCATACTCGACTGGAACAATTAATTCGGCAGCAATCATAGGCGGCATATTGCCCAACTATCGAACGGAGCGAGCCGTCAATGTCGTTGACCCTAGTATGCTTGCTATGGATACAGGCTATCCTTTCGTTCTGCAATCTAGGACCGCCCTGGTATTACTTCCAAGAAATTAGCTCCAATCTGGGGCTCTATTGGCTCGCCTTTCATCTCTTCTCGATTCTCCTAGTACTCGCCGCTGGCAAAAAATCCCGCGTTATAAATCGCGTGTTCTGGGTGGCCGCATTGACCGCCTTATCCTGGCAGTATATTTCCCCGCTCCTCGAACTGTATGCGGTGACTCCGCCAACTACTCATGGACCGCAGGATTCGCGCCTGCGCGTACTCTCCGCCAACGTCTATATGCCGAACCAAAATTTCAAGAAATTGCGCGCGATAATTGACGGATATGCCCCTGAAGTCGTCGCTCTCATGGAAGTCGATAGGATTTGGATTGAGGAGCTCGGGCTCAGGAGCGAATTTCCCTACCACATCGAAATTCCGCGTGATGACTACTTCGGGCTCGCACTCTATTCCCGCTATCCATTCGTCGGTCAGCCGGAAACGGATGTCGGTGGGCAGCTTCCGCCGATCATCCATGCAACGGTGGAGCTGACCAATCATGCGACCGTCGAACTCATGGTGCTGCATACTATTCAGCCGCTATTTCCAGAGAGTTTCTTTGCCAATCGCGTGCTGGTGCGACGGCTTTCCACGCCGCTTCGACACTCGGATAACCCTGTCCTGGTGTTAGGGGATTTGAACGCTAACTGGTATTCGGCGCTCTACAAGCGATTCCGAGAGGCGGGAAATCTGGAAGATGCCATGGCAGGATTCGGGATCTTTCGCACCTGGAATGCCGAGAACCCGCTGTTTCGCTTGACCGTAGATCATCTGCTCTACCGTGGCATGTCGGTCTTGGCCTATGAGCGTGGCCCGGCCTTTGGTTCCGACCACTTCCCCATTATGGGAGAGTTTTGGGTCCCTTCGCAGGCTCCTCGTTCTTCACGGCTTCCCACAACTCTTGAAGCCGTTCGGCCGTAAGATTGGAGAGATCCTGATTGGCGAGCCGCTCCATTGCCGCGAAGCGCCGGCAAAATTTATCATTGGCCTCGCGCAGCACATCCTCGGCATTCATGCCCATCTTTCTTGAAAGCTGAGCGACCGTGAAAAGCATGTCGCCGAGTTCTTCGCGAACGTGGGCGGAGTCTCGCAGCGCCGCGTCGTCGGCCTCGAGAAACTCGTTAAGCTCCTCGCGCACTTTGTCGCGAACCTCCTGTGCCCTATCCCAGTCGAAGCCCACTCGCGCTACTTTTTCGCCGATGCGATGAGACTGCTGCAAGGCCGGAAGGGAACGCGGAAGTCCAGACAGAATACTCTTGCCTTGCGCGTCCGATTCCTTCTTTTTCAGACGCTCCCAATTCTCCGTGACTTGCTGAGCTGACCCCACCTTTGCATCGCCGAAGACGTGCGGGTGGCGGCGGATAAGCTTCTCGCTTATTGAATCAATCACCGAATCTATGGAAAAGGTGCCCGCGTCGGCTCCCAGCTGGCTGTGCAGCACCACTTGCAAAAGCACGTCGCCGAGTTCTTCGGCGAGCTTGCGATGATCTTTGGAAGACCCGGCTGCGTCGATGGCGTCGAGCGCCTCATACGCCTCTTCTATCAGGTATGGCTTGAGACTTTCATGGGTCTGCTGCAGATCCCAGGGACATCCCGATTTTGGATCGCGCAAACGGGCGATAATCGCGACGAGGCGCTCGAATTTCTCTCCGATATTTGACATGAGATTTGTAGCCTGATTACTTCAATAGCTGAGCGATGGCCCCTTCGAAGACACTATACTCCTGGTCGCCGCGAATAAAAACACCGTCAAATTCCTCGCCCGGTTGAACGGTCTTTCCGATCACAAAAGCCGGGGTGCCGACCACTCCCATGCGCTCTCCCTCGGCCATATCGCCTTGGGATTCGAGAGAGGGAATGGGGCCGTCGTCACCAATCGCAACTTTATGTTCGGGGCGCTGCACGCACTGTTCCATTTTGGCGATATCCAAGCCGGGAACCTTCTCGACGAGGTCCTGAAATTTTGCTTGGGCTAGAAGTTCCGGCTCCGCGAAGAGATTATCGTGCATCTCCATATACTTTCCTTGCTCCTGAGCGCAGGCGGCGATCGCCGACGCTTGCGCCGCCATGGCATGCATCGAAAGGATGTAATCCCGGAAGACTATGCGTACTTTGCCTGTATCGATGAGCTTCTGCTTGATCTCACGGAAGGTTGTTTTGTGAAACTTCGCGCAGAAGCCGCATTGAAAGTCGAAGAATTCCATGATGGTAATCGGAGCGGTGGGACTGCCCAAGGCGAAATCATCGCTGCTACTGGTATCTAGGCGTACGGTAACTTTTTGAGTACTGGAGGCGCGTTCGCGCGCCATGTCGAATGCCTTACGAATGGTGCTAACGGCTTCCTTAATTTCGGCGATATCCGACTTCATGGCCGCGATGTCAGTCCGTATTTTCGATATTTCCGCAGAGCTTGAATCAGCCTGCGCTCGAGTGGAGAAATGGCACAGTAGGAAGAGAGATAGGACGAGCTTAGATTTAAATTTCATAAAACCAGTATGAAGCGCAGAGCAAAACCACACAAGCAAGCAAAGCGGGAGAGGACTTGTAGAGCATGAAAACCGTGTCGGTCCGACTAGTAACAGAGGTCCTTCTCCCAGGGTCGAACCGACGAATACTGCCGAACTAGGCGGACAGCACCAGGCCTTCGGGCGGGGTGACGATAGACTGACGGCAGACGACATCGGATGTTCCGTGTCGCAGCGCCATCGGGTTCTCCGGGAACACCGACGCCATCATCCATCCTGCGGCCATGGCGACGGGAACCGGCAAGTCGCTCATGCCGACAAGCACGGACTGGCCCTTCTTGGCGCCCTTCGAACGCTCGGTAAGAGCCAGACACAGCTTGAGCAACGGAGTGTGTTTGGCGGCGACTTTGGGAACTTGTCCGGACCTGAGCATAATCCGAATGAGTGCCACGAAGTCCGGATCACCGACGTGATCCCCATGGTCCGCAGGCGCGCTGGGCGAGGCAACCATCAGGTCGTGCCTTAGGCAGAAAGTGCCAAGGAACTGACCGATGGTCCCGGCTACGATGGCATCGAAGCCATGCATGGCCGAGGACTGCCGCATGACGAGAACTTCCCGCTGCGCGAGCCGGAGTTGTCCAACCGTCTTGTTCGTGGAGAACCAGGTGTCGCGAACGACTTCCTCCACGGGAGTCTCGGGCGCGAGACCTCGGGGCGAGATCTCGAAAATCTGCGCTCCTTGGTTGGTGCTGAGAATCGGAAGGGCCGTTACTGTTACGAGAGACATGGCATCATCCTTGTACCTAGAACTCGAAAGGAGCGGACACGCGCCGCATTCCATTCAAATTCTGTGCCGGGTTTTCCCCGCAGCGATGCAGGGCATCAATGCGGGGAAAACCCGAGGGATGAGCGATGAACCTTGACTCTACAAAGTCCCTCTCTCGGAGAGGGGCGAGGCCCAATTCCGAGAGCAGACTTCATCTCTCTTCTACCGGTGGTGCTTAAGAAGGAACATCAAGGCAGCTAGCGATGCCAGCGATCGTACAAGCTTACCGCCAAACTCCGAATTACTCCAGAAAGGCCGCAAATTCGGTGGAGCACAGGACGGGTAGCCAGAAAATCATCAAATGACTTGTTGAGTTGCGCTGCTTGCATGGCAGGGTCGTGTTCATCGACGACAAGGTACTGAAGTCCAGGGCCATTTAGATCCAGGCGCTTACGCAGTCCATCGAGTTCAACGGCGATTGCCCAGCCGTGATAGGGTTCCCGAATCTGGGCAACGCCGGCAAGGTCGTCGATATGATCGACGATGACAAAGTGCTGTCCGAGTTCGCCATTAAGCTGCACGACGGTGCTGCCAAACTGATTGACGAGCTTTCGGAGATGGCTGAGAGGTTCGACATCTTGGCGCCATTCGTGTCGTGCCGGAATCATGGACTCGCGCAGGCGAGTTTCCATGCTGATCCCGTCATCAATATTCTTAAATACCAAGGCGGCAAGATTTGGCGACACCCCTCGGTCGAGCTTAAGCATTTCAGAAATTGCGTATCCGGACCCGTGCCATTGAAACTGGGGCAGTAGATGCAATGTACGTCCCGGATCGCGAGGATCTGCGAACGAGCCGTACGAAACGCGCATACTTTGAAGGGAGGGATTTCCATCGACCAGCCTGTTGCATGACTCTGGGCGCATATAGACAGCGCGAATCTCGGTGTCGAGGAACATTTGGGCGGATGGCGCATGACCTAGAGGGCCTTGCAGAGAGAGATTACCTTGAGGCCCGCGCGGGAAATGCCGTGAGGTGAGAAAGGCAGTTGCCGGTGGCAGTGATGGCTGGTCAGTCGGTAGAGCTATTTCTGTCGCGGCAGCGGACCGCTCGGGCAAGGGGCGGGCAGGGCCGCCTTCGTCCGAGCGTATACCGCGCTTATCGTGTTCCGTCACAATGCACCCCGCTATCTTCCCAAACCCCGCAAAACTACCGGGAGTACCTATGGTTATGCGTCCCTTTTAGCCCGGCAGAACATTGCTTCTAAGTCTCAGAGAGTTATCCGACATTTATGGAGTGGTGCTGATTTGAAGGAGCAAGAATACGTTGTGACTGCTGAGGGTTAGAAGCTTGGGCTGCGAATTTGCGGGATGGAACCCAGGTCCAATGCTGCACCCAGTACATCCTCTGTGCTGAACTCAAAGCAGCATTACATCGTCTAGTTTGTACTAGTCTCTGAGACTTACTGGCCTTGAAGGCGAGCTTCAAGGGCTTGGCACCAAGCTTCGAGGTAGCCGTTGTCGAGTTCGGTAAGTATCGAGTGATTGGGATCGGAGAGGCGCTTACTGTCCCGAAGCCAGTTAAAGTGAGACTGCGCCAACTGAAAGTTCCCGGCATGCTCATAGGACTGGGCAAGATAGAAGCGCAGCTCAGCAGCGTTTGTATATATCCCGAGCAGCGCTTCGCCTATCGGCAACAAGAGCTGGGGACTAGCCTGAGCCATGCTCATAAACAGCTTCATGACATGAGGTCGAAAGAAATCCTGTGCTGCCTGCTTCGCCGGGCGCAGCGCAGCTATAATCGCATTCCATGCGGTTGAAAGCTCTTCAGAGGACTGCGCCCACTGAGCCTGCAGCAGCCTAAATCGCAAATCCCTCGGAAATGATTTGGCCGCCTGCTCGATTTTCGCGCCGGTGGCTGGCTGCCCCAAACTCCGCCGCACTCTAAGGTCTGCAAGAGCCACCTCGGGGACATGCGGATTTTGTGCCAAGAAACGTTCCAACGCGCGAGAGGCATCATCCAATTGTCGGAGCTTTACGAAGCTGTCGGCGACAGCCAAGCACTCTTGAATTGCCGATTTCTCTTGTCGGGTTCCGCGAACTTCATGGTACCCGGCTCCAACCGGCCAACTGTCGGGATCGGACTTACCAGAGATATGCTGAGCATAGACCTGGAGCCGTTTACGATCGACCGAGCCCAATCGGGCATTCTTAACATAGTGATAACAGCGCTCCGCATCCTCTCGAATTCTCTCTGGCCTCATGATGTACGCGGCGATTTGTTCCTTCAGTTCCGAAAATGATTGATAGGGCTTGAGGCCCGTCGCCCTAAGAAACTCTTCATATGGAGGCAGTGCAGGCAATAATGGCAGCCCACCAAGCGCGCTAATCTCAACTGCTTTGATGTCACTTCGACAGCGATTGTATTCGGTGTCGAGCAGCGGCACGATTCCGATATGCGCCTTACGGAGAAACCGTAAATACTCTTGCACTGGTCCCCAGGGCGTAAATTCGAAGCGATCAGGCGGCATGCGCAGAAGCTCTGGAATTGCTTGATTGCCCATGATTTGCAATCGGACGCCTGGTGTTTCCGCTAGGATCTCCCTCAGCAAGGGAGCTACTGCCAAAATGTCGGCCATATGTCCGAGCGATCCTCCCCATGCTAGCACGATTCCGTCTTTTGAGGGTGGATACAGCGAAGCGAATGGCTCGACGTCGAAGGGAAAGCAATTTTCAATGATATGAATTTTGCTTCGGTCCACTGTCCCCGCAAAAAGAGTTTCGAGCCCTTTGCCGGTAACGAGAACGCCATCCGCGGCTTGCATCAGGCACTCATAATGTTGCCATAGCAGGGGAGAGCTCCACTCCTGCACTACCGGTGACCAAGCTTGCGGGGCGTAAAAATTGTCGTTGTATTCCGCCAGCGTCCTCTTGCCCCGCGCGCGGCGGCTTTTGAGAACGGGCATCAGCTCGAGATCGGCGGACTGGTAGAGCACTAGCAGATCGGCCCGTTCCGCCCATTCGAAGCGTTCTTTGGCGCCGGCGTCGAGGTTAATGACGCGCCAGCTCGGTTCGAACTGGCTCAGCTGAGCAGCCGGCCAGCGCATTCGGTAGTTGCTGTCGCCCGTCTCATCGAGTGCGGTCAATTGCAAAATGGTGCGCTGAGCCTTCATCGTGAAGGCATCTTCGCCCAACCTCCCGCCAGTGTAAACCGGGGTATCCCCGGTCGAATGCGGTTAGGCGACGAGTCCCGCGTTACTTTGGAGCCTTTCTATTCGGTCGATATACTGAACCCAGTCCTGCGCGTAGGCTAATATCGCTGCGTTAGTCGATCGAGCCCCCGCCTTGCGCAGCGCCAGCGCAGCGAATGAGAGGGACGCCCCCGTCGTAATGACATCATCAACGAGTAAAATAGCCTTCCCATGGACCAGTCGGCTATCTGCATAGAATGCATTCCTAACATTTGAAAAGCGTCGAGCGTGGGATTGATGGGCCTGCGGAGCCGAGTAACCGCCGTGCCGAAGTCCGAGAGGTTCCATGGGTATAGAGAAAGTCTTGGAGATCTCTCGTGCCAGGGTCGCTGCGGGATTGAAGAGTCGACGCCGAAAGTTCCTTCTGCTGGAAGGGATGGGAATTACTAAGTCCGGGCTGACAAACTCGGCAGGCAGCGCGATTGCCAAGTCCCTGCCAGCGGCGATCGCCAGGCTTACCCGCGGTTTGTACTTGAGCTGATGGATATAGGCCTGCTCTTTGCGAGAGTACTCCCAAAGTCCGAAGACTGCCATGAAAGGGATATTGGAATAACTTGTGAAATCCCATACATTTGGCTTGGGCTGTGGCTGACAGAATAAACAGGCAGGCTTCCCGCGCAGCGGTCGTCTGCAGATAAGGCAGGCCCGAGGAAAAAGTACTTCCAGAAGTTGCAGCATATGGTTCAATCGTCGAGCTTGCTAAAAAGTTGCTTGCTACTACGAAATCTATGCCGTTGACTTCTACCAAACCTTCTCGGGCTATTTCGCTGCTGATCCTGCTTTTGTTGGCCTCCGGATTATTGCCCTGCCCCGATTCTCTAAGTAGAGCGCGATTACCCACGGCTCCCCTAGGCGCGCCCAGCGTCTTATTCGTGGGAAACAGTTTCACTTCTGGCGGCAATCTTCCCGCACTCGTGCAGCTGCTTTCGCTGCGCGCAGGGCACCCAATTGCCACCACCATGATAGCGCCGGGAGGGCGATGGCTGGCCTGGCATGCGAAAAATCCTGAAACCAGCCGCATGCTGCATTCTCAGCACTGGGACTACGTCGTATTGCAAGATTGCAGCACGTGCCCGCTCGATTACCTGGATCTATTCGATCCTGGGGTTGATGAGATGGTGCAGCAGGTGCGTGACGTAAAGGCGACACCCATCTTGTATATGACGTGGGCTGATCGCCTGAAGGGCGAGGACCTCGCCGTCATCGAAGCCGCGTATCGTCGAAAGAGCGTTCAGTGGAATGTGGCACTTGCTCCTGTCGGCCTCGCTTGGCGAGCAGTCGGGCAGAAGTTTCCGGAATTGTCTCTGTACGAAGGCGATAACCATCACGCAAGTCTTACTGGGGCGCTGGTGTCATCCGCCGTATTTCTAAGATTCTTTGGCGTGCCAGAGCCGGATCTAGGAGAAATTCGTATGCCAAGCCCGGCAACCTATATCTATGAGCTGTTCTTCCCGCACTATCAGTCCTATTCCGACGAATCGACTACGGCGAAAGTGCTCCGAACTGTTTATACGGAGGCATTTTAGGCCGAAAACTCCTGAGCAGTGCTCGTCCAGGATAGCGCTTGTTTCTGGGCGGAGGCGGCAGTATAGCTCTGGTCGAGTGAGCCCAGCTGGCGTTTGCTGTAGTCACTGCTTCTTTACCTTAGGCAAAGCCGTATGATGTTCCGTGCCCCTCTGCTTGCATCTCTTATGATCCTGTCCATGATGGTAGGCCCTTTGCAGGCCGCCGCTCAGTCGCCCATCCGCGGTGGAAATATTGATGGAGACATGTTCGATCCGGAAACTGACGGAGAGCGATTACAGTATTTTAAGGGCCTCGGCATGAATGCCGTGCGCCTGTTCTACTACAATTACGATGCCGCTACTGACAACGAGTCGGAGTGGCGCGACTGGCTTGAAGACTTCATGTATCCTCGCCTTGCAACGCAGGTCGATTATCTTGCCAATGAGCTTGGCCTCCAGGTCATAATCTCGATTCATATTCCGCCGGGTGGCCGCGTCAATGCTCCGGGACCTGTCGATAGGGCGCTGATTCCCGGCGAGGAAACTGAGTGGATGCGCTCGATTTTGGTCGAGGCTTGGGCGCATATTGCCGAGGAGTTCAATTCTTACGGGGACAAAGTCGCCTATCATCTATACAGTGAGCCGGCGCCGCCGTCGGATAAGAGTGCCTGGCTGTCCCTGCAAAAGCAGATAATAGACGCTATTCGCGATGCCGATGATACGCCGGTAGACCAGCAGCCATTAATTTACTACATGACGGAATTTGGCGCGCCGGGAAACTTCAAAAGCGTGAACCTACTCGCTCGTCGAGGACCCATGGGACTGAGTTTTGGCGCATATTTCCCGCATGATTATACACATCAGGGATTGAACGGTTCGCTACAGAGAATCAACTACCCAGGCTGTGGTATCGTGGGCAAACGGGCCCCTAAAAAGACCTCGGCGAAAGCAAAAGCCTGCTCGGCTCCTGGTCTTGACGATTCCGTGAAGCAGTTCGCGCGTTTCGCCGACAAGAACAATCTGACAAAGCTAGCGGCAGAACTCTCCGTTTCGCGATTTGCTCCCAATGCTCCGCGGTTTTTGAATGATCTGCTAAAATCTCTCCGTAAGAAGCAGATTAGCTGGATGTATTACTATTTGAATGACAAGGGCGATTCGTTGTGGAGATTGGATTGCAAAGACTCGAACAGTGTCGAGTGCATTCCAACGGAGCCCGGCGAGAGGTCGAGTCGACAAATTGCCGTTGAGCGCGGTCTCTCCAATTTAAACGGGCTTAAGAATTAAAGTTCTACCCTGCATCTCAACCGGAGCAGGCAATCCCATCAGCGAAAGTAGCGTCGGCGCTACGTCACACAAAGCACCGTCGTCGAGCAGCTTGACGCCCGGCGATGCACCCACCGCGATCATTGGGACGGGGTACATCGTATGCGAGGTATGCGGAGCGCCAGTCTCATAGTCGACCATTTGTTCGGCATTCCCGTGGTCGGCAATTATAATAGCTTTACCCCCCACTTTCTTAAGCGCCGTCATCATTCGCCCCAAGCAGCTATCAACGGTTTCTACTGCCTTAACGGCAGCCTCGTACACACCCGTATGGCCAACCATGTCGCAGTTTGCGAGGTTCACTACGATACAGTCATGTGTTCGATTCTCGATCGCCTGAACCACCACGTCGGTTACCGGCACGGCGCTCATCTCGGGTTTTAGATCGTAGGTCTTGACGTCGCGAGGAGAGGGGATAAGTTTGCGTTCCTCGCCCCGATAGGGTGTTTCGATGCCGCCATTGAGGAAGTAGGTTACGTGTGGATATTTCTCCGTCTCGGCCACGCGAAGCTGGGCGAGGCCTCGCGACGCTAGAAATTCTCCAAGGTGATTGCGGATTTCCAAGGTTGAAAAGAGGTAGGGGAGGCCGTACGAATGGTCGTACTCGGTAAAACATAGGACCTGCGAACGGGGTAAGCCGGGATAGGCTCTGGGGAAGTGATCGAAATTCGGAAGGCAGAGCGCCGCCACGATTTCGCGCATGCGGTCTTCACGAAAGTTCCAGAAAATGACACCGTCCTTGGCTCCAATTGCCCCTTGGTTGACAACGACCGGCTCGACAAATTCGTCGCCAATTCTATTGTGGTACGAGTCGCGCAGGGCGGAGCAGGCATCCGCCTGCTGCGATCCCTTATTTAAGGCAAGCAGTTCGTAAGCACTTCTGACGCGCTCCCAGCGCTTGTCTCTATCCATGGCGAAGAACCGGCCGCAGATGCTCGCAATCTTGGTGCGAGGATACTGCCTGAGATATTGCTCTAGATCCTCGACTTGCGCGGCTGCACACTGCGGCGCGGTATCTCGGCCATCAGTAAAAAGGTGCAGATTGACAGGACCTTGGTAGTCCTTCGAAATGCGTGCGATGAGCAATTTTAGGTGATCGCGATGTGAATGGACGCCGCCGTCGCTGTAGAGTCCGACGAGATGCAACGCCGGATAGTTCGGCATCTGTCTCTTAAAATTCTGGTAGGTTTCGGAAGAATCAAGGTACCCCCCGGCAAGCGCCCTAGAAATACGTAAAAGCCACTGTTCTATGACTCGACCGGCTCCGATATTGAGATGTCCAACCTCGGAGTTTCCCATCTGGCCCATCGGCAGGCCGACCCGTTCGCCGAAGGTCGTCAGCGTAGTATGCGGGCAGGATCTCCAAATCTCATCGAAGTTAGGCTTGCGTGCGTTTGCTACTGCGTTGGCCTTGGTATTCGGATTGAGTCCGAAGCCGTCGAGAATGCAAAGGAGTGCTGGGGTTCTCACGGTGTCGACAAGCGGGCCGCGGGCGGTTCGTGGTTGGACGCCCCCGGGACATACGCAGTTGAGCTAAAATCAAGTTCGTTGCGGCTTAATTTCTTCCACAGTTCGGCAGCCTGTCCCTGCGCGCCGCTCTGACTGAAGTAAAGTCCGCGCAAAATAAGGTACTGCTGCATCAAGTCGGTATGTTGTGCTGCGCCAAGCTGTCGAGCTGTATTCTCGAAGCTATCCAATGAGCGTCGCGCATCCTCCATCTGATTTAGGGACAGTTGTATGCGAATCAATTCAAGCTCCGCTACTAATTTTGCTTCTCCTGTCGTTTCCTTGGCGGCGCTGCGCGCTGCTGCAAGGGCTCTCTCAGGCTGACCGCTTGTAAGCCAGAGTCTAGCGATTTCATTCCAGTACGCCGATGACTGGCTGGCCTTGGCGGCCTTGATGTACTGGTGCGCCGCCTCCTCGGTATTTCCGAGTTCTGTTTCGATAATTGCAAGTCGATGAAGTGCGGGAATGAAGTGCGGACGCTTGCGGGAGAATACCCGCAATTCCTCACGCAGCTGTTCGCGATTGCCCTCATGTAACTTGAGAATCCTCCTGAATTCCAGGCGGTCGCCGATTGCCGAGAGTTCGGCGTCCGCAGTTCCTAAGGCGAGAACTTGGGCATGATATTCCAAAGCATCTTCGATTCGGCCCAGTTCCTCGGAGAGATCTCTAGCGAGGGCTGCGGCTTTCCTGCTTGAGCGGTTGTGGAGAATAAGTGCAAGGTTGTCGATGGCTGCAGTCTTGTTTCCCAGGGCAATATTTAATTCCGCTGCGCGAAAGAGGACTTCTTCATTTTTCGGATCCGCCGCCCGTGCAGATTCTAGGACCTTGAGGGCCTCGATGGATTCACCGGTTGCCTGCAATGAACGAGAGAGCTCGACTCTGGCAATGATATCCGTTGGATCTTTCTTTATGATTTGTTCCCAAAGGGAGCGGGCCTTGCCCCACTCTCCGCACGCAGAGGCTGCGCGAGCTCTCATCATTCCTTCGTAAAACGCCTGACGTTGGGATACTTGATGTTGCAATCGCCGTTCGCGGAAGTGACCCTTCACGCCGAAAAACAGTCCCACGATACCCGCGAGAAGAATTCCAAAAAACAGGGTCCCAATCAGGAGAACACCGCTGCTGCCGCTAACCTGAGTGCCGGGAGTTAGGTACACCGTTAGTGGAGCTGTATTCAGGATAACGACGTAGAGCGCCAGTGCTACGACGAGAAAGACAAAAATAAACCGATTGATTTTGCTGATCATAAGGCACCACTGCGTGCAGTATTGTTGCAGAGCAGTGCCGGATTTTCAACTAAGTAGTAGGCCCCCTTTTAGAGGCCTACCGGAGAGAAAAAGTGAAAGTCTGTGGTTAGTCTACGCCGCTTCCAACGCCCGAGTGTCCACTTTAAAGTGCTTTCTCAAGTCTAGACGCGGAGCCTTGAACCACAGGCTTTCGAGATCGTAATGGGAGCGTAGAGGCTCATAGAACACATGCGCTACGACATCCCCGCAATCAATGAGGACCCACTGGCCATCGTCATATCCTTCGATGGAGTTCGGGGTAATCCCGTTCTTTTCCAGCGATTCGAGAATTCTATTACAAATACCTTGCACCTGACGGTCAGAACGTCCGCTTACGACGACGAAGTAGTCGGACATGCCGAAGTTCTTCGAGACATCAAGCACGCTGATGTCCTTCCCCTTCGCTTCCAAACAGGAATTTATGATGTCCTTGGTTACTTCGAATGCCTGACTCGATTGTTCTATTAAAGTGGCAAGATTTTGCTTCATGCGAATGCGCCTTCCTCCCTAAAGGTGTAGTCCTTTGTTTCTTTCGCGACTCCTTCCGAACTGAAACCCGCACGCCGGCTTGGTAATCCGACAGGGATACAACACGAACTGCGTCCCGAAAGATCTGTGTAGGATATCAAGGATTCCTTGCTGCCCGAATTGGAGGGAAAAAGCAGCAAACCGACAAAGAGAAGAGCTTGAGCAAGAAGCAACGCGAGGCGACGACAGCAGCGCAGATAGGAATTTCATATCCCCGAAGCTTTGCCCTCCTCGGTGCGATATGCCAGGCGCTCTAATTGGAATAGGTATTCAGTATGACAAACGGAAGGGGGCCAGATGGGGTGGCGGTGAGCCGAGACTATGTGGCGTAAAGCTCTCGTAATGTTATCTCCTCATTACCGAGACTGATTGATACGCCTTAGCGGATGTAACTACCTGGTATCTCAACAGTCTCCCTCAATTGCCGCTCAGAGTATAAGTACTCATAAGCTCTAAATATATCGATCGGAACAATTCAAAAATACCTTAATACGATTATATCAGAGCCCCAGTAACTCGGCAATAAAGCAAGTTTCTCGATCTATCCTTACGATGCGGCAGTCGAGCAAGGAGGACGAGAATTATCGCCTCAGTGATTCGAGCAGAGCAAGCGCTAGGGCTGGGGATTGATTTGCCTGTGCGAGGACGGCGGCCCCCGATTGTCGTAAGATGCTAAGTCTGGCGAGGTTTGCAGCTTCCACAGCCACGTCTACATCTCTGATTCGAGACTCTGCAGCAGCGTTATTATCCCGCAGTGAGGATAGGTTTGCGAGCGCGAAGCTCACGCGGCTTTGCGCGCCTCCGATGTTTCCGAGTTCTGTTTGAACCCGAGCAAGGGCCTGGTCAATGCTCGCCAGCGCAGACTTGGCGGCCTCCTGGGTTGTAAGATCAATGCGCTGAATTCCCGTTGAGATCGTGGTTTGCGCGAGGAATGTCTCAAGTTCCGCCGACCCTGTATTTGTTGCTACCAGGTCCGAAACTCCATCGCCATTGAGGTCGCCAATCAGTACGCTTCGAGACGGGGTAGTATTGGACTTGTAAACTGATTCGGAACCGAAGCTCCCATCGCCGTTACCTTTGAACGTGGTGATAGCGCTGTTCCCTCCAACCACAATGTCGATAAGGCCGTCCGCATCGATATCGCCGAGCTTGATACTGAGTGATCCGTTCGAAGCGCTGAGGTTCCCGATACTAGAGAAGCTGCCATTTCCCAAGCCCTTGAGAATAGCGAGGTTAGTGCTCCCGTCTCCGGCTACGATATCTAAGATTCCATCGTAGTTTACGTCCTTCACATCGAAGTCGGCGATTGAAGAGAGCCCCGAATTAATTGAAATTCCCGTGCTAAATCCGCCACTGCCGCTATTGACTGCAATCAACAGCGCGCCCGCGCTTGCAGATCCGGTAATCAGATCAGTGCGGCCATCGCCGTTAAAGTCGCCGAGCCGTAAACGAGAACCGGCCTTTATTGTTGCGAATGTACCGCCGTCTCTGAAGGATCCATCCCCATTACCCAGCAGAATGGCTCCGTATGCGGATGACGCACCGGTGCCGACTACATCCAGAATCCCATCGTTATTCACATCGAGAAGCTCCACGGAGGTCCCTAGTGCGCCAGAGGTGCTAGTCGAAAGGGCATAAGCAGTGAAGGTTCCGTCGCCATTCCCATGCCAAACGCGGACACGATTGGTCCCGGTATTGTTGTCGGCAGTTACGATATCGGTGATTCCGTCGCGGTCAACGTCGCCCACTGCTAGAGTGCTAAATACCTTGCCGGGCACTATACTACTGGCCTTGAACGTTCCGTCGCCATTACCAAGCTGGAGCTGCAAGCCGGTGCCGGCGTTCGTAGTCGCAAGATCGAGTATGCCATCGCCGTTGAAGTCTGCAAGCTGCTGATCGGTTACTCCATCGAGCGGGTGGGTTATCGAAGTGCTGCTGAATCCCGTACCCACGTTGCGCTGTAATCCGCTCCCAATGTCCGCACCAATAGATCCCGAGGTCCCGTATCCCAGTTGGATATTAAGGCGCCCTAAGGAGCCGTTCAACAAATTCAATCCGTTGAAGGTAGTGGATCCGACCAGCCGGTTGTATTCGTTCGTCAGGGACTTACTCTCTGTGTCAATTGCAAGGCGCTGTGTACGGGAGAATGTGCCCGAAGCTGCCTGAGTTGCAAGTTCTCTTAGCCTGGTGAGAATTGAGGTCAGGTTTGTCGCTGTGCCCTCGGCAATCGAAAGAGCGCTTATGGCGTCATTGCCGTTTCGGATGGCTTGAGTGTAAACCCTGGTGTCGCGTTGGAGACCGGTAGCTATGGCAAGCCCCGCCGCATCATCGCTGGCGCGATTGATGCGCTGTCCTGAGGCTAGGCGCTCAGAGCTTACACCGAGATCGTTGACTGACTTATTCAGCCGACGAAGCGCAGCAAGCACTGCTATGTTACTACCAAACGGCAACATGACGTCCGGGTATATTCTCCAAACTACCTGGGCATTTAGACCTCGGGCGAATAAGGTCTCCCATATTCGTCATTTCGGCAGTTTCTCTGATTTTTGCCAGCTCGAATTGCAGGCGAGGTTTTTCAGCGGCGTAGTGAGCTGATTACTAAGGATAATCGCAAGGGGAGAACGCTAGGAATTTTTCCTAGAAAATTCTGAAATTATTCAGCTGAATCTACAATCGGGCGGGTCAGGGAACTGGGTTTAACGATTCGGGCCGCAGCACTGCGGCACTGAGAGTATCAATAAGCTGCTCGATACCCTCTCCGCTGACACTGGAAATTATCAGGCAAGGGTAGCCAAGTTTCTCGAATTCCTTTTGGGCAGCTTGGATCTCGCCTTTGTCT
>JAYRHW010000289.1:0-1600 GCA_041907145.1 Bdellovibrionota bacterium
GCAAAGATTTACAGGAGAGGAGGACCTGATGGATCAGACAGTGCTTTTGATCTGGGCCGGCAGCATTGGGCTAATGCTGACGGTCGTCGCGTACTACCGGGCCAGGGCGGTCCGGTAGTGCTAGTGCCCGAGTCGATGTATGTCGCTCGGGCCCTTCCCGCTGGATTCGAGCCATCGATTCCAAGCTAGCGGTGACGGAAGTGAAACAAATGACAGATATTCAATGTATGCAGCTGGCCACCTTGTGCGGCCTGATTCTTATCCCTTTCTTGATGAAGGCGGGCGAGAAACTCGGCAACTACTTTCGTAAGTAGTTGCCACAAGTGGACGGGCTCCGGCCCGTCCCGCATTCCCTTCGCTCTTCGACGAGATCCGTCGAGGATTGAAGTGGAGAGCGAAACCAAATCGGCTGCCGGCGAATAGTCGGCCTGCCACGTCCTTCTCTCGGGTCGAGGACGGTAAAAGAACAGACGCAAGATTGTCTGGCCGCAAGGCCTGAACGGAGGTCGCTATGGCGACCAACAAGATTTTTGCAATTCCCACTGGTTTCGCTGCGGGACTTGCGACCATGCACGAGTTGCTCTTTGAGGGAAGTGTCGAGTATCGCTGCTTGCACGTATCTGCGCTCATGGAGTCGGCCATGGCTGGAGAACGGCCCTTTCCTGATGCTCATGATTGGTTCAACAATTTTCGAGCTCGCGGGTGCCGTCTCTTGCTCGAGCATCAAGGGGGAGGCTGGCCTTCCCGGACTATTTCGTGGAAAACGGACGATTTTTTTGTCCGCCTCCGAGAAGAATATAACCGATCGTTCGAAGAGGAATGGTATGTCATTCATCTCGAAGTCCAAGGCCTTGGAGACCCAGAGGCCTGCTACGAGAAAGCGAAGCGGCACTACAAGCGTCCTGACGCGCTGAGTCCCAATCTGTTTTGATCCTAGACCCTCCACGTCAAGAGTGGAGGGTCCTTTCTATCCCGAGGAGTTGGAGAGAGTGGATTGAACGTGATTTTCACGAACAGCCTGCTGCAGCGCTTGGGTCAGCCAAGCCACTTCCGCCTTCTGGCGGATGCCTGCGGCAGACTGTTCCTGGAAACAGGAATACAGGAAGAGGAGGTGGAAACAATGTCGTTGATGTCGCAAGAAACGCTCCTCGTGTTTCGCTCAGCCGAGCAGGACGAGGAGTGCTGTACCAAGGACGAAGTGCTCAAACACAAACAGAGCCTCGTTCCTTGGCTGGTCGGCCGCGTGCCGCGGTGGTACCAGGTGCCGCCGTGGCGCTGGCTAGCCCTGCGCCGGTTCCGGCTGGCCGCGTCGGAGTTCGTCCGGCGCTACGATAAGCCTGGTGCAAGCCGGTCCGGCCGCGAGGATGCGCTCGAAGCGCTTCTGCGGTTGCACTGGCAGGTCTACCGGTAGATTCCCGATCCGCCTCATGCTTGGGGTGGATCGGGTTCCCTCTTTGCCCTCCGACCCAAGTCGGCGAGTGAAGTAGGGCAAGTGCTTGTTGATCGGTTGCCGTTGCTTGCGCAGCGCACATACGGGAGATCTATCAAGAAGCCGCCGGCGGGCGAAAACGCATGAACTGAATAGTAAGGAGAGAAAAAC
>JAYRHW010000290.1:0-25847 GCA_041907145.1 Bdellovibrionota bacterium
AGTATGTTTTCAACCTTGCGGAAGTGTAACTTCTGATACGCCGACTCTGTGATAACCCAGTCCTGCGGGTTGCTGCTTGAGCGGGCGCGCTGGGCACTGACGAATGCCGAAGCATGATCGTTCCAGCCGTAGGCCTGCGCCAGGGCCTCCCGGAGTCCAAAATTCAGGCCGCCGCGCAAAATGTGCAACACGGTGGACTCTGCCTCGGCTAATGCCAGCACCTTGGCATCACGGAGCGCAGCGAGTGTGCGAGCACAAGCCGCCGATAGATCCCGGGTGTACCGAATTCCCGTCACGAAGGGGTCGTTGCAGATTGCGCGGGTTTCTGGAGTTGAGCTCACAAACACTCGAGCGGCCCCATCGTTCCTGGGGAGCTCATAGAGCGACAGTTGTTTTGCTTGGGCGACGGTGCGGAGCGCGGATTTCATACTGCTAAAGTCTCCGGGCAAAAAAAAGCGGGCCGAAGCCCGCTATCAATCAGTAAGTCTTACTTGGTCAATCGAGCCGCGACATCGTCCCAGTTGATGACGTTTGCAAATGCATCGAGATAAGCCGCGCGGTTGTTCTGATACTTCAAATAGTAGGCGTGCTCCCATACATCGCAGACCAGAAGCGGAGTTACGACCCACTGAGTGAGGTTCTGGTGCTTTTCGGAAGTGAGGATATCGAGGGCCTTGGTCATGTTGTTTCTTACCAACAGCACCCAACCGGAAGCCTCTACGGCAGCGCCAGCTGCTTTAAAGTGCTTCATGAAATTTTCGAAGTTGCCAAAGCGGCTGCTGATGGCATCGGACAATGCGCCGGTCGGCTTCCCGCCGCCTTTTGGGCTCATGTTTTCCCAGAAGATGCAGTGCAAGAAGTGGCCAGCGCCGTGAAAAGCGGCCTCTCGTTCCCAATGCTTGACCAGTGAGTAGTCTCCCTTCTCGCGAGCTTCGGAGAGTTTGGCTTCGGCATTATTGAGCCCGTTAACATAGGCCAAATGATGCTTGTCGTGGTGAAGCCGCATGGTTTGTTCATCGATATGCGGCTCAAGAGCATTATACTCATAGGGGAGAGGGGGAAGTTGATGTGTCATGTGAGGCTACCTCCGTCAGTAGTGCTGGTCGAATTTATACTTGCTTGTTTGCAGTGCGCTGAAGTGTACAGAAGCGAAACAAGCGCTGTCAAAACCAACTTCGATAATATTGGTCGGCGCTATGAAACGATGTTTTGCGGCCTCCCTGGGGCCCCGAACTAATAGGACATTGTGGGGCTAGATACTGAGATATTACACTGCCAGGAGCTATGAATACCCTTTCAAAAATCCGGCATCAGCTGGCCTTTAGCGGTTCACTTATCATGTTAGCGCTGTTCGTCGGCGGCACTAAAGAATGCCAGCAAGACTATGTTCTTGGCGCGCAAATTTCAGTTTCACCGACCGCGACTCCAACTCCTGAGGAGGATGGAACTATAAGCGGCTCGCCAACTTCAACGCCCACCACCACGGCTACTGCTACAGCAACTGCAGCTCCGACAGTTAGCGCGACGGCTGGAATAAATGCCGCGTTTTTCCGCGAACTCTCGAAGCTTGGCGCGGTTGAAGCCGAGAAGCGGCCCGCTGCTCCGGCTATCGCTGTGGTTGGCGCCGCCGGATCGGGCAGCGGGAGCGACAATTGGTTAGGGAACGCCTTCAAGAAAGATGGCGCCAAGGTGCTCTCTGCGGCTGCTCTGGACTCCGACGGTGATGGTTATACCGATGACTTCGAGGTTCAGTTTGGCAGCGACCCGGACGATAGAACTCAAACGCCGCCGCCGCCAGTAACAAAACTCGCCAGCCGTCTGCGGGGCGTCGATACGGATATGGATGGCGTGACCGATGTGGAAGAACGTAAGGCCGGTCTCAACTCCGGCGCAAAGGATACCGATCGGGACGGATACACAGACGGTGCGGAGTTGCTTTCTGGCTCCGATCCTCTCGATCCATCGAGTACTCCAACGGACGATCGGGATCAGGATGGGCTTAGTGCCTCCTATGAGGTTTCGATTGGCACGGATCCTAACAATCCAGACACTGATGGAGACGGATTACGTGACGATTTGGAGATCGCCATCGGTTCTAACCCGCGCTCAGCAGATACTGACGGTGACGGCATTCTTGACGGTAGAGAGTTCAACTTCGGTAGCGATCCGGTGCGCCCTGAACCGCGATAGGCTCCTCCAAACCAGCGCGCATGAACTTTGAAAGTCTTCCCTTCGTCGGTTTGCTCTCAATCCTCGGGGTCTGCTTTGTTGTCGCCCTCGTTCGTTCCTTGCGCCGCGTAATTACCTGGGGACTATCGGCAGGAGATGCTACCGGCAAGATCGATCCAGCCGAAGCCTGCTATTTGGCGCTCGTGCTGGTGATAGCAGTGGCGGTACTGTCCGTACCGCCCTTTGCCGCGTCGAATTTGGCCATTTCCGATTCCGTTGAATATGCCGTGGGCGCCGAGCGGGCGGTGGATCTCGGGCAGTTCAATCTTGCAATCGAAGGCAGAGAATATCCGTCGCGCTATGGACCGTGGTTTTCGCTCTTCGTCCTGGCACCGGCATACATTGCCGGCGGCAAGGATATCGGATTGATGATAATTCCGGTGACGATTCTGGCGTTATTTGGGGTGATAGCCGTCTACTGTATAGCGCGAAGAATTTCGTCCGTGTGGGGTGGAATGGTGGCCGCCTTTGCGCTGCTTCTCGATCCCGGGTACCGCTATTTCTCAACCTTTCCGATGACGGACGTGCCGAGCGCCGCGCTTTTGCTGGTTATCGTGGCGGCGGCGCTAGCGCTGCATAATAATCTTAAACGCGACTCGAGTTGTTGGCTGGAACTAGGACTGCTGGGAGGCATGTTGTCGTCTTGGCGTCCGGCTTCCCTGGTCGTAGTGCTTCCCTTGCTCTGGCTTTGTCTGCGGGCCCCGGGGCCCGATCGCAAATTTGCCCGTCTTGTTCTGTGCTTCTCGCCGCTCGCCATCTTCGTGCTCATGCAGCTGGGTTACAATATGGCAACGTTTGGCTCTCCCTGGCGCAACGGCTACCATTTCTGGCTGCCTTGGCCCTACCAATTTCCTGAAGTTGTCTTTTCCCTTCGGTACCTCGGGGAAAATTTGAATGTGCTGCTCTCGCATACTGCGGCGCCGATTTTTGCCGTGGTGGTACTCGCAAGCTTGCCGCTCATGAAGCCTGATACGGTGTCCCTTCGCATGCAGCAGAAGAATTTCCAGCGCCTGATGCTCTGCATAGCGCTCGTTGGCGTTCCGATGCTGGGGATTTATCTGTTCTATTTCTATGCGGCCAGCAGGTTTTATTTGCCTCTTGCCGGGTTGCTCTACGCCGCAATAGGGGCCACCATCGGCGGCTTCTTGGGGGCACTTGATAGGCAGCGCATGGTCACGCTGTTGGTGCTGGTCGTGATCGCGGCAGCCTCGGTGGGCTGGCGGACTTCCAAGCAATTCCATGATTCCACCCGGCGATACGCTGTCGACTACCTGCGGCAACATACCCCCAGTGACTCCCTGATCATCAGCGGACTTGATCCAGTTTATGTTGAGCCGTTCGTTCTGCGCGGAAGTAAGCGCGTCTTTCTTCCTTACTCTCGACGTATAGAATTCGCCTCAAAGGTGGTGGCGTGGAATGAACTGGAATTTTCTCCGCCATATCCCACGAATCCGCATGAGGTGCCGCGGGGCTATGTACTTGGAAGTGGGGGAAAGGACGTCGTCTCGTGGGTGGCAGTTGATGATCATCAAGTCATCCATCAGGCGCTCGAGGCCGGAAGGCCGGTATTCTTTGAAACCAGCAGCCTGGATCAGGCAGATATTGATGCATTTACCCATCGATTTGTCGTGAAGGAGGTGGCGCCTGCCCTCTATGCGGTGGTTAGTCCCTGGCATGAGCACAAGGCCTCCTAGCTCCCTTTCGCTGCGCGGGAGATATGCTACTGTTTGAATACGGATGCCCCCTTGAATCTGTTTAACCCAAGGATCGCGTATGAGCTCTTTACTGCGAATGCTAATGTTGTCTGCCGCACTTTGCGCGGCAAGCGGATGCGCGAAAGTCAAACCCCAGCCGGTCAGTGATCCGCTTGAGCGAGTCAACCGCGGCATCTTTTGGTTCAATGATAAGGCCGATACCTACGTGCTTGAGCCGGTTGCCAAGGGATACGATTCCTCTGTTCCAGGTCCCGTCAAAACGTCTATTAGAAATTTCTTTTCAAACCTGCGCTCACCGGTCAGAGTCGCGAGTGCGCTCATTCAACTGAAATTCAAAGAGGCGGCAGAACTGACCGGCCGATTTGTCGTCAACACGACCTTGGGTGGCGCGGGGTTCTTCGATCCGGCAACGGACATGGGACTCAAGCCCAGTGAGGATGATATCGGGATTGCATTGGGTTATAGCGGAGTACCCGAGGGGCCATACCTAGTGCTGCCATTCCTCGGGCCCTCGAATTTGCGTGACGCCATCGGCCGAGTGGGGAACCTGCTGCTCGATCCATTCTACTGGGTGGCTCATACCGGAAACTCTTCGACCGGCAAGACAGTCACCCTTGCATCGCTGTACGGTCTCGATGTGGTCGATACCAGAGCAAGTTTACTGGAGGCAATCAAGACAGGGAAGGAAAGCTCGCTGGATTACTATCTCTTCGCCCAGGGTGCCTATCATCAGTACCGCTTGGGCCTGATCTATGACGGCGATGTGCCCGACGAGGAGGAGTCAGACGAGGCCGAGCATAAATTCCATACCAAGACGGAATTGCCGGCCGGTATTCCCTAGAGCGTCGCTTCTCAACGGTGCTCGCCGGGCTCTTTGTGGAATTGAACCAACAAAGAGCACGACGAGCACGGTCGTTTACGCTTTCCGAGCCTTAACTGTAGTAAATCTCTTTACAGAGCTCTTGTTCCTCGTCAGTAAGCGAGGGGTCCTCGATGTAAATCCCCCCACCGGCCGCGATACCCGCCTGTGGCGCGGTGCTGGAAGGACGGACGATGAGGTCCTCAAGCAGCCTTTTTAGCTGCTCAATGATCTCTTTAAGGCGCGCCTTTTCCTCGGGGCTAAGCTCACCCTTCTCCAAAAGTTTGGTAATTTCCTTCTGAAGTTGCTCGATTAATTTTTGGGTAGCCTCATTTGTGGCAGGAAATAATTTATCAAGAAGCTCCTTCAGCTTCTGAAGTTTCTCTTTATCGGACTTATTCTGGAAGTAGGTATCGATGCCGGTTTTGACCTTCTCGGCTATCTTCTTCAAGGTGGACTCGCGTGAACATCCCAGGTCCCATCCGTCCGGTAAGTTCTCAATCCCGAGGCCCTCAAGCCAGGGTTTAAGCACCCTGTCCCATAGCTTTTTGAGATCGAATATGCCGAGCTTTCTAAGTTCCTTTCGCAGTTTTTCGATGAGATCGATGAGATCCTGATTTGGATTCTTGCAGTCTCCGGTGGCGGGCTGCTGCTGAAACATTGCGGCGTAAATGATGCAGCCATCTCCGTCCGGCGCCGTCATCTCGTTGTCAAAATCTGAGCAGTCGCCTGCAAGACAAAGCTCGATGGCCGACCCTATGCGATTTACCTTGGCGTCAATTTGTGCTGATGAGCTTGCTGCATGTGCCGAATTGCTGAGAAGGATGGAGAACACGAACAGAGACAAGGACGGGAGGAACCCCTTGTATAACCTCATAATACCTCGCTGATAAAACCTAAACCCTACGAGTAGATTATTGCCTAATTATGGCAGGCGGTTGCCTTAGTCCCTCAATTTGGCGGTAGCTCCTCAATCTCAGGGTCGAAACTGTCGATAATAGTCGGGAGAGGGCTCTATGGGCTGGGTTCCCAATTTCGAGGTCATAAAAGGCGAAACCGAACACGTCTCGATTACCGGGCGCAGACGGCGAAATCCGACCGTATTGATACGGGTTGGGAAGCGATCTCTTTCCCGCAATGCTTTTGTCCTCGGATTCGCCCTCGTGCTGTGTCAGCTGCTGGATGGCATGCTTACCTATGCCGGGCTCTCGGCCTTTGGCGTGCATATGGAAGGGAATGTGTTTCTCCGAAGCTACATGAATCAATTTGGCATGGGGCCGGTATTATTTGTGGCCAAGGGTCTGGCTGTGCTGCTGGCTGCTTCGTTGACCCTAAGAGCGCACGCTCATCGCTGGATTCGGCCGCTGATCTTTGGGCTTATTTGTATTTACATTTGGCTGGCGCTGTTGCCCTGGACGCTTATCCACCTCTCAGCACACCAAAATCCTGGCGCGGTGCCCGGATACTCACTCGATAGTAAGCAGGCTAACCACTCAGTTTAACGCCTCATTCGGGCCCTTCACCGATGCTACCTAGGTGGCAGGGAGCTCCATAACACTTATGTAGGTTTTTATCCTTTTAACAGGAGGATTTGTGACTCTTTCGGGGGGAATTCGAGCTCGCTTTCGGTCCGAGTCGGGCACAGGCGCTGGCACTGTCATCTTATGTGTCGGAGCGTTCTGTATAACGACTTGGATCTTCTTCGCGGTAGTCGATTGGATCGTAGCGGTCAAAGGCGACCGCCAAGCCATGCGCGACTATCAGACTCAACAGCAAATTCAACGTCCATTCGTCGTTCAGGAGCGACCAAGCACTCAAGTAACGTATTGAACAGCCCTATTTCCGATGCCTGATGCTTAGCGGCATAGTACAGTGCAAGCGAGTATCAATTGAGTAAGGCATGGCAGCAATCCCTCCCCCCGGCTACTTCCGTCTTTTCAATAGTTATCGCGCGCTACTAGAAGTCGTACTGCTGATCGCGGCTGCGTTTTTCTTTTGCTTCGCATGTGGGCAGCGCGGGATTTTTCCGCTCGACCAGTCGATTGTTTGGGACGGCGGTTACCGGATTCTAATCGGGCAACAGCCCTTCAGGGATTTTCTATTCCCGCACAGCTTGCTTTTGCTCTATATCCAGGCGCTCTGCTTCAAGCTCTTCGGTATCTCCTACTATAGCTATGTATTGCCGGCTGCGGTGATGAATGCGGTGGCAGTCGTGCTGTCAATACGTATCGTAGCCTTACTCTATCCGAGTGCCCGTATCCCCGCGCTGGTCGCTGGACTTCTCACCGGAATTTGGTTTCTGCCGTCCTTTGGCACTCCTTACGGAGAGCATGCTGCGTTTCTTTGTTCGCTCCTCGCGATGGATTTATTGCTTACTGCCCTATTGGGGGCAACCGAAGAAAGCCCAAGCGGTAATGGACGGCGGCTGTTTCTAGCAGGGATTTGCGCGGGGTTGGCTTTCTATTGCAAACAGAACATCGCGGTTTTCGTCTGGCCATTCTTGCTTTTGAGCCCGGGAATCGCCTGGTTTCCAGACTCGCGGCGCTGCTTCGTATCTGTGCGCATCATCGTGGCTGGTATGCTCTGTGCACTCCTCATTCCCGCGGTCGTTATTGCCGCTCAAGGAAATTGGCGCAGCTTTCTGTACTTCTACCTGCTCTTGCCGCTGGCAACGGCGACCAGAAGGATGGGCGGCGAGACGTCAGGCGTCTTGAGCCCGCAGAGCTGGGCGCTTTGGGCGGCAGTCGGTGTTGTAGTTGCTTCCGCTATCTTTTCCATTCGGCGCACCTTGCATGCGGGTTGGTTGCGCCTGTGGGACGCCAGAAGCCGGTACCTTCCTGATGCGCTCGCGACCTGGATTGCATTCTACATCCTGCTCCTTTCATACGTCGTGCGGCGCAGCATGCTCAACAATCCGACGATAGCTGATGTATACGTCGGATTACTCTTCGGATTGTCGCTGGCTCTAGTGGCCGGAAAAGTTCCACTGGGTCTGCGGTCAGGCTTCGCTCGATGCTTGATTGGCTTCGCCCTACTCACCGGGCTCTTTGGCGTGTATGTAGCCTTGGAGCGTAAGGTCCAAGAGTCAGTTGATGGAGCTTCCTTCGGTGAGTCGCTGCCGATTTCGGGACTAGAAGGTCTGCGTTGGGGGCATCCCACGAGGATCGGAGAGCCCGGCCAGGAGTCGGAAGTGACCGAGCAGGATCTGCGGGAAATCGTGAAGGTTCTGGCACATGACGGCCGAAATTTCTTCGTCTTTCCGGATTTTGGATTTCTCTACGCCTCCCTTGGCGTCCCTTCGCCTCAGCCTCTGCTGTTTTTCCACCGTGGCCTGACCTATCCGGAGGAGTACGACCGGGATATCGATAATTTGGTAGTTGATACGCTGATCGCTAATCAGGTGGCCTTGGTAGTAATAGAAGAAAAGTCATTTTTCGGGACACAGAAACGCTTGAAAGACTTCCCCGTGCTCGAAGCGTTTATCCATTCAAACTTCAATGAGGCAAAGAAAATCGGAATTTTTTCGGTGCTTACGCTCAAGACTATCGACGAGGTCCCGGAAGTCGAGGGCGAAGCGGAGTAGGGGGCGTATTTGCTCAGGTCGCGCCTGTTTGCTACTGTGCCCCCGTGCGCCACAAGATTCTTATAACGAGCTCGAGCTTCCTCGATACCCCAGGGCAGCATCTTGACCTCCTTTCGAAGTCCCCCCTGGACGTCGTGAGCGAGAGAGGGCCGCTTTCGGCCGAAAAGGTGATCGCAGTCGTAAAGGCGCAAGGTCCCTTCGAGGGATTTATCTGCGGCGAAGATGAATTCAATTCCGAAGTTATCGAGACCATATCTCCGCAAGCCAGGGTCATCAGCAAATATGGCGTCGGCATCGATAAGATCGATCTGTCGTCAGCCGAGCGGCACGGTATAAAGGTGACGAATACCCCCGGAGTCAACCATACCACGGTCGCGGAGCTCACCTTCGGTCTGCTGCTTAGCCTCGTTCGCTCAATCCCCGAGCATAATTCGTACGTGCACGCAGCGCAGTGGAAGCGTCTCACTGGGGTCGAGCTGGCGGGGAAGACTCTGGGAGTTGTGGGCTTCGGTAGGGTCGGCCGGGAGGTGGCGATCCGAGCGATGGCTTTCGGAATGCAGGTGGTAGGCTACAATTCCTCCTGGTCGAAGGAGCACCGTTCGTTTGCTCATGATGCCAACCAGGCTTTTACCGCACCTTTCTTTGGATTCAAGCGCGCGCCTTATCTTAGGCATGTCAAAGACATTGATACCCTGCTCAACGAGGCAGACTTTATTTCCCTCCATATGAACCTGACCAAGGAGAATCGCGGGTTTCTCAATGCAGCTCGTTTGGCCAAGTGCAGGCGCGGCGTCTACATTATCAACGTCAGCCGAGCGGCGCTCGTGGATGAGCGGGCCGTGGTGGCTGGTCTGCGGGATGGACATATCGCTGGGTATGCCACTGATGTATTTGAACCCGCACCAGTTTCTCCTCTTAATCCGCTGCTGCGGCAGGAGCGGGTCGTGCTCACTCCCCACGTCGGTTCTCGTACCGTTGAATCCGTTGAACGTCAGGGACTGTTCGCATTACGTAATCTTTTGGATGCCTTACGCACTCCACGACACGGATCGCTGTAGGCTGCGTTTTCAGGCCAAAAAGCAGTCGAATTTATTTCGTAACCATGAGAAGTATGTTATGGTTCTGCTCGGCCAAGTTACGAACTAATGTTCTAATTTGACTACTTTATTTCAGTATCCTTGATTCGAAGTCAGTAGCCCGCTTTCCAGGGAATTCACTGCCGACTTTTGCGAGAGTTCTTTTCAGGCTGTTTGTGTTGGTTCCTTCTCCGGCAGGGCGCGATGTGCTCGCACCGGAAGGACTGTCACACGCGTCTGAATGGAATTCCTAGAAATTCTAAAGTTCATAGACTTGCGGTCTTAGCTTCTACTGAGCCAGGTGTTCTTCGCTGTTGTGCTCATACCTGCAGTCAGAACTTTTGATGACATCGGCAATAATTTTACCTGAGAGTGAGAATGGGGCCTTCAGATGGACTAGGGAACCAAGCCGGCAGCTTGAAGCCGGACCGGGCTGACTACGAGACACAGGCCCGCGGCGCTTCCCCCGCTGCTGGAGATGCTTTTCCAGCACCCGAGTTGGACATCAGCGGTACGATCAGCCCTTTGCAGGGCCGCCCGTTTGATGAAGTTGGCGAGGGGATCCAAGTTACGCGAACGTCCGACCCGTTCAAAGGGGCGGCTATTCTCTTCGTTGCGGAAACTCAGGCTCACGAGCGGTATACACCCCCAGAGCAAGAACGAGTAGAGAGGCTTCGGGAATTACTGGGGCAGCATCGATATATTTCGGTCGAGCTTCAGGGGGAAGCCGGGCTCGAGACCGTCCACATAGTTCGTCCGGAAAGTCATCCCGATCTCGTCACCGTCCACGTTACGACCGAGAAGACCATGCCCTCAGGGGCGCGATATTCCAGCTTAGAAGTCAGGGCTTACCTCTCGGCGCTAGACGGGAGGCCCGTCGATGGCTCCGAAGCTGAGGCTCCCAAACTAGATTTGTATCTCGAGCGAGTTGAGCAGCACATGGAGAGCCGGGCGAAACGTCCGCTGATGGTCAACGTAAGTCCTCAGGGTTTTCATGAGCGCGATAAGCGTCTGGTCCTCGGCTTAACCGATACCGGCGGACAAGATAAGTTCATCGAGGATATGGCCCTGGTGTCGGCGCAGCTCGGCTTTCAGGTCATTAATGTGAATCGCGGCGGCCCCAAGCATCCGAAGCTTGGGGATGTTCGTGAGGGCATGCACTACGGTGCAGATGGAGTTGATCTGTTGTTTATCAGCGATGGCAACCCGAACTTCGTACGCAAGGAGGATATGTTCGATGAGGTGCATGTCGATCGCAGCAGTGACTATTTAGAGACGCTGGAGGCAGCGGTCATCGAGAAGGGTCCGTGTTCCTTACTTGCCGGTTCGTTGCTGCTGCAGCTTCGCCGTGAAAATCATCCTGTTGCCCTCATCGGGCACTACGCCGACGGAGGAGAGACAATCCGATTGATGACGGGCATGATGGAGGCCGAAGGCATTCCGGTTCCGCGAGTCGTGCACATTCCCCATTCTACGGGATTGCTAAAGAAGGCGCGCCTCGAGGCCGACGGAGAGCCAGTCGATGAAAAATTGCGAATTCCGCATCGCGAACACACAGAGCGCTTGGTGTATAGCACCGCCAATGTGCTGCTTTCCACTTCCGCCGATATGACCGCCTCTATGGAGGATCAATACGGAGCCACCGTGCATGGAACCGTGCTTATCGGAGTACAAACGGACCGTTTCCATCCGCGTGAGGCCGGAGTCGAGCGAAACGATCCCCGCTACGATAGGATTTGGCAGGATCTCAGCGAGGCATCAGGCCGGCCGGTCGAGGAACTCCAGGCCGCTCAGTTGGTGCTTGAGTACAGCCGAACGGCTCCGGCAAAAGATAAGGCTACGACCATCCGCGCTTTCGCCGAGTCTTGCAAAAGTGCGGACCGCGAACGCATTCTGGTTATCAACGTCGCTGATCCGAAGGAATTGAAGAGTGATGACGAGAAGGCGGATGCTGCCATGGCTCCTGAGCGCCATCACGCTGAGATGCTTCGCAATTTAGTGAAGGAACTTGGCGTCGAAAGAAATGTCGTCATGCGGCATGCTTTCAAAAATTCCGATTGTGCCCAGCTCTGTCAGCTAGCTGATCTCTATATTTCATCTGCAATTCTTGAGCCTTGGGGAATGGCGGTTCAAGAGGCCGCCGCCTCCGGCCTCCCTATCGTGGCATCAACCGCTGTTGCGATAGCTGATGAGCTTCTGGTTGGGACGCAAAGGGAGACGATCGAAACTGATTCCGGGACACTGATCCTGGGACCCGCTGCCATGATGTTTCCTCCCGGCAACCATAGAGTAGCGGCCGAGGCTCTCAATCGTCTGCTGAACGAAGAGGGAAAGGAACTCAAGCAAACTCTAGCCAAGGGCGCCTACAACGCTGTCATCCCCGCTTGTACTTGGGAAGGGATTCTCAAACGCCTATGGACGGAGCATCTGGGCGTAGAATTTAGGGATGGCAAGGTCATCGTGCCGCCCACGGTCTAATTCCTCCTCGCTGCACTGCTCTTGAAACTCTTTTGTGTGATTGGTACAAGCCTTATCAGGCTTGGGTATGGATAGAGGTGAAATTCGGAGCTGCTATGAGTGGTGAATCTCAGATTGAAGTTTTAGTCCATGGTGACATGGTTGGCGATAAGCCGCTCATTGGTCCGACGCATACGTTGCGAGCTGCCACGCTCTACCCGCAGCTGAGAGCTCTCGGAAAAAAATCCGTGATCGCTATTTGCGGCCCTTCTGGCAGCGGTAAGTCCGAAATCGCCGCGCTTCTGGGCACGGCGTTCATTCGCGATGGACGTCCATCATACGTGCTGTCCTGTGATAACTATCCCTGGCGCCCGCCGCGCTCCAACGACGCGCACCGTGTTGCCTTGTTCGAGGCACAGGCAGACAAGGGATTAATTGATTACCTCGGGACCAATAATGAGATTGATTTTCCGAGAATCGCCAAGCTCGTGGCGGACTTCAAGGCTGGGGCGTCTGAGCTGCAGCTGCGGATTATGGACACCACGAATCACCATGTGCACGATGATAAGCGTCAGCTTGATACATCTAAGATCGATATTCTAGTGCTGGAGGGGACATGGTCAGGCACTATTCCCGGCACCGACGCCAAGGTCTTCCTCGAGACTAACTTCCAAGAGACCCTCGAGCACCGCCGCAAGCGCGCCCGCGACCCAATTACCCCCTTTGGTGAGAAGGTTCTGGGGATTGAGCAGAACAAGCTTGAGAAGATCAAAGAGACTTGCCACTACGTTATCGACGTCCAGGGCAAGCTTCGGAAGCAGCGTTAAAAGCTCTGAAGTTTCAGCTAGTTGCCCATGAACAGCGTTTGATTAGCTGGTTATCCTATGAGATACTAGGCGGCGATGTAGGTGCCGCGGGGCGGAATTATGAGCTTAGGAAACGATCCAGTTGAGTCTGGACAACGGCATAGCGGAGAAGTTCGAGCGGACGCTGATCACGCTCAGGATACTCCCAACCCGGCCGCAAGTGCGGTCTCCGGTTCACGCCCTACGAGCCGCGATGTTACGGCAATTTTCCCGGAACTTGCCCTCTATCCGGATATTGTTTCTGCCCTGCATCGCGCCTATCAAAGTGAGGTACGTCATCTAGACTTAGTGCTCACGGATCTTGATAACACCTTTATCCCCGGAGCTGGCCGGCCGCAGGCTGAGTTCGACCGCGGCATTGCCGATGCGCGTCGGCTGACGGAATTGCTCGATGTGCACAATGGGATACTCGTTTGTGTAACGGGGAGCAGTTGGGATGTCGATACTCCCACAACTCCGAGCGTTTCCAACCGCGTGGCCACGGGACATATCCCCGCGTTTCTCCATGCCATTGTGACCGACGGAGGCATGCGCGCCTATGGCAAAGGTGGTGGGAGTGAGTACAAACTTGACCCGTCCTATGAAGCATCAGTGGCCTCCCAAAAGGCCGACTTTCCTGCCGAGGGAACCTTCAAGGTAGCCGAATTCGTCCGCGATGTGGCGAATGACGAGTCAATAGCGGCTGAACTTGGACTCGCGCCAATTGATTTTGCCGCGATCGCTCAGGTCGATCCATCGAGTCCGCGCAGCCGTGTATTTTTTCAGCCCCATGTTCATCCGCGCGGAGTTGTCGAAGGACCGAAGGTATCGCTGTACTTCTACGCCAATCAGCGCTTGGGAAGCGAGGAGCGGTTACATGAGCGCGATCTGATCGAAAAGCTCTTTCGCCGAGAACTTGGACATCATTTGCCCCTGATCTGTTGCGAAGAGCGGGACTTTAATAATAAGTCGCGAGCGATGGGTCTGGAGTCGGCTACCCCGCTTAAGTTTTGTCTCGATATTACCCCTATCCACAAGGGCACTCCGGTTGCTTACTTTTCTAAGCTGATACAGAGAGCTTCGGAAGTACTCAATCACCAATACCCGGGCCGGCCCCTCGAGATTGCGACCTGGTATTGCGGAGATGCGGCTAATGATCTGGTCGGGATGCGCCGAGGAGAGGTTGACAGTGTCGTGATGGTCGCTGGGTCAAGTGAGGAGCTCCTGCGCCATGCGAATCAACTCGCGAGCGCGGGCAAGCATGTGCACGTAGAACCTGACCAGCACTGCACCGGGGCAGGCAGCATTCTTAAAGCGCTGATGAAGCGTTAATCCGCAGAACCGACGGTCCCCCTGACATTTCACTATTGTTTGGGTTACGCTGCCCGCAGCGCTAGCATTCACGGGGGCAGCAGGCATGAAAACCTTATGGGGAATTGATTTGGGCGGAACCAAAATCGAGGGCGCGGTTCTTAATTCTGATAATCTTCTCGAACCCCTCTGTCGGCTCAGAATCGATACGGAAGCTACCCAGGGGTATCAGCATATCCTGTCGCAGATCAAGAAGCTCGTTGCGATGATGGAAGATGCAGTCAAATCCCGCCCGGCAGTTATCGGTTTCGGCACTCCGGGCGTACTCGACCCTAAACTCAACTCCATGAAGAATTGCAATACTACCTGCCTCAATGGCCAGCCCTTGCGCACTGATTTGATTAAGGCCCTCGGCGCTGAGTGTCGGCTTTCGAATGACGCGAATTGCTTCGCCCTGTCTGAAGCTTTGATGGGCGCCGGTCAGGGAGTGTCATCGGCCTTTGGAGTAATAATGGGCACCGGCGTAGGCGGGGGAGTTGTCTTCAATAAGCAAGCAGTGAATGGTCTGCAAGGAATTGCGGGAGAATGGGGACATAATGTGCTCGATCCCAATGGACCGGAGTGCTACTGCGGCAAGCGTGGCTGCGTCGAGAGAATTATTTCGGGGCCTGCTACCGAGGAGTATTATAAGAATCGTTCTGGAAAGGCGCTTCGACTCAGGGACATTGCATTGGCGAGCAAGTCGGGCAGCGATCCGATCGCCCGTGAAACAATCGAGCACCTTGCCCTCTGGTTCGGCAAGGCCATCAGCGTGGTCATTAATATTCTTGATCCAGACATCGTGGTTCTAGGCGGGGGAGTAAGCAATATCGACGAGCTGTACACGTTAGGGATTGCCGAGGCGAAGAAGAATGTTTTCAACAACCGCCTTGAAACGCCAATCGTGAAGAACAAGCTCGGCGATTCTGCCGGAGTGTTTGGGGCAGCTTTATTGGCGCAGTAATGCTATGCTGGTACGCTGGCCAGATACAGCTCTCCGTCCAAATTCTGCACTTCGCAGCGCTGCATTCCCGCAGGAAGCAGAATAACGCTGCCCTTGGAGATTTCCATTTGTCCTGTCGGAGCTTTTAGTACGGCGTTACCCGCTATGCAAAGCAAAATGGCGACCGAGTCGAGGGTTACCTCGAAAATTCCAGCGTGCGAGAGTTTCTCCACAGAAAACTCCTGAGCAGCGGGACAGAACCGCTCACGTCCAGGTTGTTCGCCAACTATTCGGCCGGTCAGTAAGGTAGGGGCAGACACCGAATAGTCGATAAGCTTGAATAACGCGGGCAGATCTTGGAATTTCTCGGTGAGCCCAGCGCGCACGACGTTGTCGGAATTCGCCATACACTCGATGATGTCGCCACTCAGGTATGCATGCGGGACTTGGGTGCCGGTGAAGAGAGCCTGTCCTGTCGGAATGGTGCTCAGGTGCATTAGAAAAAAGCACCAAACGCCGCGGTCTTCGGCGCCAAACAACTCAAGTGCCTTGAGGAACCAAATCTCATCAGCAGCACGTTTGGAGCGATGTCCTATCTGCATGGCAACTTCTCTAGCAGCCGCTGCTCTTGCTGAGGTTTCGGCGCTGAGTACAGTCTCAAAAATATCTCGAGAGGAGGATCGCTTCGACCTCGGTACAAGCGAGCCAATGGCCGGATATTTATTTAGTGTTACGCTGAGCTCAGCCAATGGTCTGACTCCGTAAAGCAATTCAATCGGTGTAACCGCAATCGCTATTTCAGGCTTATGGTTCTCATCCGGATACTCCTTGGGGTTCAGTGCATGGAGTTTTCTGGCTTCCTCCTTGCTGGGATGGAGCTGAATTGAAAGCGGTCGAGCCACCGAGAGTACTTTGAAGAGAAAGGGGATTGCTCCCCAGCGCTTGGCTGTAGTGGAGCCTAGTATCGAGACGGTATTAGACCTTACCAGATCGTCAAGCTGTTGATCCTTTTCCTCGACTCGGACCGTCGATGGCGCCTTTGGATGTGCGCCAATCCAAAGCTCGGCATAGGGCTGGTTGCCATCGGACTGGTTGCACAGCTCAGCGACAAGCGAACTAACGGCGGGCTTGCCCCAGGCATAGTGCTGGGGGTAGCAGGTCAATCGGTATGGCTTAGGTTCAAACACAGACAAGGCCGGAAATGGGTTGAAGCGCCGCAGGTAGCAATTCATCATATCCGGCTGCGGTAGGGTATGGGAGGTGCAAAATTGCTATCCTTGGCAATTAGTTAGGTATGGGCGACAGGTGAGGGGGATGATCGGTATTTTGGGCAGCCGATCAAGACAGCCTCGGCAGCAGCCCTCCCGTGAAAAATTTGATTAAGACAGCCTTCACGTTAAAATACTAGGATCGGCCAGATAAACCACTCTCCCCCCGCCGGTTCTATTCTGTGGCCTGCTCCGACTCTTCGGAGTACCTCGCTGTTTCATCAATTGGGTAGACGCATGCTGCCTGTTAAGGCTTGAGGAGATCTATCCTCACGCCTTGTCAGGCAGGTCTCGCAATTCGGTTTTTTACTTTCCGAATGCAGCTCGTGTGCTCGCCTTTCATGCATGGTGCATGTTGGCGTGTGCAGCCTGAGGTCTTGGCAAGGACAGGCATAGCCCTGTGGATCATGAGGAGAATAATCATGATTCGAAAGTGTTGGTTTCAATTTCTGGTGGGCGCGGCGTTGCTCTCCACGCTTACGGGCTGTCCGCACAGTCCGCTCGAGGACTCGATCAACGGACTCACCGGCGCGGTCGGCGATCTCAGTGACCAAGTCGCGAACCTGCCGCCTCCCGTCGACGTGACTGTGAACAACACGGTCCAGGGCGGAAGTGGCGGCAGCGGCGGCTCGGGTGGCTCCGGCGGATCAGGCGGCAACGGTGGAACGGTCAACAATCCTCCGCCTGCATCCCAGCCAACTGGCGACCAGGCTCAGGAGCGTCCTGATCTTCCGGCGGGGCTCATCGCTTGGATCAACGAAGGTGTTTCCGGAGTGAACTGGACGTTGACGCTCGGCGTGTGGAACAACGGCTTTACTGCTGGGTACACTCCTCCGACAGGCTGGACGGCGTCGACGACCTTCACGCTGACGCTTCTCTCGAATTCGGGAGATGCATCACAGATTGAAGTCGCAAGCGCGTCCGGGATTGCAGCTGCGTACACGCTCGATCCCGCGATCTACAACCAGGCTGCTGGCTGTATTGCTGCGTCACTCACGCTTACCTTCACGGAAACTGGTCAGCAGGAGACGTACGCGATTCAAGGCGGCTGCCGCTAAACCGCGGATAGTCACCATTGATTGATGGGGCACGGATGCGGAGTGTGGGCATTTGCTCCCTCCGCATCCGCTGCATTTTTCAAGGTTCTTACGCGAGACCTGTCCTGACAAGTTCCTTAGTCCCCATTCCCTGGGGCGATTGCTCATCTCAGTCCAGCGGGGTTACAATATAGAGAATGACACCCGCTCCAGCGCAAGCTCAGTTTCTCATCCTCTATGACGGGGTCTGCGCTCTCTGCAACGGGTGGGTAAAATTTGTGCTGCGGTTCGACCGTAATGAAAAATTCCAGTTTGCCGCCTTACAGTCCGAATATGCGAGGGGCACCCTGGCGCGCCGTAATGTTTCGATCCCCGAGCTGAGTTCCATTGTATTGGTTTTACCGAACGAGGTGTACACCCGCTCTGACGCTGCCTTGTCCATTCTCGCTGAGTTGAGCTTCCCCTGGTCAATCTTTGTGACCCTGAAGATTATCCCCCGCTTTCTTCGTGATGCCGTTTACAACTTCGTGGCCGCGATTCGCTATCCTGTGTTTGGGAAGTACGACGTCTGCCCAATCCCGGCACCCGAGGTACGAAAGCGATTCCTAGATCAAAAGTAGGGACGATCCTATTTTTTTACGGTCAATTCTTGATGGGTTTTGCTGACCAGCCCCATAACTCGCTCGGCGCAGTCCCCGCCGTAGCGACTAGGCGACTGGATAGGAACCCTCGTCATTTTAGTAAGTTCAAAACCCTGTATCTTGACCTATGCCATTGAGCATAGTAGTTTCCGCCCAAAAGTTGCTTAGAGGATATTTATGCACTCGTTTTCCGCGAAAATTCTCGTATGCCTTGTAGCGCTAGCCCCAATGTTGGGACTGTCCAGCAGTGCCCAGGCCCAGGACGCCTTTGCGTCTTGTCAGCTTCAGGACCGAGCGAACGATACGATTGATGGTCGGTTTATCTTCAAGAAGTCTGGGAATCATTTCCCCGGCAATGGAGTGGTCGTTGTCCCACGATGCTACTATAACGGCTCACGAGGCGGCTCGCCGGTACGAGTCGAACTGTATACAGGTGATGGTTCGGTTAAATTGGAGCGCGCATCATTAAAGTCAACCGGCAACTGTGCTGGAAATTCCGAATGCTTCTTTGCTTCTAGTTTTCTCACCCGAAGAAACGGAGCCTTCTATAAGCGCCGTTATGGTTCTATTCGTGTTCGAATTGCGCCGCTGGCGGGTGTTACTAATCTCCGCTGCAATTACTGCTCATACTATCAGATCAACGATCCATCAAAGCGCGCGGCCTTCCGTCCGCCGGTTGTAGTGAAGCCCTCCCGGTAGCCGCACCCAGGAGAATAGTGATCCTGCAGGTCAGGGTCGCTACTAGTTGTCCAGTTTTGTGTATTTAGCGTGGGAGCCTTTTGCTTTTTCAACGGGATATTTGGCCTCATTAAGAGCCATCTTGCGCGCCGAAGCAGCGCCCAAATCGATGCCGCATTCATTTGCCAAGAGCAGCACCCAGTAAAGAATGTCAGCCAGCTCGGCTCCGATTTCTTCACGATCCTTTTCAATCATCGCCTGAATTTCTGCCTCTGACTTCCAAAGGAATAATTCTTGTAGCTCCGAAACCTCGATATTCAAGGCAAGCAGCATGTCCTTTGGAGTATGAAATTGCTTCCAATCACGGGCATTGCGAAATGCCAAAATGCGCTCAGTGATATCCTTCAAGGTCACGCTGCTCCTTCTCCTCGGTGACTAGCCCAACCTCCCAGTTTTTCTGCTGCGCGGCGACTCCATAGAATTAGGGCCGAAACGCCCAGCAAAAGCATGCCGAGGCTCAGCCATTGTCCACGCGTAAGCCCGAAGAGTTGATAGCCAATGTGGGCATCCGGCATCCGGAACTGTTCGCCGATGATTCTGACCAAGGAGTACAGAACGAAGAACCAACCGGCGATCACTCCCGGCTTTTGGGGCTTGCGCCAGATAAAACTCAGCGTAACGAATAGAAAGAGCCCCTCGAGCAAAGCCTCATAAAGTTGAGAGGGGTGTCGAGCCAGAAGAATTGGTTTGAGAGCTTCCTGTACCGCTGTGTTCCCTCCCTGCACTGCGTCGATGATACGCACCAGAGTCCCCTGAATATTCCACCAGTTTCCCGGGTTTGGCGGCGTGTTGCCAATCCAGTTCCACCAGGTCGACTCGGAAATCCCCAGCTTGTTTACTACCGAAGCCAGCGCTGAGAGGCGCTCCGGATCGCGGTTTGGCCACAATAAAATGTCCTGGGGAAATTTGACGGCCCAGGGAACTGCCGATTCAATAGGCCTGCCGACAAGCTCACCGTTAATGAAGTTGGCGATTCTTCCGAAGAATATGCCCGCTGTTCCGCCCAAGGTCGTAATATCGAACAAGTGTAGCGACGAAACCTTATGCTTTCTTGCGTACAGTATGCAGGCCACGATTATGCCGATTATGCCGCCATGACTTGCCATCCCGCCTTCGTTGATCGCTAGAACACCCCAAAACGGGACTGACGATGTGAACTTCAAGAAGAGTTCGGGACTGTAAAAGAAGCAATAGCCCAAACGGCCGCCAATAATCGTGCCTAAAGCCACATTAAACACGAAATCTCCAGCCTGTTCCACGTTGAGCTGGGAGAGATGCCGCTGGGCTAGCCGCCGAATTATCCAGTACCCAATGAGGAATCCCGCCACGTAGGCCAGTCCGTACCAGCGAATGCCTATGTTGCCGCTGAAGTGAATGGCGAACGGGTTAAGGGTGTGCAGGTAGGCGTCGTACATAGAAAAGCGTCAAAGCATTGGCAGTTTAGCGCCGTGCTTGCCGAGCTGTCAAAGTATAAGCCTTTGATTTTACCGGACTTGCTCGCAGGGCATCCTGGCATATGGCTTGCTCTCTGAACTTGATTGGATTTCTTTAAGGAGCCTCCTGCATGTTTGATATGCGAACCAGCCCGGCATGGATGAACACCTGGGCCACCAAGACCGGAGATAGGGAAATTGATCGCGGGATTGTTGCGGGACTTGCGATATCAACGGTGCTATTGACCATTGGAATTCTGGCAAGCGGTCGTAGCCTAACCTTTCTTGATCCCTCGAGTATCCTGATTGTCTTTGGGGGTACGATTGGCGCGACTTTCGTGCATTTCTCCTCGGCGGACTTACGCTGGGCTTGGGTTGAACTCAAGGAAGTCCTCTTCACCAAAAATACGGCTCCGACCGAACGGATAGCTCTGCTGGTGCAATTTGCGCAGGATCTCAAGCGTAATGGCCCCTTGACCCTGGAGCGCGAAGCGCAAACGACTGGCGACCGCTTTCTGCGCAAGGCGTTAGAACTGACCGTCGATGGTCAATCAGAAGAAGATATTCGCCGCATCTTGGAGACGGAGATTCGCAGCCTTGGGGAGCGTTCCTGGCGCGCCGTACAAGTATTTCAGACCATGGGAAGCTATGCCCCGGCGATGGGGCTTATCGGTACCCTCATCGGACTCATCCATATGCTGGGGACTCTTGATAATCCTTCGGCAGTGGGACCCGCGATGGCAGTCGCGTTGATAACTACTTTCTATGGCGCGGTGTTGGCCAACCTGTTTTTTCTGCCGGTTGCAGGCAAAATCAAGAATCGCAGCGAGGAGGAAGCAGTGCTCAAGGCTATTACAGTCGAGGGCGCAGTCAGTCTGAGGCGGGAGGAGAACTCTATAGTGCTCGAACAGCGCCTACAGAGCTTCATACCGCTCAATCCGCACCATGAAAGCAGTAGGTGGCGATGAGCGGATTACTATTGCCGCGGGCCGTAGATACGCTTCCGGCTTCAGCAATGAGAGCCTTCTCCGCCCAGTATCTGTCGGTGGTGCTAATTATTTTGACCTTTATCATCGGGGTGTTTTCCGGGCACCATATCCAAGCAGCAAAAGTTCAACAGCCACAGAGTCAAACGAAACCGGAGATTGTATCCCCCGCTATCCCCGTGCCGGAGCGCAATTTTGGCAGCATGAACTGGGGCAGCCTCTTCGCGCCGGGCAGCGCAGAATTTGATGCTGAATCCTTGAGGCCGCTGACACAGGTGCTTCGTTCGCATGATATTTTGCTTCGGGTGACTGTCGCGGCCGATGAGTCAGAACGGATTGAAATCGGGCTAGCTCGAAGCTCAACGTTGTTGCGCTATTTTCTGGCGCAGGGAATCCCGGCGCACGCGCTCGAAATCGTTGCCTCGGAGGAGCAGCGCCCGTGGCAGGTGCAGGTTGAGTTCTGGAGGGAGCGGGAAAATGAATACTCCTAGTTCTACTTCAAATCGCTTTTCACCGACGATTCAAACCAATTGGCTCTTAAGCTTTGGCGATCTTCTGACACTCTTGCTCTGCTTCTTCCTCTCCGTCTTAAGTCTCAGTCCGCTCAATCCAGCCTATAAGTCCCCTGAAAAAGGTAAATCAAAACAGATTGTTAACGAGCCGCCCAGCACCGAGGCCACCGGGGCTGCGGGTAAAACGTCGGGTGGCATCGAGCTTGCAAATTCTTCTGGTACTGTCGCCGACCCGTCAGTGGGCAGTTCTGCTAATAATTTCAAGCAGTTAAGTGTTTGGCTAACGGAGGCGGACTTTAGAGAGGGCAACCTCGAGCTGCTCCCAGAGGCTCAGGAAAGGCTCAAAAGCCAAGTGTTTGGAAGCGCTTACGAGCGAGTAAGCGTCAGAATAGAAGGTTGTGCTGAAGTTGAGCAAGGAAGGGCCGAAGCAGCGTGGGCGGCCAGTTTAAGTCGGATTCTTACTCTTCGCAGTCAAATGATTGACGCGGGGATTCCGGCAACCACGCTGAGCTACCGAGTTCTGGGGCCTGATTGCGAAACGTTACGCGGTAAGGAAGGAACGGAACAGGCGGTAGTAAGAATTAGAATTGAACAGAAATTGAATCATGGCTGACGCAAAGGACCCTAAAAAGAAGGAACCGGAGAAGAAAGAGCCGGAAAAAAAGGAAGGCGAAGCCGCCGTTGCTGCTGCCGCAGCTAAACCTGCTGGCGGTAAAAAGGGGATGTTTATCGCGATCGGTGTAGTGGTGCTGCTCGTAGCGATCGGAGTACCGGTTGCCATGATGAGCATGAAGCCGAAGGCCGCGGAACTGAGCGAGCTTCCAGCCGATGCCGCGGAGAAGGAACCTCAACTACAGCCAGAAGGCTCGCATGATGAAGAGGAAATTGCGGACGGTGAAGAGGCGCTTGGCGCGTTCTTCCCGCTCGAGAATTTTGTCGTGAACCTGTCGGGCCGTGGATACATACGCGCCCAGATTCAACTCGAATTTAATGGGAAGGACGTACCGAAGCGCTTCTATGCCCGTATTGTTCCGGCCCGTGACGCAATCATCGGACTGCTGGCGGCTCGCACGCAGGAGGACTTGCTTTCGGAGAAAGGCAAGGAAGCGCTGAAGAGCGACGTCAAGGACGCCATCAATGATCTCTTGAAGAAGCAGGAAGTGAAGAACGTGTATTTCACGCAGTTTTTTGTGCAGTAAAAGGTAGCGGTTATGAATCAGGTTTTGACTCAAGAAGAAATCAACTCGCTGCTCCGCGGACTCTCGGAAGGGGAGATCGAGCAGGAGTCAGTTGAGCAGCAAGACAATGCCGTTCAGGCCAAGAAATTCGACTTGGCAAATCAGGAACGCATCATCCGCGGCCGGATGCCGACCATGGAGCTCATCCATGATCGATTCGCGCGGCAATTCCGCACGACTTTGGCAAAGTTCCTTGGACGTACCTGCTTCGCGAACGTCGGCGGCATCGAGATGCTTAAGTTTGGCTTGTTCATGAAGAAGCTGCCGTTGCCGTCCTCGCTGCACATCTTTCGCATGCCGCCGCTCTCTGGATACGCACTAATGGTTGTATCCTCACCGTTGGTCTTCGGTATCGTCGATAGCTTATTCGGGGGCAGCGGTCAGGGTCGAGTCAAGATTGAAGGCCGTGAGTATACCCCGATCGAAACACGCTTGATCGGTCAAGTGGTCATGATGGCGCTCGACGTCTTGAAAGATGCCTGGGCTCCGATTCATCCAGTTGACTTCGTGTACGTCCGTTCGGAATTTAACCCGCTTGCCATCGCCATCGTTCCGCCCACCGATGTGGTGATTATCGTGACCATCGAAGTTGAGCTCGAGCAAGAAAGCACGACACTCACGCTTTGCACTCCGTATTCGACCATCGAGCCGCTGCGCGGCAAGCTTGCAACGGGCTTCCAGAGCACTCGCCTCGAAGTAGACTCGGGCGTAGCCCGCCGTATGGAAGTGAACGTAAAACAGTCCATGGCGAATGTCAGTGTGCAGCTGGCGACAGGCACCATTACAACACGCGACTTCATGAACTTACAGAAGGGCGATATCCTTACTCTGGATAAGACGCCCTCCGAGGAGGCAATGGTGATGGTGGAAGGCACACCGAAATTTTATGGATACGTAGGGAGCTATCGCGGCAATCGCGCTATGCGGCTCACGCGAGAGATTCCTCGTAACGACCTGATCAATTATCGCAACAAAGAGGAGCTGATAAAAAATGGCCAATGAAGAAACTCCAACTCCCGAAGGCGCTCCGGCGGTTCAGGAGGGGCTCGAGAAAGTTGCTCAGGCGGCCGGCCAGGTCTCTGAGGCAGTTCGAGCCGCTCAAATGCCGGGCAGTCAGAATCTCGAGTTCGTCCTTGACGTATCGCTGCAGGTAGCTGTTGAAGTGGGCCGAGCGCGCATGACAATTCAGGATCTACTCCAACTTGGACAGGGTTCGGTCATCGAGCTCTCGAAATTAGCCGGTGAAGCGCTCGATGTATTCATCAATGGCAAGCAAGTAGCTCGCGGCGAGGCGGTAATCGTTAACGAAAAGTTCGGAATTCGCTTGACTGATATTATCTCGCCTGAAGATCGCGTCGAGGGGCTAGGTTCCTAATGTTTCGAGTAGCGCTCATTCTCGCCGCACTGACGTTCTGGACTTCGGCGCCGCTGCGTGCAGACACGCTTTCAGCGCGATCGGTCTTTGAGGAGCGGCAGGACAGCGCCAATCCCACGGTAGAGGCGAAGATTCTGGGGATGCGTCAAGCACTGGTAGATCGTGCCCAGGAGAAGGAAGCTCGCGCACATAATGTCGAAAACTGGAGAAGCGAGACTGAAACCAGCGTCGCTGGAGCAGGGATGCGCATGATCCAGGCATTGGCGCTTTGCGTCGGAGCATTGCTTGTAGGGCTGCATTTATTCAAGAAATACAACAAGACTGCTGGCCGGGCGCCAAGCGGACGCAAGATGCGCGTAATCGAGCGTATTGCGGTCAGTGCTAAAACATCCCTTGTAATGCTCGACGTCGAGGGCAGGACCGTCGTTATTTCCGTTGGTCCGGACCACGTTTCCCAAGTTCAGACCGAGGCGACTGCCAGCCGCGCCGATGATTATAGCGATCCTATGGAAGTATTATGCAGAGAAGATTTCAAAGCTACCGCCGCGTAGCAGTTTGGGGAGCCGCACAGCTCCTCCTGCTCGTGCTCTGCAGCGCCGTCGTGCGCGCCGAGGGCGAAGCACATGCGGCGCTACCCACTTTGTCGCTGAACGTTGGTGGTTCGCAACTTGCCTCAGACGGCTCAGTATCCTCGTCGCTAAAGTTGATGATCATGCTGACTGCGCTGTCATTTGCGCCGGCAATGATCCTCACCATGACTTGTTTCACTCGTATAGCAGTCGTGCTTGGCATGACTCGTACCGCACTCGGCACGCAAGCTATGCCGCCCAACATGGTAATCACCGGTCTTGCCATGTTTTTGACCGTAGCCGTGATGAATCCAGTCTTTACATCGATGTACAAAGACGGCATCCAGCCCTATATGGAAGGCCAAATGGCTGAGCAAGAGGCCATGACAAAGTCGTTCGCGCCGCTGAAAAAATTTCTGATCCGCCATGCTCGTGAGAAGGACTTGGCGTTGTTCCTGGACGTAACGAATTCTGCCGTGCCCAATGACGTCAATGACGTGCCGTTTCAGGTGGCCGTTCCGGCCTTCGTCCTGAGCGAGCTTAATTTAGCTTTTCAAATCGGCTTTCTGATCGCACTGCCTTTTCTCGTTCTCGACATGGTGGTGTCATCAGTACTCACATCGATGAGCATGATAACCCTGCCACCGGTCGTGATTTCGCTGCCGCTCAAGCTGATGCTGTTCGTACTGGTTGATGGTTGGCATCTCATCATTGGCTCACTTGTCGCTACGTACCATGTTTCGGGATAGGTGAGAGATGGGCGTCGATGAATATATCCACTTAGGCCAGGTCAGCATTCAAACCGCAATTCTGGTTACTGCTCCGGTATTGCTCTTAGGGCTAGCTGCCGGATTGTTGGTCAGTATTTTTCAAGCTGCGACACAGATAAATGATGCCGCACTTGCATTCATTCCCAAGATTGGCGCAGCCGTTCTTGGCATGGTTCTCTTCGGTCATTTCATGATCAACCAAATCGCCAGTTTCACTACGTGG
>JAYRHW010000291.1:0-6822 GCA_041907145.1 Bdellovibrionota bacterium
ATACAGAGCAACCCTAAGGTTATCCCCTCTGCTGGGGTTATAGATAAGCTGGTTCAGTTTTTCTTCTTTGAGATAGAAAGAGACCCCGAGAAGCCACATCTTGATCGAAATCGCATCAGGAAAGTGATTCACGACTTCGTGTCGGTATTCCCTGATGACGAAGCATTCTGGGCAGGCATTCCTTCTTCATTTCGTGACAACCCTAAGCTAGCCATCGCAGAGTTGTGGCAACTTTATACGAACCAGCATAAACCCCAAAAAGCTGAGACGCCAAAAGTCGTAGAGATAAAGAGCAGTCTCAAAGCAAAGTTCTTAGAAGCTGAAGCAACACGCCAAGAAGGTTTAGACATCGAACTTACATTGACTGCAGAAGAGTTCGATCTGTTGCGTGATAAACTACCTGTAGAGATGGGTGGAAAGCGCAAAGAATAGCGCTTGCATCTCTTGCACCCACTTTTCAAAACACCCCAAGATGCAAATGCATCTCTTTTGCATCCAAAGTCTGAAATTTCGTGAAATGTAGCGGCAGGTCAGCAAATCGAAAGATGCAACGCCGACACCCTGGAACACTAATGATATTAAGAGAGTAAGGTGTTTTTCGGGGAAATCTGAAGGTCAAATCACAAACCTGCATCTCGTGCATCTGATGCGGGTATGAATGGGGTGGATGATGGGGCTCGAACCCACGACAGCCGGAACCACAATCCGGAGCTCTACCAACTGAGCTACATCCACCAGAAGAGACAAAACTAACAACGAAACCGAGATTTTGGCTGGACTTTAGAAAATAATCAAGCGCTGGAGATTCCTACCAATATTGGGCCAGATTTTAGGCTCTCCTACAGATCATCAACTGATTTCCGGGAATTCGAGCAACCAGTCCAGCCGCTTCAAGTTCCAAGACAAGGCTGGAGAAGTCGGGAAAGTCCAGGCCTTCGGGCTTGGCCTCATCGACACTCCTGGGGCCAGGTTCTAAGGCGGCAAGAATGGCGTGGTGCGCCTCTGAAAGTGAAGGAGACAACTCCACCTTGGCAGATTTCACGAGCTGCGGCATTTGCGCGGCGATGTCAGAGAAGTTTGCTATTAAATGCGCTCCCTGCTTTAACAGCTCATTTGAGCCCATATACAGCGGATCGCGGATATCTCCCGGAACCACGAGAACGTCCCTGCCCTCCTCTACCGCGTGCCGAGCGGTTGACAATGCCCCACTTCGCTGCGCCGCCTGAACAATTAATACGGCATTACTGAGCCCGGCGATTACCCGATTCCGGTTCAAAAAGTTTGAAGGATAGGGCTTGGAGTCAGGCGCGAACTGGCTTATCAGCATTCCTCCCGCCTTGACTATTTCATCTGCGAGGTGTGTATGCGCAGCTGGATACAGAGGCCCGGCCAAACCGTTACCCAAAATCGCTACAGTTGATGCAGGCATCCGAGAATCGAGCGCCCCGCGGTGCGCAGCAGCATCAAGCCCATAGGCTAAGCCGCTTACTACGCAGCCGCCGCGACTGGCAATTTCCCGCGCATAGCCCCGCGCTGTGTCGCAGCCGAATTGGTCTGCTTTTCTTGAACCAACCACGGCGATACACGGACTGCCCTTAAGCTTCTCCCAAGCATCGCCCCGATGAAGAAGGGCTAGCGGCGGCTGGTAAATATGGCGAAGGCGCTGCGGATATTGCGCACAGGTGATCGGCAAGATTTCGATGCCCCGTTTCTTGAGCATCTCCGATGTCCGTTCAGCATCGGATACGAGATTCGAAAACTCTCCTGAGGGGAAGTGGGCTCCCAGCGTCTCGAACAGACTATTCGATTCCTCAATCGCATTTCGAAGTTGCGGTTCGTCGTCTAACTCATGATTGAGCGCAATGAGGGCAGCAAGGCTTTCCTTTAGATCCGGTGATTTGCAATTCATGATTCGTTTATCGCCGTAAAATGTTCAAAGTTGCCTGCTGCTCAATGTCGCCCATGGTAGAGATTCCCTCAGTGATTCTAGGTAGTTAACAGAGGGAACCGGGAACAAGAAGAGGGCAAGTTACTCCCCTAACCTGCCGATAGATCAGAGACGGAAGGTCTTCAAGAGCGATTCCCGAACGAAATGTCTGGAACAGACTTTATTTCGGGGAGCTCGATCTGAACCGGCGTGCCGGATCAGACAGAGAACGAAAGAGCGTTCCGCCAAAGCATGCTGCCCCATGGGCAGACAACGTTTTCTTGCCGGGAATCGCTCTAAGCGGGGAGCTAAGGCCGTGTCTGAGTCTGAAAAATTTGAACTGGTTTTCGAGGGTCCAGCGGATGACTCTCCAGGCACTTTGCGCAAACTGCGCACCAGTCTGCTGGCTGACCTAGGCTTGAGTGTCGAAGAGGCTCAAGATGCCCTCAACAATGCTCCAAAAGTCCTCAAAGTCTCCGAGGTCGAGGAAGAACTTAAACCTCTCTACTCCGCGTTGAAGCGGGCCGGTGCCAGAGTATTAATCGTTCACCCGGTATCTGAGGAAAGTCAAAGCAACGAAAAGGCATACTTCCTGGACCTTGAGGGTGATCAGATCGATGAAGAGCTGATAAGAAGCCTTGAGAGTCTTCCCGGTGAAGAGGAACCTCCGGCAGAGCCAGACATAGCTCCCGCCGTAGATTTAACGAAGGAGTTCGCCGAAACAGAAGCTTTACCTCAGGTACTCGAGCAGGCGCCAGCGCCGACGGAAACCAAACCAGAACTGGAGCCCATCTTTGATTTGAGTATTGGCGAGGACCTCGCGGCCCCGCCCATTGAGAGGCAAGTCGACGAAGCTATTCCCGTGCCTACTGATGAAAGCCCGCCAGCGACAAAGAATCTCTTTGAGTTTGACGAACCAGCAGAAGCGGCGACAAACAAGCCTGCACCCGTTGAAATGGAAGCGATCAAATCTATAGCTGAGCCGGCGCTGCCGCTGTTCGAGTTCGACAGCGCTCCCCATCCAGAACCGCAAGAGGAGGCGGCGCCCAAGAGCGGCGCATCCTCATTATCTCTCGAAGACCTTACTGTTTCGGCGGATCCGGAGCTTGAGAAGGCCCCTGCCTCTAAATCCAAGTCTCAAGGAATTACCTTGGCCCTTGGCGACGACGATCTGTCGGCTTCGCTAGCTGATCAGATCAAGGCCGAAACACCTGCGCCCCCAAAGCCAGCCGCAAAGAAATTGGAAGGTATCGCACTCGACATTGAAGAAGAGAAAGTCGATCCTGCACAGAAATCACAACCGGAAAAGAAGGCTTCTCTCCCTCCCGTTGCGTCTCTCTACCCGGAGCCCGGCGCTGGGCCGCTGGCTACGCCGAAGGTTGCTGATCCCGAACCTGAGCAGGCACCACCCGCAGCGGCAGAATACAGGCCCTCAAAGGTCGGATCCGCCGTTGGTATGGACATCGTCGCACCGATTCTCGTGGGAGCAATAATCCTTGGCGTGGCAAATTGGATATACTTTTCGTCGGGAAATCGTACCGCGAACTTGCCGGAGATCTCGTTCCCCGAAGACGCTCCGGCCAAGATTAGCGAGCGCCAACGCTTGCGCGGGCCCATATCAAGCAGCGAAAGCGCTATCACGAGATCAAAGGTTGGCTCTGGCTACTCTCTTGAGTGGACCGTCATCATCGATCAAGGATCCTTCAAACGCACGAGCTTCGAGGTTACTACCCCCCCACCCCCTGAGCTCTCGCCGACACAGGTAGTGCGCGGAGAAAGACCGCTGCCATGGCTGCGGAAAATTGAGGTGATGAACTTAAGCTTTGAGAAGTTAGCTGATGGAAGTTGGGTGGCTAATGGCCCCGCGCGGCTTTTTATTGAGCAAGGTCTGAACAAACGCCGCTTGGTCGGTGAAACCACGGTCACCCTCAATAAGGATGCCACCCTCAGCAGTACTGATGCACGCATCGTCATTAAGCGAAATGCTCAAGAATCCAAGGATAAGAATCCGCCCGAGTACTCCCTCGAACAACTTCCGAACGGAGACCTTCGTTTATTATTTGCGGTGAAATTGGAAGGCTAAGCGACTTTCTTTTTGCTCTTGGCTTTAGCTGCTTTCTTTGCGGGCTTCGAGCTGGCACGAGCCTTGGGGGCGGGCAGGACCTCAGCACCAGATTGTACCTTCATGCCACCCTTAGACTGCTTGCCTTTGGAGATTGCGGTTGCTGGCTTGCTCTTTTCGAGAGCTTTCTTTCCGGACGCCTTCAGCTTCGCCTTCGGTGAATCGTCTTCCGCATCTATCGGCAACAGTTCCTCGTCTTCAGCTTCAATGAGCTTCTCATCGACAGCATCTGCCTGCTCCTCGCCTTCGGGAGCAGCCTTCTCTGCGGTTTGCTCGCCAACGATCTGATTGAAAGCCTTTCGCTCCTGCTCCTGACGCTCCAGGATCATGTGAAGCTCTTCGCGACGAGAGGACCAGGTCACTCCATCGAGGCTAAAGAGCGTAAACTGCTTCTCACCGAACTTTACGCTCTTGGTGAGATACTTGGTCTTTTTCTTTACGTCAGCCATGGCGCTGTCGAGCATTGATGAAATCCGTTTAAAACCTCGGGCCCAACAGGGGGCCGTACTTACAGCTTGGTCTCAATATGATGTAGGGGCTTTTTCATCCGGTTCTGAAAATGAGAAAGATTTTGTGGCGACCAATCAGACACTTCCGATAAAATAGCTAGCAAATACAGATAGTTGCCTGGGTCCTCGACACAACCACCCTCCCCGGCCACTCCCGGTATTGAATAAGGCTCCCACGTGGGGGATTATTTCGCGAAACAAAAACGAGAAAATCTAAAAGCTTATGAAACAACGTGACGACGAACGCTGGCGCCACATCAAGTGGCCCTCCTCGGTAACTGAGATCCATGTCCACCTCGGGGGAGCAGTGCCCCTCTACCGGCTCTGGGAAATAGCGATTGACCGCGGGATTCGCGGAATGGGTGCTGGATACGAGGATTTTATCGATATTCTAAAAATTCAGGACGATCGAGTTAAGGATCTTGATACTTACCTCGAAGTCTATGACAAGGTGGAGCTAATCCAATCGGGACCCACCTCTGTTCGTGAAAGCATAATCATCGCGATTCACCGTGCCTACAGAACGGGCGGAATGACCCAACTTGGGCCCGGTGGTGAGGGTGGATCACCGAATCCCCTCTTCTCCGTCAATCGATTTGAATTGCGTTTCAATCCACTAAAGCGCACGGGTGCCGTGTTTCTCAAAGGCAGCCACGCCGGGCTCTATGACGTTGACCGCGTAATCAAATCAGCCTGCGCCGCAGTCGAGGACGTAGAAATCGGCTTCAAGGGCAAGGTGCAAGTCGGTCTCATATTCTGCTTCGGCCGCGATATGACGTTTGAAGCCAATATGGTACTGGCCGAAAAAGTGCGGCAGTGGCGTGAGCGCAGCAACAAGATCATTGCTGTCGATCTTGCCGGCCATGAGTCGAAGAATAATCTGGCAGATCCCAAAAGACTCGCTGAAATGAAGGAAGTTTTCGATATGGTTGGGCCAGGCCTAGGGCGCACCATACATGTTGGCGAAACGCCGCACGTTGATCTCAATACCTTCATGAAGACGGTCGAAGCGCTTAATCCACAGCGCGTCGCGCACCCCATCGCGGCCTTCCGTGCATACTGGGAAAAGAAGGATGACCGCGGTCTCAAACTCCTCCAAGAAAGAGATCTCGTTTGTGAGCTCTGCGTTAAATCAAATCTACTGACAAATGCCGTAAAGGACCTCGCGGAGTACGGCCGAGTCATTCAAACCTTAGATGAATTCGGCATTAAATATACCTTCTCGACAGACGCTCCGTGCTTGCAGCTAACCAGCCTAGCCGAGGAACTGGTGCTATTGCTGGATAGCGGAGCCGCCAATGAAGAACAGGTCTTGCGTGCACTGCAGGTAGCCGAGGAAAATACGTTCCTACCTCAACAGGGAAGCCGCGATTAAATCGTACGAGAGTACCGCCCGATGAACCAGAACCCGCTCCTGCCCACTCAAACGACGAGGGGCTATCGAAAGACAAAAATCGTGGCTACAGTTGGCCCCGCCTGCCGAGCGCCCGAGGTAGTCAAAGAGATGATTCTTGCGGGGACCAACGTTTTTCGCTTGAACTTCTCGCACGGCAGTTGGGAGGAGCACAGCGAGTCACTTAAAACCATCCGGCAAGTATCCTCGACGCTTCGCATGCCGGTGGCAGTTCTGCAGGATCTCTCCGGACCAAAAATTAGAATTACCAAAATCGATGGCGACTTTGTAACGATTGCCGATGCGGCCAAGGTTGATTTGCGTTTTTCGGACGGTTCGAGTTCTTCCGCAGAGACCATCTATGTCGAGGGTCTTAATCCGAGCAAGATTTTGAAAGCGAACGAACAAGTCCTGCTTGCTGACGGCATCATTGAGCTCAAGGCACTCAAGGTTGAAAAAGATGTCGTGCATTGCTCAGTGGTCAAGGGTGGCAGACTGCGTTCTCGCGTCGGCATTGCATTTCCCGATTCAAACGTCGATCTTCCGGCAACCACTGATAACGACATTAAGGATCTCACCTGGGGCATCGATCATGAAATTGATTACGTCGCCATATCTTTCGTGAATAATGCCCAGGATATTTTGGCCCTGCGAGATGTCATTCGTCGGGAAGGCGGCGACATCAAGATCATCGCCAAGATTGAGCGTAAGAGCGCTCTCGGCAATATATTCGAAATCATGGATGCCTCGGACGGCATCATGGTAGCGCGCGGAGATCTGGGTCTCGAGATGCCCATCGAGCAGTTGCCGATGCTGCAGCGCCGGCTCATCGAGCAAGCAAACTACCGCGGCATTCCGGTCATCGTGGCCA